>JBAXET010000046.1:0-19576 GCA_037140275.1 Ferruginibacter sp. | reverse complement strand
AATCCCGGCGTGATCATTAACGAAGATGCTGCTGCCCATATCAAAGACCTTAAACAAATGCCTGCCGTAGAATCGGAAGTGGATCGTTGTATTGAATGTGGTTTCTGTGAGCCTGTATGCCCCAGCCGCGACCTTACGGCTACACCAAGACGAAGAATTGTAATTCGCCGGGTGTTGAAAAATCTGGAACTGGCAGGCGATACTAATAATTATAAACTGCTGTTAGATCAATACCAGTACGATGGTAATGAAACCTGTGCAGTGGACGGACTTTGTGCTACCGCCTGCCCGGTGGATATTAACACAGGAGATCTGATTAAAAGATTAAGAAGAGAAAGCCACTCGGCAGGGGCTAACAAAACGGCTTTATGGGTGGCTAAAAATTTTAAACTGGTAGAATGGCTAGTACGAGCTGCCTTGAAAGCGGGTAATGGCTTTAATGCAGTACTGGGGCAAAACGCCATGATTAACCTGACGAAGGGATTAAAAAAACTGATTCCTGCAATGCCGCTATGGTCCAATCATTTGCTGGCACCACCAAAGCTTACAATACTTCAGTCAAAGCCAACTGTCAAAAGCGGGCAAACAAAAAATGCCATTGTATATTTTCCTGCCTGTATCTCCAGAACAATGGGCACGTATAAGGGGAAAGAAAAAAACTTAATGGAAACCTTTATGAGTGTTTGCAATAAAGCTGGCGTTGAAGTAAATGTATTACAGGATGTAAAAGGTTCTTGCTGCAGTCAGATTTTTTCTTCAAAAGGATTTACTGATGCCTATCGTTTTACAGCCAACAAAATAGTGGATCAGTTATGGCAGTCCAGCCAAGAAGGGGCGCTGCCCGTAGTGATCGACGTTAGTTCCTGTGCGTATACCCTGCAGCAAATGCGGCCGGAGCTTGATGAGGCACAAAAAACTAAATACGACAGGTTGAACATAATGGACAGTGTGGAATTTTTACATGATATGGTAATGCCTTTTGTGGAAGTGAAAAAAAATGAACAGCATATTGTATTGCATCCGGTATGTTCATTAAAGAAAATGAAAACAGAAGACAAGTTTATTAAAGTAGCCAAATATTTTGCCAAAGAGGTAACCATACCCAACTATGGTGGCTGCTGTGGTATGGCCGGCGACCGTGGTTTTCTGTTTCCCGAACTTACTGCATCGGCAACCAATCATGAAGCAACAGAGGTAAAAGAAAAAAAATACGATGGCTATTATTCTTCCACCAAAACCTGCGAAATTGCTTTGTCGGAAGCAGTGAAAGAAAATTACTTGTCAGTTTTGTATTTGATAGATGAAAACACGGTTGGATAAAAAAAATGATTTTATTTTACTGTGGCATTAAACCATTTTTAAAATTGAGTATATGACTGCCTGCAGACTATTACTGATTCCTGTTAAGTTATTCTTCATAACAATATTTGCTTTCAATGCAGGTACCGTACTGTCGCAGGTAAAAAAAACTGCCGGCAATATTAACCGCCCCAATATCATTTACATTTATGCTGATGATATGGGTTATGCAGAACTTGGTTGTTACGGGCAGCAAAAAATAAAAACGCCTAATCTTGACCGAATGGCTAAAGAAGGCATCCGGTTTACCGATCACTATACCAGTACTCCTGTTTGTGCGCCTGCACGTTGCATGCTGATGACGGGTAAACATGGGGGTCATTCTTTTATTCGCGGCAATTATGAAATGGGGGGATTCCCTGATAGTTTGGAAGGCGGACAAATGCCTTTACCTGAAGGTACTTTTACCATTGCCAAAATGCTGCAACAGGCCGGCTATGCAACCGGAGGAATTGGAAAGTGGGGAATGGGCATGGCCAATGGTTCCGGCAATCCTAATAATCAGGGCTTCGATTATTTTTATGGATATCTTGATCAGAAGCAGGCACATAATTATTATCCCACACATCTTTGGGAAAATGGAAAATGGGATACCCTGAATAATTCTTATATCTATGTGCATCAAAAAATAGATTCTGTCACTGCAACTGATGCAGACTTTGATTATTATATTGGCAAAGATTATGCACCAACAAAAATGACTGAAAAGGCATTGGCTTTTATTGACCGCAATAAACATCAGCCTTTCTTTCTGTATTTACCTTATACTATTCCGCATGTATCATTGCAAATACCTAAAACCTATCTGCAACAATACATCGGACAGTTTGATGAGCATCCCTATTATGGTCAGCAGGGATATGCTGCTGCAAAATATCCTTTATCATCCTATGCCGCAATGATTAGTTTTTTAGATGAACAGGTGGGTATCATCATGAAAAAAATACAGGTACTTGGCTTAGATGAAAATACCATCATCATGTTCAGCAGTGATAACGGGGCCACTTTTAATGGCGGCGTTAACCGGCATTTCTTCAACAGTAATGGAGGATTGCGGGGAGAAAAAATGGATCTGTATGAAGGCGGCATCAGAGAGCCATTTATTGCAAGATGGCCGGGCAAAATTTCAGCTGCCTCAGTCAGCAGCCTGCCTTCTGCCCAGTTTGACCTGATGGCTACACTGGCAGAACTTACGCAGCAGCCAACCAATCATACCGATGGTATTTCTTTTTTACCTGAATTATTAGGCAAACCCACAACACAAAAAAAGCATGCCTACCTGTTTTTTGAATATCCCGAAAAAGGCGGACAGATTGCAATACGAATGGGCGACTGGAAAGGAATAAGAACCAATGTAAGGAAAGACCCAAATGCACCCTGGCAAATATTTAATTTAAAAATCGACAGGAATGAGACCACAGATATTGCAGCAGCACATCCGGAACTGATACAGCAATTTAATGCGATTGTAAAAAAAGAACACCATGCAGCAACGATTAAAGAATGGGAATTTATTAACCCCCGATTTTCTGTAAAAAATATCAATGAATAAATCACTGCCTGAACTTTTCTGTCGCTTTGATTTTAAATAATTTTCTGTAAACTATCTTATAAAAGAAAATGAAAAAAAATATGCTGTTGTTGATTGCAATAGTTATGAGTGCATTAACACTGCTGCATGCGCAATCTTATATCCCCGAAAAAAAGTCCAATACAATAAAAGTGCCACCTGTTACTGATATACAGGCTTATGCTTTCAACTTAAAAGATGTGCGTTTGCTGGATGGTAGTCCATTTAAAAACGCCATGGATAAAGACGGGGCTTATTTATTATTGCTTGAACCCAACCGATTGCTCCACCGCTTTTATAAAAATGCCGGACTGCCCGCAAAGGGAGAGGTATATGGCGGATGGGAAAGTGAAGGCCTGAGCGGACATACACTGGGGCATTACCTGAGTGCTTGTGCCATGATGTATGCATCCACCGGCGATAAAGAATTTAAGCAAAGAGTAGACAATATCGTAATTGAATTAGCCCTTTGTCAGGAGGCACGAAAGACCGGTTATGTAGGTGCTATTCCCAATGAAGATTCTATTTTTGGCAAACTGGCAAAAGGACAAATTAAATCCGGCGGTTTTGATTTAAACGGCGGATGGAGCCCCTGGTATACCGTACATAAACTGATGGCAGGTTTGCTGGACGCCTATCTGCAATGCGGTAATACAAAAGCCCTGCAAATAGTAAAGGGTATGGCCGACTGGACTGCCAATACCTTACAAAATTTATCTGCCGAACAATTACAAAAAATGTTGCGCTGCGAATGGGGTGGCATGAATGATATTCTGGCTAATTTGTATGCGGTTACTGCTGAAAAAAAATATCTTGCCCTCTCGTATAAATTTCATGATGATTTTGTGATGAAGCCTTTATCGGAAAAGATTGATCCAATGCCAGGCAAACATTCCAATACTAATGTGCCCAAAGCCATTGGCAGTGCCAGGCAATATGAACTCACCGGAAATGAATCGGATAAAATCATTGCCGGTTTTTTTTGGGAAACCATGGTGAATCATCACAGTTATGTAATTGGCGGCAACAGCAATTATGAATATTGCGGGGAAGCCAATAAACTGAATGACAGGTTAAGCGATAATACCTGCGAAACCTGCAATACCTACAATATGCTAAAACTCACCCGGCATTTGTTTGCATGGCAGCCTTCAGCTGTATATGGCGATTATTATGAACGAGCTTTGTACAATCATATTCTGGCCTCGCAAAATCCGGAGAGCGGCATGATGAGTTATTTTGTTCCCCTGCGTATGGGTACACAAAAATCTTTCAGCGATTCGTTCAATACATTTACCTGCTGCGTGGGCAGTGGTATGGAAAATCATACCAAATACACTGAAGGAATTTATTATGAAGGAAAAGAAGGCAGTCTGTATGTAAATCTTTTTATTCCTTCTGTATTAAACTGGAAAACCAGAGGGATTACTGTAAAACAAGAAACGGCTTATCCTGAAACGGGTAGCACAACAATCAGCATCAGTTCAAAAAAAGCACAGCAATTCGCCATCATCATCCGCAAACCATGGTGGGCAAAAAATGGCATGAGTTGTAAAGTGAACGGAGTAAATGTTATTGCCTCAATTGATGAAAGAGGTTTTATTACAGTTGACAGAAAATGGAAAAATGGGGATCGATTAGAAATAACCATGGCCATGAGTTTGTATACCGAAAGCATGCCCGATAATGCCAACCGCATTGCTTTTTTATACGGGCCTTTAGTGCTGGCCGGACAGTTAGGTAGTACCATGCCTGATCCGGTAACAGGAGTCCCGGTTTTACTGACCGATAACAGAAATGTAAACGACTGGATAAAACCTGTTGCAGGCAAGCCGCTGCAATTTGCAACGCAATCAACAGGCAAGCCTTTTGATGTAACATTAATTCCTTTTTACAAAACCTATAAAGAATATTATAGTGTGTACTGGGATTATTTTAACAATGCACAATGGACTGCAAGGCAGGAAGAATATGAAAGAGAAAAAAAGGAACAAAAAGAAATAGAAGCCAGAACAATTGATAATTTCCGCATTGGCGAAATGCAGCCCGAAAGAGACCATCAACTTACGGCAAGTGAAAGATCTTATGTGAGTGATGCCATGGGCGTAAACGGACGAGAAGCCAGGGCAGATAATTATTTTGCCTTTGATATGAAAGTGCAATATGCAGCAGGAGCAGGTAACAGTTTACTGCTCACTTATATTGGCGATGATAAAGACCGCAAGTTTGATATTATAGTAGATGGCCGTAAAATAGCCACGGAAGAACTAAAAGGTGGAATCACAGGTAAATTTTATTTCCGCACTTACCCCTTACCGGGAGAGCTGATAGAGCATAAAGAAAAAGTAACCATTCGTATTGAAGCCAACTACGGAAAAACGGCAGGAAGAATTTTTGGCGCAAGGGTGATTAAGAATTAATATTCTGCTGCAGATAGAAGTGGAAGATGACGGAACAGGATTCGCTATTTCAAAAGTAAATTTGAGTAAGTAAATCGGTTGTATTCAAATGCGGGAAAGGGTAAATGCTGCTGGTGGTATTATGTTACTTGATTCAGTGAAGGGGTATCCTTATAAAAATTGCTATTTCAAATTTGCGATAGTTGTAATAAAAGGAGTGCAAAATATTATATTTAAATACTGGCGATATCATTTACTTTTATTGATTCAATCATCATCAATTTTACCGGATATGAAAAAGATGCTCTTTATGGTTTTGGCTGTAATTATAAGTGCGGCCACTTTTGCCAAAGTATCGCTGCCTGCAATTTTTGGCAGCCATATGGTAGTACAGCAAAATACCCAACTCAAAATTTGGGGTTGGAGCGATCCTGGAGAAAAGATTGTAATTAAATGCAGCTGGGATACCACTACCTATACTACAAAAGCCACAGGCATGGCTAAATGGGAAACTGCGATTGTAACACCTGCAGCTGGTAAAAATTACACTATTTCTATCACAGGAACCTCTAATACGGTTTTACTGGAGGATGTATTGATTGGTGAAGTATGGCTGGCCAGTGGTCAAAGCAATATGGAAATGAATATTAATTGGGGAATGAAATACGAAGAAGAAGTAAAAGCGGCCACTAATAACGAGATCCGGTTTTTTTATATTCCTAAAACAACTTCATTATACCCTGCAGAAGATGTTAAAGCACAGTGGGTGGTATGTACACCCGAAACCATGAAGAGTTTCAGCACGGCTGCTTATTTTTTTGGCAGCAAATTACATGCACAGCTGAAAGTGCCTGTGGGATTGATTTGTGCCAGCTGGGGCGGTACACCTGCAGAAGTTTGGACACCCGAGGAGATTGTGGAGAATGATGCCATTTTAAAAAATGCTGCAGAAAAATTGAAGCCGATTGAATGGTGGCCAACAACACCCGGTGCGGCATACAATGCCATGATTGCCCCTTTAACCAATTTTCCCATTGCCGGAGCCATCTGGTATCAGGGCGAAAGCAATACAAGTGCTTCCTCAACCTACCAGCGTTTGTTTACGTCCATGATCAGTGAATGGCGCAATAAATGGAATGCCGATTTTCCTTTTTATTTTGTTCAGATAGCTCCTTATACCTACGGCGATAATAATGTTTGTGCTTTGTTACGTGAAGCGCAAACCAAAAGCACGGTATTTAAAAAAACAGGCATGGTGGTTACCAGCGACCTGGTAGATAATATCAGCGATATCCATCCTAAATTAAAAAAAGAAGTAGGGGAACGATTAGCCAATTATGCGCTTGCTGATCATTATGCACAAACAGGAATCGCCTATAAAAGTCCGGCATACAAATCCATGCAGGTAGAAAAGAATAAAATCCGCATTAACTTTTCCGATGCAGAAAAAGGCCTGCTTATAAAAGGTAAAACAGCCTCTGAATTTTATATTGCCGGCGCCGATAAAAAATTTGTACCTGCCATGGTGAAATTACAGGGTAGTACTGTTGTGGTATGGAGTAAAGAAATTACCGCTCCTGTTGCAGTACGCTTTGGATTCAGTAATACCGCTATGCCCAATGTATTCAGCACAGAGGGCTTACCGGTAAATTTATTTCGTACAGATGACTGGAATATAGATACCAGTCCGGTAAAAAAATAATTACCAGTGCATGAGTTTTTTTAAATAGCCGGTTAGCTCTTTTGCAATAAGCTGATGTTCTTCCATACTCGGATGATAATCGCATCCGCCATTGAAGGAACGGCTGAAAAAATAATAACCTAGCTTGCTGCGACTGTTTTTGTTTACGGAATTCACGATGGCAATAATTTGCTTTTTCAATACCGCTTTTAATTTTTCATCTGCCATCGGGCTACTTAGTAAAACAATTTTTGTTTTGGGATAATAGCTTCGCAGCTGATGAATAAAATTGATATAGGCAGTACAAAAAATAGCAGAGTCCTGTATGCCATCATTTTGTCCCAGACAAACTGTAAGTACATCGGGTTGATACTGTTTGAAATTCCATAGCACTGAATCTCCGCGAAGATCAATTTTATTAAATACCGGAGGCATTATAATATTCATGTTGCAGCAGCTGTGTATTAGACCAATGCCCGATACCGAACTTAAATGCCATTGTGCATTCAACGCTCTTGCAGTAACAGAGCCGTAAGCCATATATGCATTGTGTTGGTCTTGCCAAACTCCTTTGCCACAGGGGATTTCGCTTGCATCACTGCTGGCGCCGCAGGTGATAGAATTGCCAATGAATTCCATTTTTCTTTTGGGTTTGGGAACAGGAGTGAGTAATTCGTTACAATACACTCCTGCAAATTCGATAAAGCCAATATTTGATTCTGTGTTTTTACAAATGGTAAGCGTATGCGGACCATCAGATAAATTGAATAGCGTAATGAAATTAGTTTTTGCTTTTGTCTGTATCCGCTTCATTGTATCATCAATAATTATTTGCAGGTAATTATGATTGCTGTTCCATAATTCCTGGTCATTAATTACAGCTGTAATTAAATTGCCTGTAAACCTCATTGTCATATAAACTCCGGGGCTCCATGTTCTGGGCAATGCTTTGTGCCTGAAATCAATTCTACCTGTATATTGTATTAAAGGGTTGGCAGCAGAAAAAAAATGCTGCTTACTGTTAGGATGAAGGTCAATTCTTATATCAGGTTGCTGAGCAATCAGTGTGGTATAATAATCCAGTAGTAATACAGTGAGTAAGATAAGTATTTTCATTTTTTTTGATTTTGCAATCTTTTTGGTCGGCTTTTTCGTGTAAAAATATTGCCATTTTTACTACTGCTAAAGTTATATGGTACAGTATTGCATTGTTTGAGGTTAAAATAATATCAATTGGATAAATTACTTGTATAAAGTTGCAAATCTTTACAAAACTGCTTTAATAATATCAAAAAAATACTTGTATTGGTAAAAATATCATTATAAAGATTGAATTAATATTTGCAATTTTATTAAATCATCTGAATCTGCTATAATTCAGTATGACACTACCATTATCTAACGAGTAAATATCGAACAAAATGATTGCAAAAAAAACTGCTCTACGGCTGTTTACAGTCCTCTCTTTGCTGCTGTTAACCTCATCAGCCTTTTCACAAAAAAAAATTTCCGGAAAAGTAACAGCACCAGATGGTAAGCCAGTTTATGGAGCCACTGTTACTATTAAAGGGACCAATGCTGCTGTTACAACGTCAGCTGAAGGATTGTTTATCATCCAGCTCTCTAAAAATGAGAGCACCCTCATTTTTTCTTTTGTTGGTTACGAAACAGTTGAAGTGAATGTTGCCGGAAAGGAAACTATTGATATTACCATGAAAGAACAACGGGGTAATTTAAATGAAGTGGTAGTAACGGGATATTCCAGCCAGCGTAAAAAAGACATCACTGGTGCGGTTACCGTTGTAAATGTTTCCGATCTTAAATCTCAGCCTGGTACCGATGCAGGTGCACAACTGCAGGGTAGGGCATCAGGTGTAACCATTGTGCAAAGCGGGGTGCCCGGTGCAGGTGCTACAGTGCGTATCAGGGGACTGGGTTCTTTCAATAATAATAATCCGCTGTACGTAATTGATGGTGTACAGGCGGGTTCTATTTCGGGTATCAATCCAAATGATATTGAAAGCATGCAGGTATTAAAAGATGCTGCGTCTGCATCTATTTACGGGGTAAGGGCATCTAATGGCGTAATCATTGTAACAACAAAAAAAGGGAAGAAGAGAGGCGTTAATGTATCCTACGATATGTACTACGGTTCTCAAAACCCCGGTAAAGGTTTAGATTTACTGAATCCTCAGGAAAGTGCAGATTTATATTTTTTAGCACGTAAAAATGCAGGCGTGGCTACTACAGGTTCTGTATATGGAAACGGTAGTTCACCAGTATTGCCGGATTATATTTATTATTCAGGGTATGCCGCAAATGGTACACCTATCATGAATGGTAATCCTGGTGTTAATCCCAGCCTGTATTCTGTTGATTACAGCCGTTTGGGAGATCCCGGTTATAATCCTTATTTTATTGTACCTGCAAATAAAAGTGGTACCGATTGGTTTAAAGCCATCACCCGCAATGCACCTATCCAAAATCATAATTTATCGATGAGTGGTGCAAATGATAACAGCAGGTTTTTATTGAGCTTAAATTATTTTGACCAGGAAGCGATTACTAAATATCAATTTTATAAACGTTATACGGCAAGGCTGAACAGCGAGTTCAATGTAATGAAAGGTGTAAGGGTTGGACAAAACCTGCAGTTCTATTCTTCTGAAGCAAATACTCCCGGAGCAGGTGATAATAATGATAATACCGAAGCCAGTGTAATCAGCCAAACATTCAGGCTGATGTCTATCGTTCCCATATATACTTCTGTGCCTGGCGATTTTGCAGGTAACAAAGGAGGTCCTGGTGTGGGTACCTGGGGTAACTCAAAAAATCCTTTAGCACAGTTGTACCGCAGCAGAAACAACCGCAGTAACAATGTAAATATGTTTGGTAATGTGTATGCCGAAATTGATTTGGCCAGGCACTTTACTGCAAGAAGCAGTTTTGGCGGTAGTATTAATACCAACAACTCATTCAGTTATCCATATATAGAATATGAGAATAACGAAAATACTGCTAATACTACTTATGGCGAAAGAATGGTCCGCAACAACAACTGGATATGGACCAACCAATTAAGTTATAAAGCTATTTTTGGCAAACATAATGTTAGTGCTTTAGCAGGTACAGAAGCACAGAAAGGCGGCGGCCGTCAGGTAGTGGGATCTTCATCAGGTTTTTATACTTACAACTACACGCCATTTATAAATTTAAGCAACGGTACTGTGCAGGGATTAGGGGGCAGCCAGATATACACACCTGGTACCACTGTGTCTTATTTTGCAAAAGCCGATTATGCATATGATGGTAAATACTTATTGTCTGCCACTATAAGAAGAGACGGATCTTCTAAATTTTTAGGCGATAATCGGTTTGGTAATTTTCCTGCCTTCTCTTTGGGATGGAGGGTTTCTGATGAAAGTTTTATGAAGAGTGTTACCTGGGTTAACGACCTGAAATTAAGAGGCAGCTGGGGTAAACTGGGTAATGAAGCAGCCGTTAGTTCATCGAACGCGTTTACTACGTTTGCGAGTAATCGCCAAAGTTCATGGTACGATATCAACGGTACACAAAATTCGCCTGAAGAAGGATTTTTCTTATCCTTTGTGGGTAACCCTTTGGGTAAATGGGAAACCAGTATCACTTCTAATATAGGTTTTGATGCTACGCTGTTTAATAACAGCACAGATGTAGTGCTGGATTACTACCAGAAAAAAACAGAAGACCTTTTGTACAATCCTGCCGGCCAGGCCATTGGCGGCGCAGTAGTGGCTAATAACCCTTCTTTTAAAAATGTGGGCAGTATGGAAAATCACGGGCTCGACCTGTTGATCACCAACCGTACAAAGATCAACAAGGATATTAAACTGAGCACTACATTTACATTAACAACTTATAAAAATAAGATCACTGCCATTACTCTTGATGGACAACCATTCTTTGATTTTAACAGTCCTATCAATGAAAAAAACAGGTTAGGCCAAAACGCCACCCGTAATTTTGCTGGTAGCCCTTTAAACACTTTTTATGGATACACTGTACTGGGCTTGTTCCAGTCTGCTGCAGAAGTAACTTCTTCTCCTACACAGGCAGATGCAGCCCCAGGCAGGTTTAAGTATAAAGATCTGAATGGCGATGGAAAGATCACTGATGCAGACCGTTCTATTATTGGCAATCCTAATCCTAAATTTACTTATGGATTAAATTTAAGTGCAGAATACAAAGCCTTTGATGTATCAGCGTTCTTTTATGGTGTTGCCGGAAAAGATGCTTTTAATTTTACTAAATGGTGGACAGATTTTACACCCGGTACATTCCCTGGCGGCAGAAGCAAAGATGCATTGTACAACAGCTGGCTACCTGATGGCAGCAGGCCAAATGCAACAACACCTATTGCTGAGTTAACCAGTGGTACCGGCTTTAGCACCAACAGCGCTGTAAATACTTATTACATTGAAAAGGCCTCTTACTTCAGGCTGCGCAATTTACAAATAGGTTACACCTTACCGGTAGCTATTTCAAGCAAGGCAAGAATTTCTAAAGCAAGAATTTATATACAGGGCACAAATCTGTTTACAATTACAAAATACTCAGGCCTTAACCCTGATATTACCAGTACCGACGACAGGGCTGCTAGTGTGGACATTGGTTCTTATCCGATTGTTAAACAATTTTTAATTGGGGCCAATATCACTTTTTAATTTGTAAAAGATTCAACTATAAAAAATTTAAATGCTTTTTAATATGAAAAAAATAATCAAAAATAATTTCGCAAAAATTTTACTGCTGGCCACCATACCAGTTGGTTTTTATGCCTGCAGTAAAAGTTTTTTGGATGTAAGCCCACAGGGCGTACTGGATGAGGCAACCTTGTCTACAGAAAAAGGGGTGAATAAGATATTATTATCTGCCTATGCAATGCTGGATGGCTATGATGGAGGCCTGGGTATTGGTGGTGAGTGGGGATCGGGTGGTTCTAACTTTGTATTTGGAAGTATGGCAGGTGGCGAAGCAAACAGGGGCTCTACTCCCGGCGATCAGTCGCCCAACATGACCAATGCTATCCGTCACGATTATGCGCCGGGCAATGGTGCACTCAATGATAAGTGGAAAGCTTTTTACGAAGGTGTAAAACGAACTAATACCACATTGGAAGTACTGGCAAAAGTTGCCAATATCAGTGCCACTTCAAAAAATAATTTAGCCGGGCAGGCTCGCTTTTTAAGGGCCTGGTATCATTTCCAGGCAAGAATTACTTTTGGTAAAGTACCTTACATTGATGAAAAAGTAGACCAGGATTTAGCCAATGGTGTAATTGCCGGTGTATCTAATGAAACAGAAATATTTCCACAGATTGTTGCCGATGCAAAATTTGCGTATGAAAATTTACCTGCCTTACAGGATGCCAAAGCAAGGGTAAATAAATGGGCGGCAGGTGCGTTGTATGGAAAAATATTAATGTTCACCAAAGATTTTGCTACTGCTAAAACCGTGCTGACGGATGTGGTGAATAATGGCGCCACACCATTAGGTGTTAAATACGACCTGAACCCTAACTATGATGATAACTTTAATGTATCATTCGAGAACAGTTCTGAATCGGTATTTGCATTTCAGTCTTCATCTCAGGATAATGCCGGTGCTAACAATGCCAACTGGGGCGATAATTTAAATACACCTGCTACAATTGGTGGCGCAGGATTTTTCTGTCCTACTTATTATTTTACTAATAACTTTAAAACTGATGCTGCGGGATTACCATTGGCCAATCCTCAAAACACAGTGGTATTGGACCCTGTAGGAACCAATCCTGTTACAGGTGGCGCACCCGGTTATACACAATACTCAGGTAATGTTGATACCAGGTTAGACTGGACCGTAGGACGAAATGGTGTTCCCTTTCATGACTGGGGAACTTATTTAACCAGCTGGCAAAGGGATATTACTGCAGGCCCATTTGCAGGGAAAAAAATTATGATCCGCCAATCTCAGGTAGGTGCAGTGCACGATGCCAGCATCTGGTTCTCTTCTGGCGGAACTTCATTAAATATTAATTTCCTGCGCTTCTCTGATGTGTTGTTACTTTTAGCAGAAGCTGAAATTGAAGCAGGTTCTTTACCTAATGCATTTGCTTTGATCAACAGGGTTCGTATAAGGGCACAAAACAGCAGGGTGGTAAGTTTTCCTGTAACCTATGGCGTTCCGGTTACTAAGCCATACATAACAGTATTTGCTACACAGGCTGCAGCACGTTCCGCTGTGCGCTTAGAGAGAATGCTTGAACTGGGTATGGAAGGCCAGCGGTTTTACGATCTGGTAAGATGGGCCAGTGCAACAACCGAACTGACTGACTTTTACAATTATGAAAGTGCAATCAAATACCAGCAGTTTGGCGACCTTGCACCCAAGCCTGCTTATACCGGCGGACCAAAACAAGATTACTATGCCATTCCACAACAACAAATTGATTTGAGCCATGGGCTCATAAAACCATAAACATACTAATTGACTTTTTAACTATTAAAGGCAGGGCTGTTAAGTCCTGCCTTTAATAGTATTTATAAAAAATTTATTTTCTTAACTTCATTGCCAGCAGCCTGATCATATCCCGCTTATTCATTTGACAATAACTGAAAAAAAATCCCAATGCTTGCCAGCCATAAAACCTTGATCCCTTTTTTTATTTTGCTTGAAGTTATATTTTTTGTAACGGGTTGTAAAAATAATGAGCAGGGAAAGTTTGTTAAACTGGATGCAGGTAAAACGCATATCACATTTGCCAATACGGTCACAGAAACCGATTCTGTTAACATCTTTGATTTCCCCAATGTGTATAATGGAGGTGGTGTTGGAGTAGGCGATTTTAATAATGATGGATTACAAGATTTGTACTTTACCGGAAATTTAGTTCCCAATAAATTATACCTGAATAAAGGAAAGATGGAGTTTGAAGATGTAACGGAAATATCCAAAACTAACGGTAACGGAAACTGGAGCAGGGGGGTGGCTGTAGTGGATATTAATAATGACGGCAAAATGGACATGTATGTTTGCGCCACTGCTAAAACAGATCCGCTGCAAAGAGTAAATATCCTTTATGTTAACCAGGGCGTAGATAAAAATAATGTTCCCGTGTTTAAAGACTTGGCAAAAGAATACGGGCTTGCAGATACCTCTCAAAGTACGATGGCGTATTTTTTTGATTACGATAATGACGGCGATCTTGACCTGTATATTGGCGTTAACCATATCATATTGAATGAAGCGGCCAATGTGTTTAAAAAAAGAAATCTAAATGGAGAACATCCCAGTACCGGAAGATTATACCGAAATGACTGGAATGATAGTTTGAAACACCCGGTGTATACAAATGTGTCGGCACAGGCGGGAATATTAATAGAAGGCTACACGCATGCCGTTGACATTTTTGATGCCAACAATGATGGCTGGCAGGATATACTGGTGCTGAATGATTATGTATCCAGTAATATACTGTACATCAATAATCATAATGGCACTTTTACCGATCATGCAATGGATTATTTTAAACATACTGCTGCCAACTCAATGGGCAGTGATGCGGTGGATATTAATAATGATGGTATGCCCGATGTAGTGGAAGTGGATATGGCACCGCAGGATAATTTTCGAAAGAAAATGTTTCAAAGCCCCAGCAGTTACCAAACCTATCAAAATACTGAATTGTTCGGCTATCAATACCAATATCCCAGAAATATGCTGCAACTGAACATGGGACCAACCATTGGAGAACAGGATACTATCACTCACCCTGTATTTGCCGAAGCAGGCTATCTGGCAGGTATAGCCGAAACTGACTGGAGTTGGTGCCCTTTAGTAGCCGACTTTGATCATGATGGTAATAAAGACATTTTATTTACCAATGGATTTCCGAAAGATATTACCGACCGCGATTTCATGACCTTCCGCAATCAGGCTTTTGCACTCACCACTAAAAAGGAAATGCTGCAGGAAATACCCGAAGTGAAGATCCATAATTACCTGTATAAAAATAATGGTAATCTTTCCTTCTCTGATAAAACTGCCGACTGGGGTATGGAAGCTCCTTCTTTCTCTAACGGTGCCGTGTATGCAGATCTGGATAATGATGGTGACCTGGATATTGTGATCAACAATATTGGCGATGCCGCCATGATGTACGAAAACAAATTGAATGAGGGGAAAGAACAATCACATTTTATCTCTTTAAAATTTTCCGGTACCGAAAAAAATATCAATGGCATTGGAACTATTGTACAGGTATTTCAAAAAGACATCACACAAACTTTTAATAATAATCCATTCCGCGGATATTTATCTTCTGTACCAGCATCAATAAATATCGGCCTGGGTACTAATGCAGTGATTGATTCTGTAGTGGTTTGCTGGCCCGGCCATTTAAAACAAACTATCAAAAAGCCTGCAGCTGACAGTACTATTAATGCGGATATAAAAAATGCAGTTGCTAATGCCAATTCCGGTATTCAAATGCTGGCTGCAGGAAATTGGTTTACTAATATTACCCATGCTGCCGGTATTGATTATATACAACAGCAAAGAGATTTTGTTGACTTTAACATCCAAAAATTATTGCCGCATAAATTATCAGAATATGCACCCGGAATAGCAGTGGGCGATATTAATGGTGATGGACTGGATGACTTTATTACTGGAGGTGTTACTGGTTTTAGCCCGATGATTTTTACACAAAGCACTAATGGACGGTTTACCACTGCAGCAATGCTATCACCAGCGGCGGCAGCACTGAAACAATCGGAAGACAGAGGTCTGTTATTATTTGATGCAGATAATGATAATGACCTTGACCTGTACATCGCTGCAGGCGGTTACCAGTACGACAGCGCTTCCAAAGCGTATACCGATATATTGTACATCAATAACGGTAAAGGAAATTTTACTGCCGACAGCAATGCGCTGCCGGCTAATCTTACCAGTAAATTTTGTGTAAGGGCATGCGATTTTGATAAGGATGGAGACCTGGATATTTTCATTGCCGGCCGCGTAGATCCGCATGCATACCCAAGGCCTGTAAGCAGTTTTATTTACCGTAACGATTCTAAAAATGGTGTGGTAAAATTTACAGATGTTACCAATGATATTGCTCCTGCATTACAAAATATTGGTCTTACCTGCGATATGATATTTTCTGATTATGATAATGATGGATGGGTAGATTTGGTACTAACAGGCGAATGGATGCCCATCACTTTTTTACACAATGAAAAAGGAAAATTTGTAAATGCTAATTCTGCTACGGGGATCAGCAATATCACCGGTTGGTGGAATAGCATTACGGCAGGCGATTTTGATAATGATGGCGACATAGATTATATCGCTGGCAATTTAGGGCTGAATTCTTTTTACAGGGCTACAGCAGAACATCCAGTAAATATTTATGCCAAAGATTTTGATGGTAACGGAAGTTATGATGCCATTCCTTCTTTGTATTTGATGAATAATTTAACACGGAATGCTTCATGGGCAGAGTTTCCTGCTTACGGAAGAGATGATATGATAAAACAAATACTGGGCACAAGGCGTAGTTTTCAAAATTATAAAAGCTATGCGTTAGCTACCATGGATAGTGTATTACCACAGGATAAAAGAAAAGGTGCGTTACATCTTGCTGCAAATTATATGGCATCTGCTTATATTCAGAATGATGGTAAGGGACACTTCACTATCAAAGCATTGCCCATGCAGGCACAACTGTCGGCATTGAACGGGATAGTGGTGGATGATTTTGATGGCGATGGAAATTTGGATGTGGCTTTCAATACCAATGATTACAGTCCTGATCCAGTTGTAGGCCGTAGCGATGCTTTGAACGGGCTGGTATTAAAAGGAGATGGCAAAGGCGGTTTTACAGCATTGAGTATTTTGCAAAGTGGTATTTTTATCAATGGCAATGGGAAAGCATTGGGCAAAGCGATGGGAGCAGACAACAGTTATTTAATGATTGCCACACAAAACCGCGGCCCCGTGCAGGTGTATAAAAATAAGCATGCCGGTAAAATGATAAAGGCAGAAAAAAATGATGTGTTTGCAGTTACCATACTGGGCAACGGGCAACATCAAAAAACAGAATTGTATTTTGGTGCTTCTTTTCTTTCGCAGGGCAGTCGTTTTTTCATGATCCCCGAAAATGCTTTGTCGTGCAGCATAACAGATGCATCAGGTAAAGAAAGAAATATTTGGGAAAAGAATTAATTAAAAATTGTAAATGTTCTGTAAATGAAAATTAAATTATTTTTAGGAGCAATCATAGTAATTACGTTATCGGTATTTTTTTTAGCGTGCACTTCTAAAAAAAGCGCTTTAATAAATAACGTGGAAGTATTACATCAAAACCAGGACCAGTTAACTCAGGTGATCATTTACGACGTGTTTACGCCACCGGTAGCCAGCCGTATTTATGCCTATACTTCTTTAGCTTCTTATGAAGCCATTCGTTTTCTTCATCCGGGCAATGAATCACTGGTGGCAAAAATGAAGGGCTTTGATGCAATGCCACAACCCGAACAGGATAAGCAATACAATTATGCACTTGCTGCTTCCAAAGCATTTTTCACTGTGGCGCATAAAGTGGTGTTTTCAATCGATTCATTAAAAAATTATGAAAAAAATTTGTTTACTTCTTTTAAAGATAATATTGCCGATGATGCTGTTTACGAAAGGTCAGTAAATTTTGGAAACAAGATTGGGGAAGCCATTTTAAAAAGAGCCATGGCAGATAATTATATCAAATCGAGGAGCAAGCCTAAATACTTAGGCAGTAACGATCCGGGGAAATGGCGGCCTACGCCGCCAGATTACCTGGATGGAGTGGAATGGTGCTGGAACACGATGCAACCCTTATTGCTTGACTCTGCATCTCAATTTTTTCCGGGAGCCCCACCAACTTATAGTACCGATACCAATAGCGTTTTTTTTAAAGCGGTAAAAGAAGTGTATGAGATAAATAAAAATCTTACTGACGAACAAAAAACCATTGCAAAGTTTTGGGATGATAATCCATTTGTAATTGAACACTCAGGGCATTTGATGTTTGGCAATAAAAAAATTACACCCGGCGGACATTGGATGGGAATTGCATCTATTGCTGCAAGGCAAACCAAGGCAGATGAAATTAAAACGGCAAAAACCTATGCACTTACTGCTGTGGCTTTATTTGAAGGTTTTATTTCCTGCTGGGATGTAAAATACAAATGGAGTTACGTAAGGCCGGTAACAGTCATCAGTGAATATATGGAGAAGACCTGGTTACCATTTTTGCAAACACCACCTTTTCCTGAATATACCAGCGGGCACAGTACTATTACTGCTTCTGCAGCAACGGTACTTACTAAATTATACGGCGATAATTTTGCTTATAACGATACCTGCGATATGCGCTATATCGGCATGCAACGAAAATTCAATTCTTTTTTACAGGCTTCAGACGAATGTTCGGTAAGCCGTTTGTATGGCGGCATTCATTACCGGCTTAGTGTAGATACCGGTGCGTTATGCGGAAGAAGATTGGGCAATATGATCGTTAAAAAATTATTGAAATAATTTTAATCTGCAGTATAAAAATTATTTCATTTTAAATAAATGACCGTACACCTTCAGCATTGTACTCCTGCCTGAATTCTTTTGGCGTACAATCCTTTTTCTTTCTGAAAATTCGGTTGAAGTTGGAAATATTATTGAACCCGCATTTAAATGCAATTTCATTAATGCCATGTGTGGTATCTATCAGCATACGGGATGCATTGCCTAAACGTATTTCATTCAGTGTTTCAATAAAAGTTTTTCCTGTTCTTACTTTAAAAAACCTGCTGAAAGCCACTTCGCTCATTGATACCAGTTGTGCTGCTTCGCCAAGAGTAATGTTCTTATCAAAATTAGAATTCAGGTACTGCATTATTTTTTCCACCCTGCGGCTGTTATAACTGATGGTCTCTGCATTTTTAAACGAGATGTCAGAAAGTATCTTCATGTTTCTTGATGTGGAGAGGTCGTGCAGAATAGAGATCAGTTCTAACACAGAATCGAAGCCGTGTTTTTTGGTGAGCGCAAAAAATCTTGGCTTCAGCATTTGCACCGTTTCTTTTGAAAATAAAATCCCACGCAATGATTTTTCAAACATGGTACGTATCAAACTCATTTGATTGCGCTGTAAAAATTTTTCATCAAACAGGTCGCGGTGAAACTGTATAGTGATCTCGGTAAATTCTTTGCTTTTGCATTGATGATTAAACCAGCCATGCTGCAGGTTAGGGCCTACCAGTACAAGGTCAAGGTCATCTATCGAATCAATATGATCGCCCACCACACGTTTGATGCCTTTTGCATTATCAATAAAATTCAGTTCAAACTCTTCGTGGTAGTGTAATGGAAAATTGAATTCCGACTTTACCCGGTAAAACATTGTAAAACAATCATTCTGGGTAAGAGGAGTGATCTCCCTTAATAATTTAGGCTGCATATAGATTAACGCGTTAGAAATGGTAGGACAATACCATACTACAAGTACTAGTT
>JBAXET010000045.1:0-19683 GCA_037140275.1 Ferruginibacter sp. | reverse complement strand
AGTGAAGCACTGTAATAACCTGATTTATGTATACAATACCGGCGGCGATTTTAAAAACAAAGAAGATTATCTGAGCCGTTATCCCGGAAATGATGTGGTGGATGTATTGAGTTTTGATACCTACCAATGGGGCGATCCTGCCAAAGAGGATGGTTTTACTAAAAGTGTGCAAAACGGATTAGCCATTTTAGACAGTGCCGCCACAGAAACCAATAAATTAGCTGCACTGGCCGAAACGGGATATGAAGCCATTCCCTATGCTAACTGGTGGACAGAGGTGTTGCAAAAAGCCATTGGCAATCATACCATCGCTTATGTGTTGCTGTGGCGCAATCATGGGTATAATGAATGGACCAAAAAAATGCATTATTATGTTCCTTATAAAGGACAGGTATCGGAAAATAATTTTGTAAAATTTTACGAAGCAGAGCGATCCTTATTTGAAGCCGATGCTGCTAAAGAAAATTTATACAAGTCACACTGAATAAAAAAGTAAAGGAATAAAAAAAGATATATCAAAAAGGGGAAATGAAATTACAAATTATTGATATCGCCATCATACTTTCTTATTTGGTATCCATGCTCATGCTGGGCTGGTTCATGCGTAAAAAGGCAAGGCAGAATAACGAAAGCTATTTAATGGGTGGTAAAAAGCTGCCCTGGTACATGCTGGGTTTAAGTGATGCTTCCGATATGTTTGATATCAGCGGTACCATGTGGATGGTGGCTTTATGTTTTGTGTATGGTATGAAAAGCATCTGGATACCATGGCTGTGGCCGGTGTTCAACCAGATATTTAATATGATGTTTTTGGCTAAATGGCTGCGGAGAAGCAATGCCAATACTGGAGCAGAATGGTTGGCTACAAGGTTTGGAACGATAGGTAAAGGAGTTAACGCATCGCATACTGTTGTAGTTGCTTTTGCACTCATCGGTTGCTTAGGATTTTTAGCATATGGATTTGTTGGTCTGGGTAAGTTTATAGAAATATTTATTCCATGGGATGTTGTTAAGGGATATGTACCCTTTAATGTGGCACCTCATTATGTTGGCCATTTTTACGGTATCGTGTTTACACTGTTTGCAGTTTTCTATTCTGTATTGGGAGGTATGCACAGTATTGTTTTAGGTGATGTGATCAAGTATGCGATAATGACTGTAGGCAGTTTTGCAATTGCCATTATTGCCATGCAGCATTTACATGGTAAAACTTTAACCGTTCCTCAGGGTTGGGATAATCCGTTTTTCGGCTGGAACCTGAACCTAAACTGGCGTGGGTTGTTTGATGAAGCGATGAAAAAAATTAACGATGATGGCTACGGGCTGTTTGGTATTTTATTTATGATGATGCTTTTTAAAGGCGTATTTGCATCATTAGCCGGCCCTGCACCCAATTATGATATGCAAAAAATATTGTCGTCCAAATCTCCTAAAGAAGCGTCTAAAATGACAGGCTTTGTTTCCCTCATTTTATTGCCGGTTCGCTATTCCATGATCATAGGATTAACGGTACTGGGTTTATTGTACTACAATCAACTCAATTTGGATAATGGTTCAGGGGGAGTTGACTTTGAAAAAATATTACCCGGTGCTATTAATAATTTTTTGCCGGTGGGTATTTTAGGATTGGTATTAACCGGTTTGTTCGGGGCCTTTATGGGAACCTTCTCGGGTACTTTAAATGCAGCACAGGCCTATTTTGTAAATGACGTTTACCTTAAATATATTAATCCCAAAGCCAGTACCAAACAAACCATTTCCATTAATTATATATCGGGATTGGTGATAGTGGCTGTTGGTATTCTGCTTGGTTTTTTTGCCAAAGATGTGAACAGTATTTTGCAGTGGATCGTTTCGGGATTATACGGTGGCTATATTGCCGCCAATGTATTGAAATGGTATTGGTGGCGCTTTAATGCCAATGGTTTTTTCTGGGGCATGTTTGCAGGTGTTGCCGGAGCTTTAATTTTCTCAAGATTATTTTCCGGCATTGAATTCCTGTATTATTTTCCGCTGCTCTTTGTTATTTCTATTGCCGGCTGCTTAATTGGAACATTTACAGCACCTGCAACAGACAGCAAAGTACTTAAACATTTTTACAGCACTGTAAGACCATGGGGCTTTTGGAAACCGGTACATGAGCTTGTATTGGCTGATGACCCATCTTTTAAAGCTAATAAAAGATTTAAGCTGGATATGTTTAATGTGCTGCTGGGAATCATTGCCCAATTGTGTTTAACCATTCTTCCCATGTATGTGGTATTGTGGATGAAATTGCCTTTAGTAATAACCATAGTGATATTAATAATAATTATTGCTATACTTAAAAAAACATGGTGGGATAAATTAGAAGATTAGCTGATAGCAAATTTTTAATACAATTTCATGAACGAAATTTTCAACAAAAGGTTCAACAGCCTGCAGCAAAATTACGAAGCCCTGCTTACAATGCCTAACGCAGCAGTTGAATGTGATAACGGGGTTATAAAACGCTATAAAAATCCTGTACTAACGGCTTTGCATACACCTTTGCACTGGAGATATGATTTTAATCCCCAAACCAACCTGTATTTTATGGAACGTTTTGGTATTAATGCTGTATTTAATTCAGGGGCTATTAAATTTAACAATAAGTATGTGATGATACCAAGGGTGGAAGGTGCAGACCGGAAATCTTTTTTTGCTGTGGCCGAAAGTGAAACGGGGATTGATAATTTTAAATTCTGGGATACACCAATCATTATTCCTGAAACTGATGAACCCGATACCAATATTTATGATATGCGTTTGGTGCAGCACGAAGATGGCTGGATATACGGATTGTTTTGTACCGAAAGAAGAGACCCCAGAGCGACAGATGGCGATCAGTCTTCGGCTATTGCTCAATGTGGTATTGTACGTACAAAAGACCTGGTAAAATGGGACAGGCTAAAAGATTTAAAAACACCATCACCCCAACAAAGGAATGTAGTACTGCATCCAGAGTTTGTAAATGGGCAATATGCTTTTTATACCCGTCCTCAGGATGGATTTATAGAAGCTGGTACTGGTGGTGGCATTGGTTTTGGACTAAGTAAATCTATTGAGGGAGCCGTAGTTGAAAAAGAAGTGGTAATTGCTTCTAAAGTGTATCATACCGTATATGAAGCCAAAAACGGGCAGGGGCCTGCTCCCATAAAAACTACAATGGGTTGGTTACACCTGGCTCACGGTGTTAGAAATACGGCTGCAGGTCTCCGTTATGTATTGTATATGTTTATGACAGACCTGGCAGAGCTTACTAAAATCATTCATCAGCCCGCAGGGTATTTTATTGCTCCCGAAGGTATTGAAAGGGTGGGCGATGTGTCTAATGTTGTGTTTAGTAATGGTTGGATAATTGACAATGACGGTACTGTATTTATTTACTATGCTTCTTCCGATACCAGAATGCATGTTGCCACTTCCACTATTGAAAGATTACTTGACTATGTGATTAATACACCCGAAGATGGATTTACTTCGCTGGAATCAGCTACTATAGTAAATAAAATTGCAGAAGATAATATAGCCTTCTTAAAAAAACAGCAGCAAAAAATACAGGTGCAGCAATAATATGGAAATAAACCTGAACGCATATAAAATTTCTATGCAGGAAGAACTGGAAGCCATTCTTTCTTTCTGGATGAATTATACTAAAGATGAAGTGAATGGCGGCTTTGTTGGACAGATAGACAGCAATAACAATATTGTCCCTGATGCACCAAAAGGATCCGTATTAAATGCACGGATATTATGGAGTTTTTCTGCCGCATATAATTTAACCGGAAATAAATTGTATTTAGATTTTGCCCGGCTTGCTTTTCATTATATAAACAAGTATTTCATTGATAAGGAATTTGGTGGCGTTTACTGGACGGTTGATTGCAAAGGAGATCCTTTAGATACAAAAAAACAGATTTACGCATTGGCATTTACAATTTATGCTTTTAGTGAATTTTATAAAGCCTCAAAAGAAAGTGAAGCCATAATTGAAGCTATTGAGTTATATGATATGATTGTAAAACACAGTTACGATCCTGTATATGGTGGATATACAGAAGCTTTTACAAGAACATGGACACCTATAGAAGATCTCCGGCTGAGCAACAAAGATGCTAACGAAAAAAAATCGATGAATACCCACCTTCATGTGCTGGAGGCATTCACTGTTTTGTTTGAAGTATGGCCTTATGAACCTGTAAAGAAAAATATTGCCGGCCTTATCGATGTTTTTTTACAGCATATCATCAACCCTGTTACCAGTCAGCAATATTTATTTTTTGAAGATAACTGGGCACCTAAGTCGGCTACGGTTTCTTATGGGCACGATATTGAAGCGGCCTGGTTAATACAGGAAGCTGCTGAAGCAATTGAAGACAAAGATCTCATCAAAAAAACTACACTTACAGCCATAAAAATGTGTGATGCTGTAAAAAAAGGATTAGATATAGATGGAGGTTTATGGTACGAATATGAACCCGACACCAACTATTTAATAAAAGAAAAACACATGTGGCCTCAGGCCGAAGCAATGGTAGGCTTTTTTAATGCCTGGCAAAATACTTCGGATAAAAAATATTTAGATCATTCAATGGCTGCATGGCAATTTGTACAACAGCATATACTGGATAAAAAAAATGGAGAGTGGTTTTGGGGAGTAAAAGAAAACTATGTACCTATGTCAGAAGATAAAGTGGGGATATGGAAATGCCCCTACCATAACAGCCGTGCCTGCATACAGATTATTAAAAGAATTGACCAGATTGAAAATAAAATTTAAATTATTACAATGAAAAAGATCATATATCTCGCCGCCTTTTTTCTGTGCAGTTTTTCGTCTTTTGCACAACAAAAAATCAATTACGATGCCAAAGTAGAACAATTGCTGAAGCAAATGTCGCTGGAAGATAAGATTGGCCAGATGACGCAGGTAACTCTTGCTGTTTTTGCAAAAGGCGGCTGGGCAAATACCGACGGTAGTCTGGATCCAGATAAATTAAAAGAAGCCATACAGAAATATAAAGTGGGCTCCATGCTCAATACCACTGCGCATGCACTTGATTTGGCCACCTGGCATAAAGTAATTAAAGAAATTCAGGACGAAGCCCTGAATACCAAATTAAAAATTCCGGTATTGTACGGTCTGGATGCTATTCACGGGCAGACCTACACGCTGAACTCCACTTTATTTCCGCATAATATTGCAATGGCTGCCACAAGAAATCCGGCATTGGTAAAAGCTGCGGCAAAAGTTACTGCCAAAGAATTAAGGGCATCCGGTGTGCGTTGGGAATTTGCTCCCGTATTGGATTTAGGCAGACAACCTCTTTGGTCACGCTTTTCCGAAACTTATGGCGAAGATGTATTCATTGGTAAAACAATGGGTACTGCTGCCATACAGGGATATGAAGAAGACGGATTGAAAAATGCAACTGCAGTAGCCAGCTGTATGAAACATTATTTGGGCTATTCAGCATCACGTACAGGTAAAGACAGAACGCCGATCTATATGCCCGAAATAGAAATGCGGGAATATTATCTGCCGCAGTTCAGGGCAGCTGTTAAAGCAGGTTCTTCTTCAATCATGATAAATTCAAGCGATATAAATGGAACACCGGTGCATGCCAGCAAATATTTACTAACAGATGTATTGCGTAAAGAACTCGGCTTTGAAGGATTGATTGTTACCGACTGGGAAGATATCATCCGTTTACATGCCATACACAAAGTTGCCGCAACACCCCGTGAAGCAGTAGTGATGGCCATTAATGCAGGTATTGATATGAGCATGGTACCCGGTGATTATTCTTTCTTTGATTTATTAAAAGAAGCTGTGGCAAAAAAAGAAGTACCCATGAGCCGTATTGATGATGCAGTAAGAAGAATTTTAAAACTAAAATTTAAAGTGGGTTTATTTGACAATGCTTATACCGAAGAAAATGCTAAAGCTAATTTTGGCAAGCCCGAATATCAAACCCTGGCTTTGGATGCTGCACATGAAGCGGTAACATTGGTTAAGAACAGTAATAATATTCTGCCACTGGCAAAAGATAAAAAAGTATTGGTAATGGGGCCAACCGCTCAAAGTATTGCAGTATTAAACGGCAGCTGGAGTTATACCTGGCAGGGCAATCAGGAAGAATGGTATCCTGCAGACAGTAAAAATTTTGTGCAGGCAATTGCTGATAAGGTTGGTGCTGCTAATATCATTACAGTTGGAGGAAAAGGTTTTGACAACAAAGACAATTATGATATTGAAAAATTAAAAGCCGGTGCTGCAAATGCAGAGGTGATCATATTGTGTTTGGGTGAAAATGCTTATGCCGAAAGTCCTGGCAATATACGCGACCTTGCCTTGCCCGAAGAGCAGGTGAACTTAGCTAAAGCAGCATTTGCCACCGGTAAAAAAGTAATTTTGATTTTACAGGAAGGAAGACCCCGTTTTATTACCAATATCGAACCGCAATTTGAAGCCATTGTATTGCCATTCTGGAGTGGCAGAAAAACCGCAGAAGCTACTGCCGATGTATTGTTTGGTGATTATAATCCTAATGGTATTATGCCCTTCAGCTATCCTAAAAGCATGGGTGAAATAGTGATGTACGATCATAAGTTTACCGAAACCAAAAGGGAGATATTCAATGCCGATGTTTTGTGGAACGGTTATGATCCTTTATTTGCTTTTGGATATGGATTAAGCTACACCACATTTGCATACAGCAATTTAAAATTGAGTACGGCAACATTAAAAGGTAATCAAAAATTAACTGTAACCGTTACCGTTACCAATACCGGCAAAATGGCCGGCAAGCATACTATTGAATTATACAGCCGCGATTTGTATGCCAGCATCACTCCTAATAATAAAAGGCTGCGGGCATTCACAAAAGTTGACCTGAAATCAGGAGAAAGAACCAATGTAAGTTTTGTGCTGGATAAAAATGATCTGGCATTTGTAAATGCACAGTTAAAAACAGTAACTGAGGCCGGCGATTTTGAAGTGCAGGTAGGAAAGCTGATTGAAAAATTTACCTGGAATAATTAACAGTGTGTAGCATGGCCGGTATCTGATAAAAAAGAAACCTGTTCTGTGCTGCAACCGTTTGCTGCATCAAATGGTAAATGGACCGATGCTAATATCAAAGAATGGGGTGTTCTTGTTCGGACTGCTTTAAAAAAATATTAAATCCGCTGTTTTATCTTTTTAACAATTAGGCACTAAACACTTTAGGTATTCATCAGCAGCAACAAGCTTATATAAAACTGATGGAAAATGATGGTATATACTTGGCTGAAAAAATAAAACTCACTAAATACTGAAGTGCCTTTCGCATAAATTTTAATTCGAAAATATTTTTACAGGTAAATTTTTCTAACGAGTAAGGTAAGATCGATTTTGATCATATTGATAAGCCTGAATTTTTAAACAGAAGTCTGTTCTGTATAAGCATCTATGCTGGCCTGCAGCAGGTCTTCTTTTGCTAATAATTGTTTTAGTAATTCGAGCTGATTATTGCATCTTATTAAATTATGCCCTTCGTATTTGGCGCCGTAGTAAATATCATTGTTAATATGGTCAGTTAAAAAACGGATAGCCTGCATGTAAATCATGAATTTGCCGGCATATACAAAGTAGTTTTTTTCTTGCTCACTTAGTTCGGCATTCATTTCACTTAAATAACCATCTACAATTGCCTGAAAATAGCTGTTCTGTATCCTGATCTTTGAATAATCTTTTTCTTCTTCACTTACAGGAGAAAGATAGGTTCGCATCATATCTCCTACATCACTGATGAAATATCCCGGCATTACTGTGTCCAGATCAATTACACAAAGTCCTTTGCCATTTTTATCAAATAATACGTTGCTGATTTTGGTATCGTGGTGCGTAACCCGTTTTTTAAAATGAGGGCTTTTTTGTATTTCATTAAAACTGTCAACAATATTATTTTGCGAAATAATAAAGTCTATTGAAGGCTGGCATTCAGCAATTCTTTCTTTATTTCCCTTTCTCAGTGCTTCTTCAAATTGCTGGTATCTTAAGCTGAGGTTATGAAAATCAGGAAGAGTGATATTTAGTTGGCTGATATCAATTCCCGAAAGCAGCCTGGTGAATTTTCCAAATTGTTTGGCCGCTTCAAAAGCAACGCCTGCATCACTAACCGTATCAAAAGTTACGGAGCCCTGTACAAACTTAAACAGCCTGAAATAGCCCTCCCCGGGTAGTACCATCATTTCTTTATTGTCTGCAGTGCTTACGGGGCTGATAAAAAGATATTGCGGGAATGTATGATTAAAATAAGTTTTAAGGGAATGAAGATTTTCTGCGATCAATTCGGGCCTCACAAAAACGGCATCATTTATTTTTTGAAAAATATATTGTTCTCCGCGGCATTCCAGTAGCCAGGTTTTGTTGATAAGACCATTTCCAAAGGGCTTAAGGGTACAATCATTCTCTGGCAATTCATAGGATTGTATGATGGAATTAAGCATGTGCGAATCGATTAAGATTTAATATAAGGTCAAACTTAATAAACCCAATTCATTAATCGTTAAGCAAACGTTTGTGTGATTTATTGGATAGTTGCTTCTTATTGTTTTGTATATATGGCAAGCTGGGGTTCTAAAATTATTTTGTAGAAAGTAACGTTCTCATTTTCTATTGCGTCATTTTTTAACAGGTCAAGAATTATTTCCATGGCTTTTTGCCCCTGTTGATAAGCGAATTGCTCAACAGATGCCAGCGGAGGATGAGCAGAATAATTACTGATGGGCAGGTTGGCAAAACTAACAAAGCTGATGTCTTTATTAATCTTCAATTTCATTTTTTTGGCAGCCATCACTGCATCCAGCAACACATAATCATTAAACGCAATAATTGCTGTAGGCCTGTTTTTAAGCGACAATAATTTTTCTGTTGCTTTATAAATACTGTCAGTTTTAAGGTCACAGGAAATGATCAGTGGCGGATCATATTTTAACCTGGCTTTTGTAAGTCCGTTTCTGTAACCTTCTATCCTTTCTTTACTCGCCAGTAAATTCATCGGACCATTGATCATACCAATAGTTTTATGCCCCAGTTTTCTTAAAAAGGAAAATGCCTGAGTGGTGCCCGAAGTCATATTGCACGCCACATAATGGATGTTCTGCATATTGGGTATGCAGTCAAAAAAAACTATAGGGATATTGTATTTTTTTAAACTTTCAAATTGTTCGTAATTCACGGTGTTTTTTGCAATCGATACAATCAGTCCATCCACTCTGTGATTCTTCATGGTTTCAATCAATTGCATTTCTCTTTCTTCACTATCGTGTGATTGTCCCATCAGCACAGTGTAATTACTTTTATTGGCACAATCTTCAATGCCGCTGATGGCAGATGAAAAAAAGGCTTCAGATAATTCAGGCAGTATCACACCTATTGTAAATGTTTTACGCTGCTGGAAAAAAATGGCAGTTTGGTTAGGCTCATAATTTAATTCCTTAGCCAGTTGCTGCACATTGGTTTTTGTTCTTAGTCCAATGCTCTTATGATCATGCAACGCACGTGAAACAGTAGAAGGAGAGATATTGAGCCTTTTAGCAATTTCTTTTATGGTGGTAACTTTATTGTCCATTGGTGCAATTTACCCTGTTAATATGAAAAAGGGGAAAAGTAACGCAAACGATTGCGTTGCATTTGCAAACGGTTGCGCAAATATGCAATAGATTTAGTTGCGTAAATATGGGAATATTGTATTTATATTGTTTTGCAAAACATACAATATCAACTTATTGGCTTTTTATCATATAAAATATTTCATGATGACTGTTAAGGTATTCAACTTTAAAAAGAAATTTTTGCTTATTACTGCAACGCTTTGCATTAATTTAATTTCATACAGTGTTACTGCACAGCAAATTCCTTACGGTAATGGTAATGGCAACTGGAATGCAGATTCCTTAGGTAACCACCGTGCAGTAATTCAGTTTACAGGAAAAGGCAATATTGCCAAAGCGGTTATTGGCTGGCGCAGAAGAGATTTTCATCCGGAGTTAAAAAGAATTATTGTGCAGGATGCAAAAACCGGTGCTAAAGTAAACAATGTAAAAGCAGTTGATATCAACAGAGAATCGGGTACAATATTATTTGAACCCATTTCCGGTAACGGCACCTATTACATTTATTACATGCCCTATATTTATGACGGTCCTAAAACATACTATCCCAAAGGTGTATATCAAAAGCCTGAACAAATAGCAACTGCTGCATGGCTGGCCGGTACAAATGACAATCTCAGTTCCAATTGCTTGGTAAAAGAAATTCAAAGCATCAATGCGTTTAACAGTTTTTATCCAATGGAAGTAATTGCCACTGCTTCTGAAACCACTACACTTATTGAAAAGAACAACGGCCAGCCATTCATTGTTTTTCCTGAAAACAGAAACAATTCCATCCGAATGAAATACGATCTGCCACAAAGATGGATATTGAAAGGTGTGCAACATTCATTCAGCGAAACCGCTTTGCGTGGGGAGTATGTAGCTTTTCAACTGGGCGTTTATGCGTTACAGGATGTACAGGATGTAACGATTGTATTCACCGACCTTAAGAATGCAGCCGGCAAAACTATTGCTGCAAAAAATATCAGCTGTATCAATACCGATGGTACAAAATATGACGGCAGTATTTTTAAAAGCAAGGTTGATGTGGCTAAAGGAAATGTTCAGGCCATGTGGTGTGGTGTGGATGTGCCAATTGCTGCAGCACCGGGCATTTACTCCGGTAAAGCAATAGTTACAGCAGGTAATTCAGCAAAGGAAATTGTATTGCAGATAAAGGTTACCAATGAAATTACAAAAAACGGAGGCATCGATCATCCGGAAAATATGACCCGTTTAAAATGGCTAAATTCAACAATGGCGCAGGAGAATACAGTTATAGCTCCTTATACTCCGTTAGTGGTAACCGATACCGTAATTGATTTGCTGGGAAGAAAATTGTTTTTAAACAAAGATGGTTTTCCTGCACAGATACAAACTTTTTTTACCCCTGAAATGACCACCATTGGTACTACACCTAATGATCTTTTTACCGAGCCTGTTCATTTTCATTTTTACGATACTGCAGGTAAGCAACCCCTGCAATGGAAAACCGACGGTGTACATTTTATTAAAAAAGAATCCGGCACTGTAAGCTGGCAATCCACTAATACTTCTGCTGTGTTGCAGATGGAGGTGAATGCATCACTTGAATTTGACGGCTTTTTAAATTACACTGTTAAATTCACTGCCCTGCAGGATATGGAATTTAAAGAGATCAATTTTCATTTACCCATGCAGCCCGCAGCAACCAAATACCTGATGGGATTAGGGTTAAAAGGAGGCATACGCCCCGATACCCTGCAATGGAAATGGGATGTAGCACATAAAAATCAGGATGGTGCATGGATTGGAAATGTAAATGCAGGGCTGCAATTTTCTTTACGGGATGAAAAATACAGCCGCCCTTTAAACACTAATTTCTATTTACAAAAGCCTTTGTTATTGCCTGCTTCATGGGGTAATGATAATAAAGGCGGCATCGATATTTTTCAAAAGGGGAAATCAATTTTGGTAAATGCATACAGTGGCAGCAGAACGCTGAAGAAGGGGGATGTGCTATATTATAATTTCAACTTGCTCATTACACCGTTCCATCAAATCAACACAGATTTTCAATGGGCCAGTAAATTCTTTCACAGTTACAAACCCATTGATACCATTCTTACAACAGGTGCAACTATTGTAAACATTCATCATGCAACTGCAATTAATCCTTATATCAATTATCCTTTTATAGAATTTAAAAAGATGAAAGCCTATATTGATGAGGCGCACAGCAAGGGATTAAAAGTAAAAATTTACAATACCATACGTGAGTTAAGCAATAAAGCCTGGGAAATTCCGGCAATGCGCAGTCTGGGACATGAGATATTCAGTCCGGGTAAAGGCGGTGGCTTCAGCTGGCTGCAGGAACATGTTGGCGATGATTATATTGCTGCATGGTTTGTACCCGAATTAAAAGATGCGGCTATTGTTAACAGTGGTATGAACCGCTGGCATAATTATTATGTGGAAGGCATGAACTGGCTCACGCAAAATGTGGGTATTGATGGTATTTATTTAGATGATGTGGCATTTGACCGTGTTACCATGAAACGTATAAAAAGAGTATTAACGCAGGACGGACATCCGGGTATTTTAGATCTGCATAGTGCCAATCAGTACAATAAGAGTGATGGATTTAATAATAGTGCTAATCTGTACATGGAGCATTTTCCTTACTTAAATAAATTATGGTTTGGCGAATATTTCGATTATGAAAAAAATAAACCCGATTTCTTTTTAACAGAAGTGAGCGGTATACCTTTTGGATTAATGGGCGAAATGCTGCAGGATGGTGGTAATGCTTGGCGCGGTATGATCTATGGCATGACCAACCGTATGCCATGGAGTGAAAATGCAGATCCAAGGCCAATCTGGAAAGTATGGGATGATTTTGGCATGAAAGGTTCTTCTATGATTGGTTACTGGAGTGAGAATTGTCCGGTTAAAACCAGCAACGATAAAGTAATGGCTACTGTATATAAAAAAAATGGCGCTGCATTGGTATCCATTGCAAGCTGGGCAGAAACAGATGTGGATATTGAGCTGAAGATTGATTGGAAAAAATTAGGTATCGATCCTGCTACTGCAACAATTACAGCGCCGGAAATAAAAAACTTTCAGTCTGCAAAAATATTTTCACCTGCAGATAAAATAACTGTCGCAAAAAATAAGGGTTGGTTGTTCATTATTAAATAGCACATCATACAAACACAGCAATGAAAAATAAAATTATTTTATGCCTCTTTTTTGTTGGCATAACAGCTAATGCATTGTCACAACTTAAAAGCTGGAAACCATTGGGGCCCTTTAGTATTCATAAAACAGTGGGCTCTGTTGAAGCACCCGGCCTGGGTGTAATGCGCAGTCTGGATGTATCCATAAAAAATCCCAATATGGTTTTAATGGGCGGCATGAGTAGCGGAATATGGCGCACCACCGATAAAGGGAACACCTGGAAAAATGTAACCCTCGATCTTCCTGTAGAAAACGTAAAAAAAATAGAGATTGCTGCATCAGATAATAAAGTGGTGTACGCAGCTACTACAGTCGGCATTTTAAAATCACTGGACAACGGTACTACATGGAAATTTACAGCATTAAACATGCTGTCACAACTGGCTGCTAAGGGCGGACCAAGATGGAGCGACGATTATACACTGCTTTCTGTTTCTCCTAAAAATCCCAATATTGTAATTGCATCCAATACAGATACCGTGTATAAAACCACGGATGGCGGCATTAACTGGAAACCAATTTTGGAAGGATTTAATTCACAATTCATTGCCTTTCATCCTACCAATGAAAATATTGTATATATCGGCGGGGCGTACAAGAAAAAAAGAAACCTGTTTTTTATTTACCGGTCTGTAAATGCAGGAGATAGCTTAAAAGAGATCACTGCCGGCATGCCCGATAAAAATAAATTAATACGGCTGCATGATATTACTGCAGCAGTAACACCTGCTGCGCCAGATAAATTATACATCACCATCTTTGGAGAAGCTGCAGTAAATACCACAGTAAAACAGGAACTGAAAAATCAGATGGTGGGTACGTTTATAGAAAGTGCTGATGCAGGACAAAGTTTTCATCTGGTGCCGCAGGCCAATAACTACCGCTATATTGATGACTACTATTCTTTATTTCATCCATACAGTGCGGATGAGGATAAAGACAAATACGATTTTAATATGAAAGACAGTTCTTTCTGGTCAGCCTCTTTTCAGCAGGTGGGATGGGCCACTTCATTTGCCATTTCGCCCACCAATGCAAATCTGATGGTAATGGCTGCTTCCGGAAATATATTAAGTACTAATGCCGGAAGAACCTGGAATATCCTTCGCAAACAGGGCACATATGGTATACATGGAGATATTCAATGTGCTAAAATTGCTGGGGATGATATCTGGCTGGCCAATGATGGCGGACTGCAATATGTAAATATGAAAACCAGATTACACCACAGGGTGGAAGGATTTAGCGGACAGGATCTTTGGGGTTTTAGTACTTCGTTTAAATCAGATGTAATGGCTGTTGGGGTAGACCATAGCGGCACGATGGTATTCAATGAAAAATTATATGGGAAAGACTGGTTTCATTATGGTGGTGGCGATGCCATGAGTGCCACAATGAATCCTTTTGACGACAGATATTTATATGCTACTCCGTACTCACATTTTATTATTAAACTGCCGGCAACTTTAAGGGATGAACCGGTATCTAAAAAATCGCCGGTTAATTTTGGTTATATCCCTAACAGAAATATTGAATTTCATCCGCATTTGATTTATACCAGTTATTCTATTGATGAAAGCAGTGATCACTGGCGTATTGCCAATTGCTCTGTAATGAAAACTGAAAATAATTTCAAAACCATCGATACACTCAAAAGGTTTCCGGATACATTTTATATACGAAGACTAAGAGTAAGTTTTTCTAATCCTGATTATATGTATGTATTAACAGGAAAAGGAAGACGGGTTAATTCAAAACAGGTATGGATGACAGCAGATGGGGGTAAAAACTGGAAAGAAATTACACCCGATAACGATATTGCAAAAAAATATGGGTTCCCGGATATTGCCATCAGTGACGAAGACCCCGCCAAAATTTATTTGGGGGTAGGAGGGTATCAAAATGAAGCGAAAGTGTTAGTGTCAAAAGATGCAGGTGCCAGTTGGCTGGATGATCATTCGGCAGACCTTCCCAAAAGTGAAATCCAAACCATGGCCTACCAGCGGGGAACTGAGGATGGGGTGTACCTGGGTTGTTATCCCGGTCTGTTCTATAAAAGTAATCATACCGGTACATGGAAAACAGTTGGTACCCATTTACCCTGCACGCCCATCAATTTTATTTATTTGAATTACGATAAAGAAAAGATTAGGCTGGGTACTTATCGGGGTGTTTGGGAAAACAATTTATATGAAACTACTGCACCTAAAGCAAATATTGCTTTATCAAAAAGGGTGTTGAGTGTTGAAGGACAAGATGCGGATGAAGAAGATCCCAATCAGATGAAAATTTATTTTTACGATAATTCAGTGATTAATGGAAAGGGTGCCAAATTCAGCTGGCAGTTCCCCGGTGCCATTCCTGCAGTATCAAATGAAGAGAATCCAATTGTGAATTATTCTTCCTGTAAACCCGGCAAGTATTCTGTTAATGTAACGGTAACAGATGCTAAGGGAAGAACAAGCCATTATGAACTGAAAGATTATATCGAAGTAAAAAATAATTATCCCTGGAATTTAAGAGAGAAAAAATTAGAAACAGAAGCGCCTGTTGAAAATGATTATTGATTGCTGTAAAACGATTTTGAATAATGCTAAATAAGTTATTATGAAAAAAATGCTTTCCGTTTTTTTAATCAGTTGCAGTGCGGCTTGTTTGGCGCAACAGCCCACCGTAGTAAGGGAGTATAAAAAAACATTTACAACATATCCGTTCTCTGATCCTGATCCCATACCAAAGCCCGATTCAAAGATTTATCCTTACTACCGGTTTGATGGTTTTACAGATCAGCCTGTTCAAAAAGAATGGAAAGTAGTAGAGCTGGAGAACGATTATATTAAGCTGATGATATTACCCGAAGTGGGAGGAAAGGTTTGGTCGGCAACAGAAAAATCAACAGGAAAAGAATTTGTGTACAATAATCATGTGATCAAATTCAGGGATATTGCCATGCGTGGCCCATGGACCAGTGGTGGCGTAGAAGCCAATTATGGTATCATTGGCCATACACCCAATTGTGCCACGCCGGTAGATTATACCATCGTTAAAAAAGAAGATGGTAGTATCAGTTGCGTAATTGGTGCACTGGACCTACTCTCGCAAACATCATGGCGGCTGGATATTAATTTGCCTAAAGACAAAGCCTATTTTACCACCAGTTCGTTTTGGAATAATGCCACATCCTTTGAACAGCCTTATTACACCTGGATGAATACAGGATTAAAGGCTGCAGGGAATCTGGAATTTATTTATCCGGGTAAAAATTATCTGGGGCACAATGGTGAATACAGCGACTGGCCCATCAATAAAAAAAATGGAAGGGAGGTAAAATTTTATAATAATAATAATTTTGGCGGCTATAAATCTTATCATGTATTTGGAAAGTATACTGATTTTTTTGGCGCTTACTGGCATGATGATGCATTTGGAATGGGCAGGTATGCCAATCATGATGATAAGCCCGGAAAAAAAATATGGATATGGGGATTATCGCAGCAGGGGATGATTTGGGAGAAATTATTAACTGATACAGACGGGCAGTATGTGGAAGTGCAGAGCGGAAGATTATTTAATCAGTCTGCAGAAGCCAGTATGCTCACTCCATTCAAGCATCGCTCTTTTTATCCTTATCAATCAGATGCATGGACAGAATACTGGTTCCCTGTAAAGCAAACCAAAGGTTTTGTAAAAGCAAATAATTATGGTGCGGTGAATGTTAAAAATGAAAATGGCTGGCTCAAAATTTATTTTTCGCCACTGCAGGCATTGCATGAAAAATTAGAATTGTTTGATAATGGCAAAACAATTTATTCAAAGGATATTGCGGTACAACCATTGGTATTATTTGCTGACTCAATCAGAATTACTGTTGATGCAGATAAATTAAAATTAACCATCGGCGAAAATAAATTAGTTTGGAATTCGGCTCCGGAAGAAGGAGATTTAAGTCGGCCATTAGAACGGCCCAAAGATTTTGATGATAACTCCATGTATGGACTTTATCTGCAGGGAAAAAATTATATCAGCTTTCGCGACTATATAAAAGCAGAAGAAATTTTAAAAGCCTGCTTGCAAAAAGATCCTGATTATGTTCCTGCATTGTGTGACCTGGCCGGATTGCAACTGCGCAGACTTCAGTTTGCAGAAGCGCTGGCTAATGCATCAAGGGCATTGTCGATTAATACGTATGACCCTGCAGCCAATTATTATTACGGGTTGGCAAATGTGCAGCTGGGTAATATTACTGATGCAAAAGATGGATTTGATTTGGCCGCTGCAGGAGTGGAGTATAGAAGTGCTGCATATACAGAGCTGGCAAAAATATATTTCGGTACCGGAGAAAAAGAAAAAGCCATTGAATATGCCCAAAAAAGTTTACTGAATAATCAGGGTAATATTGACGGGCTGCAACTGCTGGCAATTATTTACAGACAAAAAAATGAACCGGGTGAGGCCAATAAAATATTAAGTAAAATTAAAACCCTGGACCCGCTCAATCATTTTGCTGATTTTGAAAGATATTATTCAGCAGCTTCTGCCCAAACAAAAGAAACATTTATTGCAGCCATACAGAATGAAATGCCCCAGCAAAGCTTTCTTGATCTGGGTATCTGGTACAGCAAACTGCATTGTAATCAGGAGGCGCTGAAAGTTTTTTCTCTGGCAGCAAATAATGCTGAGATCAATTGCTGGAAAGCCTATCTGCAACAAACACCTGTGGATGCCTCAGCCATTCAAATGAGCAATACATTTCCTTTCCGTTATGAAACGGCCGCAGTACTGGAAAAATTAATTGTAACAAATAATCAATGGCAATTAAAATATCAGCTGGCTTTAATAGAATGGCATCATAACAATATTGAAAAAGCAAAAACACTTTTTTCGCAATGTGGTAATATGCCGGTGGATCCAAATTTTTATGCGGCGAGAGCATCGTTGATGAAAATGGATACAGCGGCTGCGTCAGCTGATCTGCTCATGGCCATTTCTTTAAATAAAAATGAATGGCGTTATCAAAAATTGCTGGCAGAATATTTTATTACACAAAAGCAATATGAAGCAGCATTGAATACTATTGCTGCATTTTATAAAACGCATCCGGAAAATTATATCATGGGCATGTTATATGCTAAAACATTATTGTTAACCAAACAATATGCTGTGGCTGATGCTTTTTTAACCAAATTAAAAATTCTTCCTTTTGAAGGTGCTACCGACGGCCGCAAATTATACCACGAAGCCAAACTGATGCAGGCTGTAATAGCGATGAAAAGCAAGCAATACAATAAGGCATTGCAGTTTATTGCAGGCGCAAAATTATGGCCGGTAAATCTGGGTGCAGGAAAACCCTATGATGAAGATATTGACGAAAGACTGGAAGACTGGCTAAACTATCAATGTTATACCAATTTAGGAAACAAAGCTGCAGCCACCCAGTCGCTTCAAAAAATCATTGCCTTTACTCCAAAAGTAGATAATACAGTAATGAATTTTTTACCTGCCAATCATTTGGTATCTGCATGGGCAATGGAAAAAATATTGACTGCAGAAAAGGCAACTGCCTGGTTAAAAGAGCAGGCCGTATTATATCCGGAAAATACAATCATTCAATGGAGTCTGAAAGAGTTTCAGCAAAAACATTCCGGACAGCTAAGGGAAGATGAAAAAGACGGTGAAGTAAGAATATTAGAACAACTTAACAACTAAATAAGCAACATGAAAAAATTATTAACAGTAGTGTTTTTATTCCTGTGTTCAGGAATTTTAAATGCACAAACTACCAATGAAAAAATATACCCTTCTTCAACGGAGACAGTAACGCCTTTGCATAAAAGCAGTTTTAATAATGGTAACGAATGTCCCGAACGCAAACAGGGGGGCAATCCTACAACAGTAAACGGCTATCAGGTATTTAATGGTTCCATGGATGGTAACCGTCAGGTTGATCCGCAAATAGCAGTAGGTGGTGGTTATGTAATGGAAGGTACCAACAGCGGATTGCTGATCTACGATAAAAAAGGAAATTTTATACAGGGTGTTTCTCAAAAATGTTTTAACAATGGCATTGACCCTAAAATGTTTTTCGACATTCATAATAAAGTATTTGTTTTTGACCTGTGGTGGTATTATGATAAACCCAAAACAAAATCTGTAAATAGCAGTGTATCTGAAACCAGTGGTCCAACAGGCGCATGGAATACTTATCCTGTATCAAGAACTGCAGAAGTAGATGGCGGCGGCATCGGCTACAGTAAAAAATGGATCGGGTATTCCTATCCGGGAGGAGAAGAAAATACTTTTGTATTAAGAATGGCCGATGCCAAAGCAGGCAAGCCGACCACTATATATCATTTTAAAGGAAGCCTGGGACATCCCGTTTTTATGCAGGATGCTGTTGATGACCTGTATTTTTTTGATATCGACAATGATGATTTTGTTATCCGCAAAGTTTCGGAAGATGCTGACGGTAAACCATATTGTCAGGTGGTATCAAGAAAGGCACATGGTTTAAAATATATTGATTATCCTCCGCAATCACCTCAGAAAGGAACCGCACAAAAAGTTTCCAGTGGAGACCGTAATCCTAAAAATGTAGTCTTTCAAAGTGGCTGCATCTGGTTTTCGCAAGCTGTAAATTGCGAAGGACGTGCTGCAGTGCAATGGCACCAGATCAATGCGGGTACCGGTAATATTGTGCAAACCGGATTAATTAAAAGTGATGCCACTAATTATATCCAAACCACCATTGCAGTCAATAAAAAAAATGATTTACTGATAGGCTTTCAGGAAGTGAATGCC
>JBAXET010000044.1:0-20432 GCA_037140275.1 Ferruginibacter sp. | reverse complement strand
TTGGAAGTGCATCCTATGTTTTCCGTGAAATTGAAAACGTAAAAAAACAAAGAGCTTTCATCACCGCCGATATTGAATATGTGCATCATAAGGGTTCAAGGTTTTCCAGCAATAATGAAAAACCTACTGATGAGGAAAAATCCTATTACAAAGACCTGAACAGTGTGGTAAAAAGTCTGTACAAGGGTACATTTAATTTTAAAGCAGGCGGCGAATTAAAGTTCAATACAATTATGGGCCGGCTGGGCTTTGCTTACTATGGCAATCCCTACAAAGATGTACCGTACAAAGCCAGCAGAATGTTACTGAGTGGTGGCCTTGGTTATAGAAATAAAGGGGTATTTATTGACCTGACTTATGTTCACACCATTGCTAAGGATGCCGACCTGCCTTACCGTTTGCAGGACAGAGCCAATACTTATGCTACTTTAAAGCAGCAACAGGGTACTATTGTAGCTACTTTAGGCTTTAAATTTTAATTTTTAATTAAGTGTAACTTTTTTCAACCAGATTACGTATTTTTATAATAAACTAAGCAGCCATGAAAAGAGTTACCGTTATTGCATCCTTATTTTTCGTTTCGTGCTTATCTGCAAAAGCACAGGATCCTTTTCAGCAATATGTAGCCAAGTATAAATTTCCGCAAGGAAGTGCTGTAACTGAAGTAAATATTACCATGGAAAATGGCAACTTGTTACTCAGCTCCACTTTGGGCAATACCACCATTGAAAAAACAGATACCGATAAGTTTTATATTCCTTTACTTAGTGCAACTGCTACATTTATCAGAAATGAAGCTAAAAAAGTAACAGGTATTAAGATAGATATTAAAGGCACTTTATTAGATGGTACCAGAGAAGACAAAAGCAGCAATAGTATTTCAACGCCAATACCCATTTATAAATCTACTTTCCCCATAAAATACCTTCCGGTAATTGGGATACAGGGTGAAGAGGGTGAATCCAGTGCCACTCAGGATGCTTTTTAAACCAGGTCATTTGCCTTTTTGCATAGTGGCGGGTATTAATTTTTATTTGCTCCACTGCTTCATCAATACTAACAGTACCTTCCAAATAGCTGAACAATTCTTTATAGCCAACAGTCTGCAGCGCATTTAATGTTTTAAATGGCAATAAAGCCATTGCTTCGGCTAAAAGGCCGGCCTTCATCATCATATCTACCCGCTTATTTATCTGATCATACAATTGTTCTCTTGGCAACTCCAATCCTATTTGTACAATATTAAAATCTCTTGGCTTTTTTTGTTGTGTTTGAAATGCAGTGATGGATTGACCGCTGGATAATTTTATTTCCAGCGCACGCATCAGTCTTTGAGGATTTTGTATTTCTCCGTTTGCATAATAAACCGGATCAGTGTCTTTTACCTGTTGCTGTAACCATTCTAATCCCTTTGCTTTAAATGAAGTGGTGATCTCTTCTCTTAAAGAAGGATCAATCAGTGGCATTTCATCAATGCCTTCACAAAATGCTTTTATGTACAAGCCGGTTCCGCCTACCATTACAACAGTATCATGCTGTACAAAAACAGCTTTCACTTTTTCTACAGCATACTGTTCAAATATACCTGCATTCATATTGTCATGAATGGAATGTGTACCAATAAAATGATGAGGAACTGCCTGCAATTCTTCGGCTGAGGGTTTGGCTACTCCAATATGCATTTCTTTAAAACACTGACGGCTGTCGGCAGAAATGATTTCGGTACGCAACTGATGCGCTAACTGAATGGCAAAATTAGTTTTGCCCACTGCAGTGGCACCTGCAATAATGATACAGGTTTTATTACCCGGAGTAAATGATGGTGCTAATGTTTGCATATTCGCTGAGTTTGTAAAGAACTCTTTGAATTAATAATATAAGAAATGTGATCAGAAAATATTAAAACCCGTCGTTGGCGTCATCAGTGGTGGCTTCTTCCTCTTCTTCTCCTCCGGTTTCTTCTCCTTCTGTTTCTTCTTCACCAACTTCTCCAAAACCATCTCTCAAAGCTTCCGGTAGCAAATCGTATTTTTCTTCCATTTCTGCAAGACGGCTGTCCACTAATCCTTTGGTGCCATATTGTGAAGGCGCAATACCTTCGGTGCGTATACAAGAGGGGTATTCCAGTTTTTTATTTTCTTCCTTATCCACATTAATCAGCTCCACCATAAAATGCCAGTACTTATTAAAATCGTACTCGTAAATAAATTTTTGATTGGGATTACTGATCTCCGAACTGATGGGCGTATCGGCCATAATCAATGGTGCAGCTTTATATTCTTTATCATATTGCTCTAAAGAAATTTCTCTGCCTTTTAACCAATGGTCGTTACTGCGGTAAAAAGTTGCTTTATGTTTATTATCGAACTCGTAACTTTTTAAAATCGCATTGTGCAAATCGAAAAATGTTTGTGTATGACGTATTGCAATATCTCTGTAAATACTGTCATCATCTTCCCAATATGCTCTGAAACGTAATATAGCCATGATGTAAAATTAATTAATAATTATTAATTAATAATTTCTAATTATTAATTCCAAGTTCCTTTGCTTTTTGCAACATAAAGCTAAAAGCAGCATTATATTCATTTGGTATTTCACCATCTAAAATAGCATCCCGGATAGCATTTTTTAAATCCCCCACCGCCCTGCTCGGTGATAGCTTAAATGTGTCCATAATCAGTTCTCCGGTAATGGGGGGCTGCCAATTACGCAAGTGATCTTTTTCTTCCACTTCGGCACAACGCTTACGTACCAACTCAAAATTTTCTAAAAAGCGTTTTACTTTATATTTATTTTTTGACGTAATATCTGCAGCACACAATGTCATCAGCGCATCAAAATCTTCCCCTGCATCAAATAACAATCTTCGTATGGCACTATCAGTTATATTTTCTTTGGTAAGACTAATGGGCCTTAAATGCAGCTCTACCAGCTTACGTACAAATTTCATCTTTTCGTTTTGCGGCAGTTTTAATTTGGTGAAAATCTTAGGCACCATTCTGCCACCCACGGCTTCGTGACCATGAAAAGTCCAGCCATGACCTTCTTCAAATTTTTTAGTGGCAGGCTTGGCAATATCATGTAATACTGCTGCCCAGCGTAACCACAGGTCATCTGTTTTTTCTGCTATATTATCCACCACCTGGATGGTATGATAAAAATTATCTTTATGTCCCATACCATCCACATATTCGGCTCCTGCAAGGTCAACCATCTGCGGAAAAATGATCTTTAACAATCCTGATTTATACAGTAAATCAAAACCTATTGATGGCTTTTTTGACAACAATATTTTATTGAGTTCATCAGCAATTCTTTCACCGCTTACAATTTTTATCCTGTCGGCATTATCGCTTATTGCAGTCAGCGTTTTTTCTTCGATGGTAAAATTGAGCTGTGTGGCAAACCGAATGGCACGCATCATGCGTAATGGATCATCACTAAAAGTAATGCCCGGTTCCAATGGGGTTTTAATAGTTTTTAATTCAAGATCGGCAATACCGCCAAAAGGATCCACCAATGTACCATAGTCGTTTGCATTTAAACTGATGGCCATGGCATTAATGGTAAAATCGCGGCGGTTCTGGTCGTCCTCAATAGTGCCATTTTCTACGGCAGGCTTGCGGCTTTTGAAATCGTAACTTTCTTTTCGGGCACCCACAAATTCAATCTCCAGGTCTTCTACTTTTATTTGGGCAGTTCCAAAATTTTTAAAAAAATGCACTTCGGGTACCGGATGAAAATTTTGCGCTACTTCCTCTGCAAGTTGTATACCATCACCCACACAAACCACATCCATATCTTTGGTGGGCCGGCCTAAAATTTTATCTCTAACAAAACCTCCTATCAAATAGCAGGGAATAGCCTGTTTTTGAGCAGTACTTGCAATTTTTTGTAAAATTTCCTGTTCTTTATCTGTACAATTGATGTGCATGGATAGCAAAGATAACCCCTGTGCCCTAAAGGGGAACTTAGGTTGTGTTTTATTCTTTTTTTGCAAGTCAGTTCAATAGGTCAACTAAATTTAAAAATGCCCTAGAATAACAGCGCTAAAAAAAGATTGGTCTTCGAAAGCCCTTTAGGGGTTGGGGTGTATTGGCATTAATATTGACCTTATATACATCTACACAAAAAACATACTTTTAGCTGTGTGGTTTGACAATTTGACTTTATATTTAGATTTATATGAATACAAAATTTTATTTGCAGGGAACGGAAGAAGAAATGGAGTTTATGCCCATCATACCTTTGAATGAAGAAGAAGATGCAAATGCTGACCAGCAGCCCATTCCAGATGAATTGCCCATATTGCCATTAAGAAATACAGTGTTATTCCCGGGCGTGGTTATACCTATTACCGTAGGCAGGGATAAGAGCATTAAAGCCGTAAATGATGCACATAAGGCTGACAAATTGATAGGTGTGGTAGCGCAAAAAGACAGTAATGTAGAAGAACCCACTGTAAGTGATCTGGAAGATATTGGCACCGTGGCAAAGATTGTAAAACTGATTAAAATGCCTGATGGCGGTACCACCATCATCATACAGGGGCGTAAACGTTTTAAAATAGAAGAGATTATTACCGATGACCCGTATTTTAAGGCCAAAGTAAAAATTCTTCCGGAAGAGATACTGAAAGATGATCCGGATTTTGAAGCAATGGTAGGCAGTATTAAGGATCTGGCCGGACAAATTGTTGGCCTGTCGCCCAACCTGCCCAGTGAAGCGGCCATTATTTTAAAGAATATTGAAAACCCTTCATTTCTGATACATTTTGTAAGCAGCAATTTAAACAGCGACCTGAAGGAAAAACAGAATCTGCTTAAGATCAGCAATATTAAAGCCAGGGCTGAATTGCTGATGAACTTAATGCAAACCGAATTGCAGTATGCCGAATTAAAGAATAAGGTTACTAACAAAACAAGGAACGAATTAGATAAGCAGCAAAGAGAATATTTTTTGCAGCAGCAGATGAAGGCCATTAAGGAAGAACTGGGTGGCGATAATGTGGCTGAGGTAAAAGAGATGCAGAAAAAAGCAGAGACTAAAAAATGGCCTGCTGCAGCTAAAGACCTTTTTACAAAAGGAATAGAGAAACTGGAGCGCATGCATCCTTCCACTCCTGATTATTCGGTTACTTATAATCATCTTGACCTGATGCTGGATCTTCCCTGGAATGAATGCACGGAAGACCTGTATGATCTTAAAAAATCAAAAAAGATTTTGGATCATGATCATTATGGTATGGAAAAAATTAAAGAACGTATTTTAGAATATCTGGCCGTATTAAAATTAAAAGGCGATATGAAATCGCCCATCCTTTGTTTTCTTGGCCCTCCCGGTATTGGTAAAACCAGCTTGGGTAAAAGTATTGCAGCAGCGATCAACAGAAAATATGTACGGGTAAGTTTAGGTGGCGTGCACGATGAAAGTGAGATCCGCGGTCACCGTAAAACCTATATCGGTGCCATGCCCGGAAGAATTGTACAATCTATCCGTAAAATAAAATCAAGTAATCCGGTAATGATACTGGATGAAATTGATAAAGTGGGCAGCACGGCACATGGCGATCCTTCTTCAGCATTACTGGAAGTACTGGATCCTGAACAGAACAATACTTTCTACGATAATTATCTGGAATGTGAATACGACCTGAGCAAGGTTTTGTTTATTGCTACAGCCAATAATATCAGCAATATACAGCCTGCATTACGCGACCGTTTAGAGATCATCGATCTTAGTGGTTATGCGGTGGAAGAAAAAATTGAAATTGCCAAACGCCATTTAATGCCCAAGCAAAAAGAAATGCATGGCCTTAAAGAAAACAGTTTTAAAATGAGTGATACTGTGCTGGCAAAAGTAATTGAAGATTATACCAGAGAAAGTGGTGTAAGGGAACTAGACAGGCAACTGGCCAGCATCATGCGCTATCAGGCTAAGGAACTGGTGATAAAAGGCAAATTAAAAGCTACCATTACCAATAATGATGTAGAAAAAATATTGGGTAAACCAAGATACAGTAACGACTTGTATAAAATTGCCAATATGCCTGGTGTGGCAGTTGGTTTGGCATGGACCTATGTTGGTGGCGATATTCTTTTTATTGAAACGCAGTTAAGCGAAGGAAAAGGCGAATTAAAACTCACCGGTAATTTAGGTAATGTAATGAAGGAAAGTGCCAGCACTGCCCTAACCTATCTGGAAGCGAATTGTAAAAAAGTAAATATCGATCCTGCTATTTTTCAAAAGAAAGACATTCATATACACGTGCCTGAAGGAGCTGTGCCTAAGGACGGTCCCAGTGCGGGCATTACCATGTTATCTGCATTGGCCAGTGCATTTACAGGACGTAAAATAAAACCATACCTGGCTATGACAGGGGAGATTACTTTACGCGGACAGGTATTACCTGTAGGTGGCATTAAGGAAAAAGTGCTGGCTGCTAAACGTGCCGGACTAAAAGAAATCATCATGTGCTGGCAAAACGAAAAAGATGTGGAAGAGATTAACAGTCAGTATATCAAGGGTATTAAATTCCATTATGTAAAAACGATGCAACAGGTTTTGGAACTGGCATTGCTGTAACGTTAATAGTTAGCCTATTTTAACAAAAAAAATTATACAATCAAGCAACCGAAATAAACAAAACGCCGTATATACTGTTGTTTAGTAAAATCAACAGATTTCATGTTGGTTGTTTTAAGGGTTAAAGAAATTCCCCCCGATTCTTCGGGGGGAATTTTATTTTACAGGCCTTCCGGAAGCAAATGACAAGTATAAAAAAAGGTAACCGAATAAGTTAATCACCACTGTGGAAAATTTTAACTTCTTTATTCTCTTAGCTTTTCCGAATTTCAATGAATAATGAGAGAGAATAAAGAAATATCTGCCTTACTGCACCTGATGGATGATCCGGATGAATATGTATACAGCACCGTAAGCGATAAGATTATTTCTTTTGGAAAAGGCATCATTCCTAATCTGGAGCATCTTTGGGAAAATACTACAAACGAAGAATTACAGGAGCGTATAGAATTACTGATACATAAATTGCATTTTCGCGACCTCACCAATGACTTTACTGCATGGGCCGAAGGTGAAGCCGATCTTTTACAGGGTGCTTTACTGGTGGCCAGGTATCATTATCCGGAATTGAATAATAATACTGTTTTTCAGGAAATAGAAAAACTCAGGCGTAATATCTGGTTAGAACTGAATGCCTACCTCACTCCTTTAGAACAGGTGAATGTAATCACCAGTATCATTTATAATTATTACAAACAAACCGGTGTAGAGTTTGCTTACGATACACCTGATGATTACCTGATTAATAAAGCCCTGGAAAGTAAAAAAGGAAATGCCATCAGTAACGGCATTATTTATCTGGTGCTTTGCGAATTACTGGATGTGCCGGTGAAAGCAGTGAATATTCCCCGTCAGTTTATACTTGCTTATTTTGATCAGCAATACGATTTTTTGAACCCTGCGGGACATCCTTCAGAAAAAATCACCCTTTATGTGGATCCGCTGAACGGACAGATGTACAGCCATAAAGATGTTGAAAATTATTTTAAACGTATTGCTGTAACGCCCAGTAACTCTTATTTCCGGCAGAACAGTAATAAAAGAATCATTCAGTTTTTACTGGAGGAACTGAGTAAATGTTTTGATAATGACAGTAACCGGTACAAAATGGAAGAACTGCTTTCACTGGCTAATTTATTAAACCCATGATATATCACGTAGCTGCTCAGGTTGACTGGCTGAACGCACAACCATCAGGAATGTATACGCCACCGGCTTATGCTGCAGAAGGCTTTATACATGCCTGTAAAGCAGATCAGGTTAAAGGCGTTTTAGAAAGGTATTATAAAGACCAGAAAGGATTGGTGATATTGCATATTGAAGAATCGCTATTAAGCGCTCCGTATAAATTTGAATTTGTGGAAAGATCGAATGATGAATTCCCCCATATTTTCGGCCCCATAAATACTACCGCTGTAGTTGGTGCTACTTTAACTGACCAATAAATACAATACCATGATCACATGGGATGATTTTGAAAAAATAGATATTCGGGTGGGTACAATTATTGATGCCTGTGAATTCCCCCATGCTAAAAAACCGGCTTATCAACTTACTATCGATTTTGGTATGCTGGGTATTAAAAAATCATCTGCACAGATCACTGCTTTGTACAAATTAAACGAGCTGGTTGGCAAACAGGTTATTGCGGTAGTAAATTTTCCTGTAAAACAAATTGCCAATTTTTTCAGCGAATGCCTGGTTTTGGGCTTGTACAACGAAGCGCAGGAAGTGGTATTACTGCAACCTTCTATTCCGGCAAAAAATGGTAGTAAAATTGGCTGATATTTTTCGGCAAATGATTGTACATTTATTTAAACAATGAATATTGAAATTGTATATTACCGTTCACCTTTAGGCGTGCTGGAAATTCGCAGCAACGGCCATGTGATTTCAGATGTGCTTTTTTTAAACTCCTGGAAGGGCTCCAAAGTTAATGAAGCCGATATTGAATTTACCGTACCTAAATCAACAGCCATAAAAAATTGCATCAAACAATTAGATGAATATTTTGCAGGCAAGCGCACCGAATTTAAAATGGATACGGCACAGGTGGGTACTGAATTTCAGCAAATTGTATGGAAAGAACTGATGAATATTCCTTATGGCAAAACAATCAGCTATATGGAATTGAGCAAAAGAATTGGCAATGTAAAAGCCATCAGGGCAGTGGGTACTGCCAATGGCAATAACAGTATTTCTATCATCATACCCTGCCACAGGGTAATTGGCAGCAATGGCAGTTTGGTTGGTTATGGCGGTGATCTATGGCGAAAGAAATGGTTGCTGGAACACGAAGCCAAATTTGCACATGGAGTACAATCATTATTTTAGTCAACCGTATGAAAGCATATATATCTATCAGCTTTAACAAAATTCATTCCTTACGCAAAGTGCTTAATTGCATTAGTGCTGCTGTGGAAGCACATGATATAGTCCCTTTTATCTTTTGCGATCATTATATATTTGATGCTTCAAAAGAACAGGAAATGATGCAGCAAGCTTTTGCAGATATTGACCAGTGTGACCTGCTTATTGCTGAAGTATCTGATAAAGCCATTGGTATTGGTGTGGAAGCAGGATATGCAAAAGGAAAAAACAAACCCGTGCTGTACCTGCGGCAGAAAGACAGCGAACATTCTACCACCCTTTCGGGCATCAGCGATCACCGTATTATTTATGAAAGTATTCCCGATTTGGAATTGCAACTAGATGACTGCATAAAAAAAATCCTCCCTGAATTACAGAGAGGATAAATTATTTATTGCAATATTTTATTTGATCCAGCGGAAAATACGTTTCCATCTTGGTCCGCCTTCCCAGCTAAACCAGATCAGTGAAGCTTTACCTACAATATGATCTTCTGGCACAAAACCCCAAAAACGACTGTCCTGCGATTTATGACGGTTATCTCCCATCATCCAGTAATAATTCATTTTAAAAGTATAGGAATCTGCAACTGCACCATTTAAAAATACCTTACCCTCTTTTTCTTCCCATTTATTATTCTCATATACTTCTATCACTCTTCTGTACAGATTGATATTGTTAGCATCCAGCTTAATGGTGGCTCCTTTTTTAGGTACCCATAAACCCGCGCCACCAAAATCATCTATAGTCCATTGGTATGAAATACCGCTATAACAATAAGGATAAGTATGAGTATTGCCATCTCCCTGCATACGGGTTACTGATTCTACACCGGGGATTAATTTAACAGCTGCCAATTCAGTGCCGCTTAAATTAAGGATATATTCATTGGAATTGCTTCCGGTATTATAATCATTAGAACGGGAATCTTTTTCCGTCATATTAAGATGTACTCCTGCAGCTTTAAGTGTTTCTTCATCCAGCAACACTTTTGATTTTACAGTATAAAAAGTAGTCCAGTTATTAAACTCCGATGGTTTGCTGTTAACATACAATACGCCATCCACTACTTTTAAAGAGTCGCCGGAAACACCCACACATCTTTTTACATAGTTTTCTCTTTTATCAACCGGCCTGGTGGCAATGGTATAAGTTTTATACATATAGGCCCTGGCTTCTTCAGCACTAATTTTGGCCAATTGCATTGAATCTTTAATCTGACCTTTTGATTTTAGTTCTGCAGAATATTGTGATTCCACTTCTTTCAGAATATCGTAATAAGGTTGTTCTGAATCAAATTCTTTTGTCAAAGTATCTCCTGCCGGAAAATTGAACACCACAATATCATTTCTTTTTACCGGTGAAGCAAACCATCTGGTGTAAGGTATATGAATCCATTCCAGGTACGACTTGGAATTTACAAAAGGAATAGTATGATGTACAAATGGCATGGCGATAGGTGTATTAGGGATACGCGGACCATAAGCCGATTTACTAACAAACAGGTAATCGTTGACCAACAGCGTTTTTTCGAGAGAGCTGGTTGGTATTACATAAGCTTCAAAAACAAAAGTGCGTATAATGGTAGCCGCTACCACAGCAAATGCTGCAGCATCTATCCATTCACGTGCCGAAGATTTTTTGTAGTTATTTACCACAGCAATACCGGCATACCTTTCATTTTTAGCAAAACCCAGATAAGGGAAATACAGAAATGGCAATAACACTGCAGCGGCATGATGCCAGAAACCGAAACGGCCAAAATATTCTACAAATTTTATAGTAATCCAGATGGTGATAAACTGTCCGGCCACAGGAATCAATTGCAAAAAGAACCAGTATTTACTTAATTCCATTTTTTGCACCATGCACCAGGTATTGTAAAAAGGCACAAATGCCTTCCAACCTTCAATACCCGCTTTTTTAAACATGCCGTACATTCCCACATGCCAGCCAATGGTTGCAATTACAAACACAATAATACCAAGACCCATATTTTAAGTTTTAAGAGTATCAAAAATACCATAATATACGTTACCAAGGGAAACCGTTCATAAATTGTTGCAGATTCTTTAACAGACGGAAATTTAGGGGAATTAGCCGGCCAAAGCTTTTTGTATTAACACACTTACTTCCCGTGCTTTATTCATAATCATAAAATGCCCTCCATGCCGTACCACATAATTGGCATGAATATTTTTTATGGGGAACATCTTATCATGATCGCCGTGAATATGTATAATTACGGGGGGAAGCCATTCGTTTTTCCAGTTCACAATTTTATCAACTGACCATTGTATGTATTGGGTATTGGCTTTGCGCCTTGATTGTGCCACAAGAGCTTTTTCTTCTGCCGTACGGATACCTAAAAAATGATTTTGTATGAAACCCGTAAGCTTATAATTACTTCGAACAGGTACAATTTTATTCAGCTTCAGTTTAGCTACGGTCTTCATCCAAAAAGGAAGTTCTTTAGCCGATTTTATACTGGATATGAGGATGATTTTTTTAACCGGAATCTGTTTGGCAATCTCTATACTTACCATTCCTCCAAAAGACAGTCCCATTAATACGGGATCAGGCTCGTCAATTTCCTCCCGCATTCTTGTGGCATAAGCTTCCAGAGATTCATTGATTAATGGTTGCTTCCATTGAATAACCCGGAGGCGGTAGCCTTCAATATCTAATTTGGCAAATGCTTTTTCATCGGCGCCCAAACCACTTATGCAAAAGATCGTTTTCATTTATTCAAGTGCCCCCACTTTATTTACCTATTTACTTAATTTACTTCTTCGGCAATACATAACTCTCCACATCTTCCAATGCAATGGTTTTACCTGATAAAATGATCAGCCTTTCCACCACATTTCTTAATTCGCGGATATTACCTGTCCAGTTATATTGCTGTAAAGCATCCATCGCTTTGGGTTCAATAGTTTTTTTAGGTTGCCCGTACTCGGCAGCGATGATATCTAAAAAGTATTCTACCAGAAGAGGCACATCTTCTCTTCTTTCGTTAAGTGAAGGAACATGAATGATGATTACCCCCAAACGGTGATACAGATCCAGTCTGAAGTTTTTATCCTCAACTTCTTTCAGCAAATCTTTATTAGTTGCTGCAATCACCCTTACATCCACACTGATATCTTTTTCGGCACCCACTCTGGTAATCTTTCCTTCCTGCAGCGCCCTTAATACTTTGGCTTGTGCATTAAGGCTCATATCGCCAATTTCATCTAAAAATAAGGAACCGCCACTGGCTGTTTCAAATTTGCCGATGCGCTGTTTTATTGCAGAAGTAAAAGAACCTTTTTCGTGACCAAATAATTCACTTTCTATAAGCTCTGAAGGAATGGCAGCGCAGTTCACTTCCACTATTGGTCCGCTATTGCGGTTGCTTTTTTCATGCAGCCATCTTGCTACCAGTTCTTTACCTACACCATTTTCGCCGGTAATAAGCACACGGGCATCAGTAGGTGCTACTTTTTCAATAGTTTCTTTTATCTTTTGGATGGCAGCACTTTCGCCAATGATCTCCTGCACCTTACCAACTTTACGTTTCAGCACTTTGGTTTCGGTAACCAGATTTTGTTTGTCAACCGCATTGCGTAAGGTGATCAGTAACCTGTTTAAATCCGGTGGCTTACTGATATAATCAAAAGCTCCTTTCTTTACCGCTTCTACTGCTGTATCAATATTGCCATGCCCGCTGATCATGATAATGGGCACATCAGCATTGATCTCTTTGGCTTTTTCTAAAAACTCTATTCCATCCACTTTAGGCATTTTAATATCGCAGAGTACGATATCGTATGCTTTTTCGGCAAAACGTTTTAGTCCTTCTTCACCATCACTGGCTTCATCAATTTTATAGCCCTCATAACTCAGTATCTCGGTTAAGGTCTTTCTGATTGCCCTTTCATCATCAATAATTAAAATAGTTGCCATATGCTTTAACAAAATTTTTGTGTGAAGAAAATGCAGCCCTGCATCTCCATTTTGTCAGCTTCAAAATTAGCGATTTATGACCTTTAAAACCATGTTAATTTTTTTAACACTATTGTCTGTTTCCTGTAATAACGAAGCAGCATCCCGAAGAAAAAAAATCAGTAACATAAAAGCAGCAATAGCAGATAACAATCCCTACCCAACTATTGCTACTATCCCATTGCCTGAAGGGTTTGAAAGAATCAGTGCAGACAGTAATTCATTTGCCGAATGGTTAAGAGGGAGACATTTAAAAGAAGATAAAACAGTTCATCTGTATGACGGCAGCCTTAAAAAAAATCAACTGGCACAATTTGCTGTACTGGATATTTCTGTGGGTGATAAAAATTTACAGCAATGTGCCGATGCTGTTATGCGTTTAAGAGCAGAATATTTATTTGATAAAAAGAGATTTGCTGAAATCGTTTTTACAGATAACAACAAAACAAATTATGCCTTTGAACCTCCTTACAGCAGAGCCCATTTTTCAGACTACCTGCAACTGGTATTTGGCATGTGCGGTTCTGCATCTTTAGCCAAACAACTGAAAACTGTTACTCATTTTTCGGATATCATTCCCGGAGATGTACTGATACGGGGAGGATTTCCCGGCCATGCAGAAATAGTAATGGATGTGGCCAGTAATAAAAAAGGAGAAAAGATATTTATGCTGGCGCAGAGTTATATGCCTGCACAGGATATTCATGTTTTATTGAACCCGGAAAAAACTGAAACAACACCCTGGTACAGTATCAATGACGGGGATGAAAATATTATCACGCCGGAATACCTGTTTGTTAAATCTGCATTAAAACAATGGTAGATTTATTTGCCAATGGCAGCTTCCGTTTCAATTAATTTTTCCAGTAATACCAATTGGTTTACTGCACGGTTAAAATTATGCCCCTGGTATCGGGCACCATAATAACTGTCGTTGTTAAGGTGATCGGTTAAAAAACGAAGTGCCTGCATATAGATCATGAATTTACCGGCATAAATAAAAGCCGTTTTTTCTTTAGGTGTTAAATCATCCTGCATGGCATCAGAATAACCCTGTATAACTGCATCTAGAAATTCTTTACGAACAGTAATTTTGCTGAAGTCTGTTTCCTCTTCACTTACCGGAGAAAGATAGGTACGCATCATATCACCCACATCGCTGATAAAATATCCGGGCATTACGGTATCCAAATCAATCACACAAATGCCTTTATCTGCAGCATCAAATAATACATTGCTGATCTTGGTATCATGATGCGTAACCCTGATTTTAAAATCCGGATCATTTTTAATTAGTTCAAAAGTATCGGCGATGTAACTATGCTTTTTAAGCAATTCAATTTGCTCCTTTGCGGCAGCAACACGGGCGGCATTGCCTTGCAGTAATGCCTGCTCAAATTGCCGATACCTCAAACTCAGGTTATGAAAATCGGGCAGGGTTATTTGTAAATCATTTGCATTAAACGAAGATAGCGTTCGGGTAAATAAGCCAAATTGTCTGGCTGCCTCATAAGCCTGCTGTGTATACTGTACCACATCAATGGTATGTGAATTATCAACAAATGGAAAAAGTCTGAAATAACCGTTTTCATTCTCCAGTATCGGATTACCTGCAACAGTGGGCACGGTAGCAATAAATGTATATCCGGGAGCATGAATGGAAATATAATCTGCCAGTAAATGAATATTAGCGGCTATGGCTTCTGGTTGCGTAAATATTTTATTATTTATGCGCTGGAGTATATAGCGTGATGTATCCGTTTTTATATCCCAGGTATTATTAATAAGTCCGGTGCCAAAGGGTGTAATGGTACAACCAGCGGCATCAATGCCATATGCTAAAAGAACAATTGCAACAGATTCTGTCATGCTATTTATTGAACTGTATTTTTTAAATTTATATTTCCTCCGGGCTTGCAGGTTAATTCCACAAATCCATTGCCGGTATTTTTTATCCTGCAGTTATTACTATCTGCAATAATAAAATTTTTAAACGGCAGTTTTAATTTTACAGTACCCCCTTTTTCTGCAACCAGTTCCACTTCCTCTACAATACCATTATGTTTTTTAGCACTAACTAAAAAAGCCCCTTCGGTACGGAGTGTTTTAAATGCCACATCCTTCCAGGCTTCAGGTATGGCAGGGAAAATTTCTATATAACCGTTATAACTCTGTATCAGCATTTCCTGTACACCCTGTGCAAAAGCAAAATTACCTTCTAAGGTAAAAGGACGGTATTTGAAATCGGAATATTCGCCGCCTTTTTGATCGCCGTTTAAATGAAAGCTGTTTACCGACACAAAATTTTCTGCAAAAATTCGCAGCATTTTTGCAGCATTTTCACTCTCTCTTGCCCTTGCATATAAACAGGCAGCCCAGCTGAAACTATAGCCACACCATAAACGGGTGCCCATTTTTTCTAAATGACGAAGACTGTTGTTAATGATATTTTTATCTGCATTATTATCCGGACTCAACAATCCCAAAGGATAAATCGCCATCAGTTGTGCATGGTGACGGTGAGAAGCATCAAGGTTTTGCCCGGGGGCAATGGGCAATCCTGTTTCGTTGACATACATACTGTCGATAAATTCATGAATATCATCGGTACAATATAATGGTCCGCTTGGTTTTTGGGCAGCATTCATTTCTCTTGCCATCTTATCCAGATTTTTATACAAAGCCCAGTCGTAAGAACTTAATTTGCTGAACCATGCTTTAATATCATTATCATGATATTCGGGGGAAGAGCTGAGTACCGAATCGGGAGCATAATTCCTTAAATAGCTCATAACATGTGTTCTGGCATTATACACATAACTAAAAGCTGTTGAAGTTAAAAAGCGATCATCCATACTGTACTTCCATTGCCAGTAAAAATGCTGTGCCAGCCAGGCTCCGGTGCTGGGACTCATTGAATACTGTATCCATCCGCCCATGGGTTTACCGCTGATAGTGGTAACACCGGGAACATTAATACCAGCTGTACCAAAATAATCATGCGTCCATTTTTCATTTTCCTTTTTCACTTTCCATAACCAGTTGGTATAGGATTGCGCTTCGGTTAAATGATTGGAAGTGTAAAAAGGCCAGTAACTCAATTCAGTATTCAGGTCATGATGCAGGTCGCCTTTCCATGGCGGCAGGTTACCATTATCGGCAGTCCAAATAGCTTGTAAAGAAATGGGAGGGGTATTGGCTCTTGCCACACAACCCATTTTATATAGTTCCAGATAATATTGTTTTTCAATCTTGGCATCCGGAATTTGTACTGCAGATTTACTCCAGTAATTTTTCCACCATGCTTTATGTAATTTAAAATCAGTTGGATCTTTTAAAGAAATATCTAATGCAGGCAATACAGCTTTTTTATTATTGCTGATGGTCCATTGACCCAGCAATTGTTTTCCTTTTCTTTTCCATGCAATTAATACTTCGTAATAAATCCCATTCCAGCAGGGCTGGTGATATAAAATAAAGTTTTTGCCTTTAGTAACTGTGCCTTTGGAATAGCCTAATTTTTCTAACCCCTGCCCTTCCACACTGCTTCCGGATGCACCTGCTTTACCGGAATTATAATTAGGTATTTTTAATTCGGGAACAAAATCATTTGGAACATTTGAAAAAGCAAAATACCCTATCTGTTTTACAGCATGGATATAATTTATACAAATGCCGCCTTCTTTAAAATCAAGCGTATTAATAGCGGTGCTTATATCAAGTTCGTTGTGTGTTACCCGGCCCAATGCTGCAAGATCAAACTCAATGGCAGCACAGGGAATTTTTGTAGGTGCAGGATTGGCCTCATAAGGTTCGTCGCCTATTTTTTGAACCGTATCATACTGATTTTTTTTTACCTGCGCAACCACCCATTTAAATTTTAGCCGATCAATTTCTGGCATGGGCCTATCGTCCCAAACATCCACACGATCTAATGCTATTCGCATGCGATCTGCTTTTTTATATACCAATGCACCCAGCCAGCCATTACCTAAAGGAATGGCCTCATCCCAACGGGTGGCAAGGGAATCAAAACGAAGATGATGTTGCTGTTTGGGTTGCGCCAATAATGAAACAGTATTAACGGAAACAAAAAAGCAAAGCAAAACATATACAGCAATAATTCTACTCATCTGTTATATACAGGTTTTAAAATAATACTACATTAATTTAAAGCGCCTGTTCAATGGCATGCCTGCTGTGGTTGCCGTTAATCAAACGTAAAATATGTAAGGGGTTATTATCTTTTAATGCATCGGGTAATAAATGCTGTGGAAAGCTTTGATAAGATACCGGCCTTACAAAACGCTCAATTGCTGCAGAGCCTACCGAAGTACTTCGTCCATCCGTAGTGGAAGGGAATGGACCACCATGCACCATCGAATCACAAACTTCCACGCCTGTAGGGAAACCACCGAATATCACACGGCCGGCTTTTTCTTTCATCAGTTCCACCACAGGTGCCAGTAAGGCATCATCAGCAGCAGCAGCATGAACGGTAGCGGTTAACTGCCCTTCCATACCGGCTAGTATTTCGGCAATACCGGAAATATCTTTACATAATACCACCATGGTTGCCGGGCCAAATACTTCCTGAGATAATTGTTTATTGGCAATAAAATCGGCCTGACTAACAGTAAACACATGCGGAGCAGCTTCTGTTTTATCAGTATTGGCTGCGGCAGGGCTTGCAGCTAATGCGGTAACACTTGCTGTAGTTTTTAATCCGTCAATACCATTATTATAATTGGCGCAAATATTTTTACTTAGCATGGTTGCGGGCATTGCTTTGCTTATACCATCTGCCAGTGTATGTAAAAACGTTGCAGCATTGGCATCTTCTACCATAAATACTAAACCGGGATTGGTACAAAACTGTCCTACTCCCATTGTAACCGAACCCACCAAACCAGTAGCAATTGCAGCAGCATTGGCCACAACGGCACCGGGCATCAGTATCACCGGATTAACGGCACTCATTTCGGCATATACCGGAATGGGTTCTTCGCGGTTAACTGCTGCATTAAAAATAGCCATACCAGCTTTTCTTGATCCGGTAAATCCGATGGCTTTAACCACAGGATGGGTAACCATTTTTATAGCAATATCGTTTTCACAAAATATCATGGAGAAAACACCATCGGGCATATTTGTTTTTTTAGCTGCGTTGATTACTGCAGCAGACACCATAGCATCGGTACCGGGATGAGAAGGATGTGCTTTTACAATTACCGGACATCCGGCAGCTAATGCAGAAGCGGTATCTCCGCCGGCGGCAGAATAGGCAAAAGGAAAATTGCTGGCACCAAAAACCATCACGGCACCTAAAGGCACCATCATAGAACGCAGGTCGGGTTTAGGTAAAGGTTGCCTGTCGGGTATAGCGGTATCAATTCTTGCATTTACCCATGAGCCTTCGCGTAATAATTGTGCAAATAATTTCAATTGTCCAGTGGTACGGCCACGCTCACCAGTTAGTCTGGCTAAAGGCAAACCAGTTTCTGCCATTGCTCTGTGCAGCAGTTCATCGCCCAATGCCATAATCTCTTCTGCAATGGTATCAAGAAATACAGCTTTTTGTTCACCTGTTTTTTGGCTATAGATTTTAAATGCTGCAGCAGCTTTTGCTGCAACCAAATCTGTTTCTTTTTCTGTAGCCTGATAAAAATTACCCGGTAATAATGCACCTGTTGATGGATCAGCCGCCTGAAATGTTGCAATTCCTTCTGCTGACAAACTAAATCCGATGATGTTCTTTCCTTCCATTGCTTAAAATTTCTTTATAATTAGATGGCATAAAAATAGCCCATTTTTTATATGGGCTATTTTTTATTTTTTTCAAGGTTAGATTTACCCTTTTATGTATGCAGATTTACTTTATTTTTCGAAAGAAAATTTATAGGTATCGCTTTTTTTAGGCGCTGTTTTAAACACAACAGCTTCTGTTAAATAAATATCAGATGCGGCGGAAGCTGCATTTTTACTGCCGGCAACCAGCAGTTTAAGGGTATGTGTTCCCGTTTGTAATTGAAAGCAGTGCCAGATGCTTACATTACGATGCTCCTGCCCGCTGTAATCATAATAGGTGTCGATGCTTCTTTGCAGTTTTCCATCAATATAAATGGTGGCTTTACCCCCATCTTTAACCCAATTGCCCATTAAAGAAATTCCTGTGCCGGTAAAACTAAATTCCAGCACATCTCCCTTTGTATCTGATACCATGGCCTGGTCGGTTGTTGTTTTACCATCCCATGATTTTAATTTGCTCACTTTCCAGTTTCCGGTGAACTTCCATTTGTCTTTTTCAAAAACACCGGTTTTATAATCATATACCACTTTAGGAAAAGCATCTTCAAATTTTGCTGGCGCATATTTTTGTTGCGGAATTGAAATTATATCTCCATTAACAGTTCCTCCCTGCTCCTGAATTAATTTCAACGCATACTGGTAGGTGCTTTCCACAGCAGTATTAAATGAATAAGTGGTATTAATAAAAATGGAGTCGCTCACCGCATTAACACCGGCCTGCATTTCGGGTGGCAATTTGCTAAAACCATTGATTACCCCAAGTACTGCCATGGCATTTGATGGGTTACAATCTGCATCCTGTCCGCAGCGAGTGGTAATTTCCATGGTGGGATAATCTTTTCCATTACCATATAACAGTCCCATAACTATATAAGCGCCGTTTAATTTGGCATCTATATTAAATGTACTTCCTGCACCACTGATATCCACATCGCCCCATTTAGCATCCAGTTCTGCCCAGGCAGCTTTCCAGTTATCGGGATATTGCCGGTGCAATCTGATCACATCCTTTACTATTCTGGCATAATCGCTTTTAGCGGGGATAGCAGACAGACCTGTTTGAATGATGCGGTCTATATCCTGTTCAAAAAAAGCAGCGCTATATAGAGCGCTTAAAAATATTCCACCATATACCCCATCACCATAGTTCATGATATGCCCGATTTTATTCGACATGGTAATGATATTTTGAATCATACCGGGATTCATAAAACCCATATAATCTGCTTCAATCTGAAAGTCAATATCATCTGCACGGTAGCTGTATTTTGGACTGCCTGATAAAGGAGGATAAATGCCATCGAAGTAATTTTTTCGGGCCTGCATATTGGCACACCATAAGGGATAGCCTGCTTTGGCCAGCATCTCCTGATACTTTACTGCAGAAGCATTGATGCCATATTTATCCATAGCCATTAAAAATGTTAGCTGTACATAAATATCATCCTGCCACACACTGCCTTTAATATCTGCCGGTGTCCATTTCATAGAATCGGTATTCATTTGCTGCTGAAACCTGAATTCGTGTGGTGCGCCATAAGTAACACCAATCATTTTTCCCGCCCAGCCGCCGGCAATTTTATCTTTCAGCATTTGTTTGGAGATGGTAAGCGTTCTTTGTTGTGCGTTAAGTGTACCAACCATGCATACACTAAGTATAAGCATCAATACTATTAGAA
>JBAXET010000043.1:0-20505 GCA_037140275.1 Ferruginibacter sp. | reverse complement strand
ACAGATTTTGCTGATTTAACTTATAATCACTGATTCAATCAGTGCAAATCAGTCTAATCAGTATCATCAGTGTTCTATTCTTTTCCATTACAAAATCCTACATTTGTTACCAAACTAAAACAATATGAACCAGTCTTTTGTTACCCGTATTGCTGCCGAAGTAGAAGAAATTAAAACGGCCGGATTGTTTAAATTGGAGCGCATTATTGAAAGTGTGCAGGGCCCCGAAATTACCGTAAACGGAAAAACCGTACTGAATTTTTGTGCTAATAATTATCTCGGTCTGTCTTCTCATCCCAAAGTGGTGGAAGCCGCTAAAAAATATGTAGACTACCGTGGCTATGGTATGAGCAGTGTCCGTTTTATCTGCGGCACGCAGGATATCCATAAAGAACTGGAAAAAAAGATCGCTGATTTTTTAGGCACAGAAGATACCATTTTATATGCTGCGGCATTTGATGCCAACGGAGGTGTATTTGAACCCCTGTTTAATGAGCAGGATGCCATTATCAGTGATGCGCTGAACCATGCCAGTATTATTGATGGGGTTCGTTTGTGCAAGGCACAGCGCTACCGTTACGAGCATAATAATATGGAAGATCTGGAAGCCAAACTAAAAGAGAGTGCTCATTTACGCAGCCGTATTATTGTAACCGATGGCAGCTTTAGCATGGATGGTACTATTGCCAAACTAGATATCATTTGCGATTTAGCTGATACATACGATGCCATTGTAATGATAGATGAATGTCATTCCTCGGGCTTTTTAGGTAAAACCGGAAGAGGTACTCATGAATATCGTGGCGTGATGGGAAGAATTGATATCATTACCGGTACATTGGGGAAAGCTTTAGGTGGTGCCAGCGGAGGATTTACATCAGGCAATAAAGAAATTATTGAAATGTTGCGCCAGCGCAGCCGTCCTTATTTATTTAGCAATACCGTAGCTCCAAGTATTGTAGGTGCCAGCATTGCAGTACTGGATATGCTGAGTGAAACCACAGAACTGAGAGATCAATTAGAATATAATACCAAATATTTCCGCAGTAAAATGACCGAAGCAGGATTTGATATCAAGCCCGGTGATCACCCCATTGTTCCTATTATGCTGTATGATGCAGTGGTAGCACAAAACTTTGCAGCCGCATTACTGGCCGAAGGCATTTATGTAATTGGTTTCTTCTTCCCTGTAGTGGCAAAGGGTCAGGCCCGTATTCGGGTACAGCTGAGTGCAGCACATGATCAGGCACATTTGGATAAAGCCATTGCTGCATTTGCCAAAGTTGGGAAGGCACTGGGTGTACTTAAATAAAATTTATTCTATATAATTATATCAGTACTGTATTCTACTGACACCGATACTTTATCTTTGTTAGTACAAAAGATTATAGCAAATTCAACCATTGAATTTGTTTTCAAAAATTTTCGGAACAGCTGTTAAAGCAATTAGAGCAGCAGGTCACAACATAATATCATGTCAGAAAGTTCAACAACATTTATGGCCAAAAGCAGTATTAAAGCTGCAGATCTGGAACACCGCCGTAAGATCGCGTTTAATATAGGTAAATACAATGCACAGGTGCCCAAAGCCAAAGAGCAGTTTACAGATGTACATCTGGTAAGAGAGCGAGCAAAAAATATTAAGTGGCGTGCTATTGAAACTTTGGATCAGCAGCTGGAAGAGTTTGAACTGAATTTTACCAAACGTGGCGGCAAAGTAATATGGGCCGAAAATGGAGATCAGGCTATTGCAGAAATACTGGCTATTTGTAAAGAGAAGAACTGTACCAAACTGGTGAAGAGCAAAAGCATGGTTACAGAAGAAATTCATTTGAATAAAGCCATGGAGCAGCATGGTATTGAAAGTGTAGAAACCGATTTAGGAGAATATATTCAGCAACTGGATGGCGAGGCACCTTACCATATTGTAACGCCTGCCATGCATAAGAATAAGGAAGATGTGGCCAAACTATTTCACGATAAACTGGGCACACCATTAAATTATACTCCCGAACAACTGACTTTAAAAGCACGTGAAATTTTACGTGAAAAATACGTGGAGGCAGAAGTGGGTGTTACCGGCGCCAATTTTATCATCAGCGATATTGGTGGTATTGCAGTAACCGAAAATGAAGGCAATGCAAGATTAAGCTGTGCATTTCCAAAAACACATATTGTGGTGGTGGGCATAGAAAAAATGATTCCTTCTATTACTGATCTGGGATTATTCTGGCCATTGCTATCCACTTTTGGAACCGGCCAAAAAGTTACGGTGTACAATACTATAGTTACCGGGCCCCGACAAGCCAATGAAAATGATGGCCCCGATGAAATGTATGTGATACTGCTGGATAATGGCCGTACAAATATTTTGCAAAATCCCAAAGCCAGAGAAGGGTTGTATTGCATTCGTTGCGGCGCCTGTTTAAATGCATGCCCTATTTATAAAAATATTGGCGGCCACGCTTATGGCGCTACATACAGCGGACCTATCGGCAGTGTTATTACGCCTCACTTACAAGGCATGGCTGAATTTAAACATTTAAGTTATGCTTCCTCTTTGTGCGGTAATTGTACCGAAGTATGTGCGGTAAAAATAAATTTGCACGAGCTATTATTAGAAAACCGTAAAGAAAGTGTGGAAGAAGGCCTGGTAACATTCAGCGAAAAAATGGCCTGGAAAGTGTGGAAGATTGCTTCATTAAAAAGAGGCCTGATGAATATGGGCAATGGGAATTTAAAAAACAAAGTGGTGAACGGATTATTTACCGGCTGGAAGGAACATCGCAGCGATTTAAATTTCAGTGCAAAAACTTTTAATGAAATGTGGAAAGACAGTCACAAAAAATAATACTGAATACCTTATAATAAAAACAGCCCTGCGTGCAGGGCTGTTTTTATTTCTCGTTTCTTTTTTTGTCTCCCTGTATTTTATTCCAGTATTTTTTTGCCACCATCAACATGCCAAAACTTTCACCTTCTTCTTTTTCAATATGCTTGTGGTGCATTTTATGTGCCCAGCGAATGGTTCGTACATAAGTATTATTGCTTCGGGTAAACCATTTAAAGCGCTGGTGTATGATTACTTCATGAACAATAAAATAGGCCAGTCCGTATAGGGCAATACCAAAGCCTATGGCAGCTACCCAGTATACTTGATTTTGCAGGCCCAGCATAATGCATAGCCAGCTGGGAATGGCAAATATTAAAAAGAAGGCGTCATTCTTTTCAAATATATGTCCGGAGGGTTTGTGATGATCTTCGTGCAGATACCACAAAAACCCGTGCATCACATATTTATGCGTTAGCCAGGTTATCCCTTCCATTAAGAAGAAAGTCATCAATGTGATTGGTATAAAAATTAACCAGTTCATATGGTAGTTAAAAATGTGCGGAGGAGTAAAAAAAACATCAGCTGTATCAATAACAAATGTATTGCGAATTTGTTCTGCTTTTTGAATTTACAAAAATGAAACAGGCTAAGCAGGATAGCGGAAACTACCAGCCAGCACAAATAATTATATAAGGGAATATCGTTGCCCTCCCATTTCCAGTAACCCAGTTGTATTGCTGCGGGCTCCATAATCCAGTCGAAAAACACAGCCAGCGTGGCTCCGTCAACAATAACTGAAATGGCTTTTAATACCATTGGTGGTGTGGCTGTTTCTTCCGATACTTTGTAAATAGCTTTAATTAAAATGGTATGTATAGTAATTCCCGAGCAATAAATAATTACAAACCAGTTAATGCCGATAATGAAGGGCACATTTTTAAATTGTGGGCCCAACATAGTGCCATAATTGTAAGAGCCAAAAAGTAATTGTGTATTCACGCCAATTATTTCAACTACCATACCCAACACTGCAGTTGTAATCACAAAAATCCAGAAAGCGATATTTTTATTGCTTTGTGTCCAAATCAGTAACCCAAACATCAGCAATAGGTTTACCGCTGTTAAATGAATGATTAGCTCACTCTTAAAAACAGTTATACCAACAAGGCCTATAACATGAAATAAAATTGCGATAGCTGTAGCCAGCTGGTATTTTGAAAATTTAGTGAACACGTAATTGAGTTTTAATGAGGTCGCTTACAATTTGTGCACTCTTAAAGCAAAGCGGAATGCCGCCACCGGGATGCACACTGCCGCCGCAGAAATACAGATTACTGATAGTGGTATTAAAATTAGGATGCCGTAAAAATGCTGCCAGTTTGGAATTGGAGCTGGTACCGTATAATGAGCCCTGATAAGAAGCGGTTCTTTCTTCAATAACCACTGGATCTAATATGGTTTCTGTTTCTATCAGTGCTTCAATATCGGTTTGGAGTAAGCGGTTGAGTTTTTCGATAATATTTTTTTTAGCCTCCTGAACCAACTGTTCCCAGTTTTGGCCGGTATTCGCCGGTACATTAATCATCACAAACCAGTTTTCTTTTCCGGCGGGCGCCATGCCGGATTCCATTTTAGCAGTTATATTGATGTACACTGTAGGATCGTTGTACAAAATTTTTTTCTTAAACAGGCAATCAAATTCTGCCGCATAATTTTTACTAAAGAAAATATTATGCAATTGTAATTGAGTAAACTCTTTTTTAATGCCCCAGTAAAACACCAGTGCACTGCTGCTTCGCTCCTGTTGTAATACTTTTTTTGCATCGGCAGCGCTGTTGAGTAAATGCTTATAGGTAAAATATACATCCATATTGCTTACCACTATATCTGCGATAATATTTTTACTATTCACTACAATACCTCTTGCAATCCCTTCGTGATGAATGATTTGTTGTACAGGATGATCAAAATGAAAATGTACCCCCTTTTTTATTGCCAGCTTATACAATGCATTAGTAATACTGACCATACCGCCTTTAGGATAAAAGCTGCCTTCGTTATATTCCAGATGCGGAATTAAACTGAGCATACCCGGTGCTTTGTATGGATTACTCCCATTATAAGTAGCATAGCGATTGAACAACTGTACCGCTTCGGGAGAAGCAAATTTTGCAGTATTATGCTGATGCAAAGTTTTAAAGAGATAGCTGTATTTTGTTGCAGCCAATGCCTTAAACACTCTTTTATGCAACCATGTTTTTCTTTTATGTAAAGAATGATTTAAAAAGATGGTGCCAATATTTCTATATACTTTTTCAGATTCTTTTAAATAAGCCGCAATGGCATCAGGTGATTCGCCCAGCTGAGTATGTAATGCTTCGGCAAATAATGCCGGGTTGGTAAATGCCTCCAGCACTTTTCCGTTCTCGTAAAAATATTTACAGGCGATATCAACGGGGGTATAACTGAAGTAGTTGGCTATATCTTCTCCTGCCAGCTCGAATAAATCAACTAAATTTTGGGGTTGTGTGAATAATGAAGGGCCGGCATCAAATAAAAATCCATCCTGCTCAAAAGCACTTAGCTTACCACCGGGATAACTGTTTTTTTCAAACACCTCTACCTGATAGCCCTGTACAGCTAAACGGGTTGCAGCAGCCAGTCCGGCCACGCCACTTCCTATAATAACTGCTTTACGCCCGCTCATGAAATTTAACTGTTGGTTGAAACACCTGCAAGATAGCTTTCCATTTTTGGAAAAGCAATTTTAAACCACTCGGTATATTTTTGAGGGTGAGATTGTATGGAGTTTTTTATATCGCTCATACTCATATAGCAATAGTCGGCTACTTCTGAAGCATCAGGAGCAATAACGCCTTCATAGGTACCTGTAAACACATGGTCAAATTCGTATTCGGTAAGCCCGTTATCAAAAGGAGCTTTGTAAACAAAATCGAAAGCTTTATTTAATGTTACTGTAAAACCCATTTCTTCCTGCAATCTTTTTTCTGCAGCAAATAGTGTTTCCTGTCCTTGGTAAGGATGACTGCAGCAGGCGTTGGTCCACAAGCCGCCGCTATGGTATTTACTAACTGCCCTTTGCTGTAAAAGCATTTCACCTTTGCTGTTAAAAATAAATACACTGAATGCCCGGTGCAGCAGTGCCTTTTGATGGGCTTCCATTTTACCGATAGTACCCACAGGCATATCATGCTCATCCACTAAAATTAATTTATCCAAAATACCTGAATTAGTAGGGCGAAGTTATAAAAGATTGAATTGAGTTCTTAAACCTGCTTTTAACAGGATAAACATTTTAGAATAGTCCGGCACCCGAATGCGCTGCTCCATAATTTTTGCAGGCTGCACACGGCGTATTTTTTTAAATAACGACAGGTAATATTTATATGCCACATAAACCCCAAATCGGGCTTTAACAGGCAATTGCAGAATACCTTCATACGCTTTTGCCAAATCCATAGCAATATCATTTTCAATTTGCTGTTTCATCTGCGGCGTAAAATTCCTGAAATCTGCGCCGGGGAAATAAGTACGGTTCAGTTCCTGATAATCGGCTTTTATATCACGCAAAAAATTTACTTTTTGAAATGCTGCACCTAGTGATTGTGCAGCAGGTTGTAATTTTTCAAACATTGCTTTATCTCCTTCACAAAATACATACAGGCACATGAGTCCCACTACTTCGGCACTGCCGTAAATATAAGCGGCATAGCCATCTGCATCATATTGAGCTTTGCTCAAATCCCATTCCATGCTTTTAAAAAAAGCTTCAATCAAATTTCTGTCGATATTATACTGATTTACGCATAGCTGAAAACTTTGCAATACCGGGTTAAGACTTATCCCGCGGTCAATGGCCAGATAGGTTTCCTTTTTAAACTCATCCAGTAATTGCTGTTTATCGTAGCCGTGGAAAGTGTCTACAATCTCGTCGGCAAAACGAACGAATCCATAAATATTATAAATGGGAGTGCGCAGGTCTTTATGCAGCAGTTTGATAGCACTGCTGAAAGAAGTGCTGTATATTTCAGTAGTGATTTTACTGCACAACTGGCTGGTGTTATTAAAAAGATGCATCATATTCTGTCTAAAAAAATTTATTTTTTTGCAACTGTCAGCAATTACAAAAATTGTTTGACGATTTCTTTTGCCACCACTTCGCCGCTGATTAAACTTGGCGGCACCCCGGGGCCTGGCACTGTTAATTGTCCTGTATAAAACAGGTTGCTTACTTTTTTGCTTTTTATGGAAGGCTTTAATACGGCAGTTTGCAGCAGCGTATTGGCCAGTCCGTAAGCATTGCCTTTAAAAGAATTATAGTCATTTACGAAATCACTTACTGCATAAGATTTTTTATAAATGATGTTTTCTTTTATTGTTTGTCCGGTTCTTGCTTCAAATCTTGTTACAATCGCATCAAAATATTTATCCCTTACTGCTGCTGTATCCTGTTCCAATCCTGCTGCAATAGGTATGAGAAAAAATAAATTTTCTTTTCCCTCTGGTGCCACCGAATCATCTGTAACCGAAGGGGTACTTACATAAAAAAGCGGATCGGTTGGCCATTGTGGCCGGGTATAAATTTCGTTGCCATGCACTTCAAAATCGGTATCAAAAAACAGTGTGTGATGTAAAACCCCATCCAGTTTTTTATTCAGCCCAACGTAATATAATAAACAACTTGGTGCCATCACCCTTTTGTGCCAGTACGCAGCACTATATGTTCTACAATTCTCCGGCAACAGCTTTGTTTCAACAAAATGGTAATCTGCTGCGCCTACCACAATATCAGCATCATAGTTGCTGGTTGATAGTTGCTGGTTGGCTGTTATTTGAGCAGTTACTGATTTTGCAACTCCCAGGTTTACATTTATTGCACTAACATTACAATCAAACTGAAATTGCACGCCCAACTCTTTTGCCAAATTATACATGCCTTCCACAATTTTGTACATGCCGCCATTGGGATACCAGGTACCTAATTTAATATCGGCATAATTCATCAGACTGTACAATGCCGGTGTTTGCTGCGGTAATGCGCCTAAAAACAATACCGGAAATTCCATCATTTCTTTCAACTTGGGATGTTTAAAATATTTGCCCACATGTTTTTTCATGTTGGTAAATACATCCAGCTTAAATACTCCCTGTATCACTTCTGCATCTAAAAATTCGGTGAGCGAACGCCCCGGCTTATGCACCAGTTTGTTTATACCCACATTGTATTTATAGGCTGCTTCTGCCATAAACTGATCCAGCTTTTCGGCTGAACCGGTTTCTATACTTTCAAATAACTCTTTTAAAGCCTCATAATTTGCGGGCACATCCATTTTATCTTCCGGCCAGTAAATCCTGTATGAAGGATCTAATCTTTTCAGCTGATAATAATCCGATACTTTCTTTCCAAAGCAGTTGAAAAAACGTTCAAACACTTCCGGCATCCAGTACCAGCTGGGCCCCATATCAAATACAAATCCATCTTCTATCAATTGTCTTGCCCTTCCGCCCGGAGCAGATTGTTTTTCAAGCACAGTTACAGGGTATCCGGCTTTTGCTAAAAAACAGGCAGCAGACAAGCCTGCAAATCCACTTCCTATAATGACTACTTTTTTCAACAATTAAATTTATAGATATTGGAATTTAAAACGGTAGCTATTTAAAGCAATGTTTTAAAATCTGCTAATCTGTTCTTTCAGTAATTTTCGTGCGAAATGAATCCGGCTTTTAATGGTACCTAATGGCTCTTTAAGCATTTCGGCAATTTCGTTATACCTGTATCCTTCAAAGTATAACATAAAGGGATTGCGGAAAATATCTGGCAGATGATATACTGCCTGCTGAATTTCCTTTAGTTTCAAATTGGTTTCAGCGATATTAGCTACTGACAGCTGGTTGCTGTTTAATAAATAATCATTGATGCTGTTATCGAGTATGGTATGCTGTTTGGCTTTACGGCGGTAATCATTAATAAAGATATTCCGCATAATGGTATACAACCAGGCCTTGATATTGGTGCCTACATTATACTTTTCTCTGTTGGCAAAAGCACGGAACATGGTTTCCTGAATCAGGTCTTTTGCCGTTTCATTATCTCTGGTTAAAGTGATTGCAAATGGCTTCAGATACTCTGAATTATTAATTACTATTTCGTCGAATTCTACTGCTGACATTTTTTTTGTTTAACTATTATAAAGTAAAGCTAAACAAGAAAATTCAAAGCGCAAGCATTTTTGTTTAATATTTTTATATTTTACTTAAACAAATTAAAAATCAATGCTTTAGGAAGGGCTGTTTGAAAATGTGGCAACAAACTCCATCACTTCGGCGAAGGATCTTTTGAAGTTTAGTGGCGGGTGTATCTTTTTTTGATAGGTATTGGTGAGCTGTCCGGATATAATTATAGGTGTTCCAGAGAATTTTTGTGTGATGAGGGTAAGAAATTTATCAAAATTAAAATTATGCCCTACTGTGGTTAAATGAGAATACAGATAATCAGGGTTTCGTAATTTAAGCACATACTCCACATCTTTTAATGGCACATTGCTTCCCAAATAAATTGTAGTAACACCTCTGCTTTTTAACAGGTAATTCATAAATAACAAACCCATTTCGTGATACTCCCCTTCCGGAAGGAACAAAAGCACCGATTTGTTTACTTTTAAAGTGGATTTAATTCCATCTATACCTACAATAAGCTTTTGCCTGATAACATTAGTAACTAAATGCTCCTGTGCCGGGTTAATATGGTTGGTTAGCCACAGAATTCCTATTTTTTCCATAAAGGGGAAAATGATCTGTATAATTGCCTTTTCCACACCTCTTGAAGCAATATATTTATCTAAAATGGTTTCCAGTCTTTCAATATCAATATCCACCATGCATTGTATCAGGTCGTTTACAATACGCTCCTGCTGTGCTTCCATTTGGTTGAGCGAAAGTATTTTTTCCTTTATCTCCATCTCATTCATTTTATCGATATGAGATATCTTAAAGCCGTATTTATTTAACAGGGCTACGTTCAGAATTTTTTTCAATTCCTCATTACTGTAATACCTGATATTGGTGTCGGTTCTTTCAGGTTTTAAAAACCCATAACGCTGCTCCCATATCCGTATGGTATGTGCTTTTATACCCGAAAGGTTCTCCAGATCTTTAATGGTAAATGAATGCATAGCAAAAAGCTTAATGTTGCAGTATTACAATTGTTTCGCCATTTTGTTTAAAAATTCTTCTAAAAAAGGTCAACATTGTCAAATTTTTCTTTGGGGAAGGTCTTTAAACACTTTATATACCAGCTGGTTTTGGGGGACCAGGATGGACCAGGCGGTTAAAAAGATGATCATAAAATCGGTATAAAGTGACGCATGTTGCTGGTACCACATTTCCAGAGCCCCTTTAAAAGGATAGATGGTGGCATACATGGCTTTGGGGTCTGCAGCATCAGAAATCAGTTTTTCCTCATCCCTGAATATCAGCGATCCAATACCGGTCATACCCGGTTTGCAATTGTAAATTTTTGTACGGATCTCTTCAGGATATAACTGCACACTTACTTCCATCAATGGCCTTGGGCCAACTATACTCATATCGCCTTTAAATACATTGATGATCTGCGGCAGCTCATTGACTTTGGTAATGCGTAATAGCTTTCCAAAAGAAGTTACCCGAGGATCGTTACGCAAGGTGATTTCGCCGGTGCCAATATTGGGACTGTTTTTTAACATAGTGGCAAACTTCCAGATATTGAACAACCTGTTTTTATAGCCCACTCTTTTTTGGAAATAGAATACTTCTTTTTCACCGGTGAATAACAGTATAATTATTGAAGGAATAAGTATAGGAGAAAGCAGGATGAGTGCAATGCCTGCGATAAGAATGTCGATGATGCGTTTGGTTATTTTGTACATGGTCGTTGTTCGTTGTTCGTTGTTCGTTGGTGGAATGATATTGCTCTTTACGATCAACTACCAACCAACAACGTTCAACTGAGATTAATAACAGCCTTTAATTTTATCACTTACCGCTTTTAATTCCTCATTAGTGATATAGGTAGAGCATGGAATACTTAAGCAATGCTGGTATACATAATTCGATTTGTTGTTATGATTGTAATACAGATTATCGGTAAACATTCTCAGCTGATTCATGGGCACCCAAAAAGGACGGCTCTGCATTTTACTGTCGTTTAGTGCTTTCAGCACTTCTTTTTGTTTGCTGGTCATAATGGTAGGCATCCACCAGTTGGGCATAACATCATCGCTTACCTGCTGAAAACTGATATCGCCCACGCCCTGCAATTCATTTTTATAAAAATCAATGATCTCATATTTGCGTTTGATAAAGCCCGGCAGTTGTTCCATTTGAGCCACACCCATTGCAGCAGCCACATTTACCAAACGGTAATTGTATCCTATTTCATCATGTAAATATTCAAAGGGATCGCTCTTTGCCTGTGTGGTAAGATGCTTTGCTTTTTTAGCCAGTGCTTCATCATTGGTAACTATCATGCCCCCACCACCGGTGGTTATGATTTTATTGCCATTGTAACTGAAGGCACCCATCAATCCAAAACTTCCTGCATGTTTGCCTTTATAATAGCTGCCCAATGCCTCAGTACTGTCTTCAATTACGGTAAGATTATGGGCTGCGGCCAGAGCCAGTAAGCGATCCATATCGCAGATATTGCCCAGTACATGCACCGGCATAATTATCGGAATTCTTCTGCCTGTTTTTTTATGGTAACAAACAGTATTACGCTGCTCAGTTTCGTTGGTTAAAAATTCTTCCAGCAGATTCAGGTCCATCTGCCAGGTTTTTTCATCGGTATCAATTAAAACAGGATCGGCACCGGTATATTTTATTGAATTTAATGTAGCTATAAAAGTGATATTAGGTGCAATGATCAGGTCATTTTGTTGTACGTCCATCAGCACTAAACAAATATGCAATGCGGTAGTGCCACTACTGGTGGCTACAGCGTATTTGGTACCGGCAAATTCGGCACTCATTTTTTCAAACTGATCTACATAAGCGCCCACACTGCTTACCCAGCCGGTGGTAATACATTCTGTTACATATTTTAATTCGTTGCCGCCCATATTAGGCCCTGAAAGTAAAAGCATGTTGATAGTTTTAATTTTTGCAGAACAAATCTACTTTAAAAAAATTGCTCCAGCCTAAAGATTGGAGCAATTTAAAAAAGAACTTATTTGAATTAAATGTTTCTGAATTTTGGTCCGTACGCATCATCAATGATACCTGTTTTCATTAAGGTGTAAATTTCTTTTACGCCATCTGGTACCGTTTTGGTAATGGTGAAACCCAGTTCATTTTTTATTTTATCGAAATTTACACGGTAGTCGCGTGGATCTTCATTCATTTCTACATAATTCACCTGTACATTGGGTACTACTTTACAAACTTCTTCAATGATCATACCCTTATTGTAATTCTCTTCGGTAGCGCCTACATTAAATACATTTGATTTTACTTTTGTTGCATCGCTTTCTATTATGAGTATTACTGCACGGGCCAAATCATCTACATGGCAATAAGGCCTCCAGAATTGTGCACCCCAAATTTCCTGTTCTCCTTTTACTGCTGCATTTCTGGTAAACTCATTAACGGTAAGGTCGAAACGAATACGTGGCGAAAATCCATATACGGTACTAAAACGCAACGCAGTACTGCACATAGCAGTATCTTTTCTGTCGTTCATGATATAGTTCTCAAACTTCACTTTTAGTTCTGCATATAAACTCACCGGGTTCAGTTCTGATGTTTCGGTAACAAAAGAATCCGGATCAGCCATTTTACCATAATTGCTGCAGGTACTGGCAAAAACAAAACGTTTAACGCCTGCTTTTTCTGCCGCTTCAAATAAAGCCACACTGCCATCCCAATTGGTAGTTCTGGCATCATCGCTGAATTTTTTACATGCCGGGTCTCCCACAATTGCTGCAAGGTGTGCAATAGCATCTATACCAACAATGGCCTTAGCCACATCATCGGCATTGCGTACATCACCTTTTAAAAATTCAAACTTTGGATTCAGCATCACATCATACAATGCATCACCTCCAAAATTTAAATTATCAAAACCACGAACAAGATATCCTTTGTTCAATAACTGGCGTACTAAAACAGAACCAATATATCCGGCGGCGCCGGTAACTAATACCTTCATAAGTAATGATTTTTTTGCGTTGCAAAGGTAAGAAGAACCGTTTGCAGTTAGCGACTTATTAAACGATAAATTGATATTATTTTATTTGGCCGGAACACCGGTTACCGTGGTATTATCCGGAACATCTTTTACCACCACCGCACCGGCACCTATCATAGCATTGCTGCCAATAGTTATTCCCTGACGAACCACTGCATTGGCTCCAACAAATGAGTAATTCCCCACTTTTACATTGCCGCACAATACAGCACCCGGGCCAATATGCGCAAAATCACCCACCACACATTCGTGTTCTATAATGGCTCCTGTATTACAAATAACCCCTGTGCCAATTGATGCTAAAGGATTAACAACTGCAGTAGCAGCTATCATTACACCCTGCGCTGCAATAATTGCAGAAGGATCTATTACTGCAGAAGGATGAATAGCATTACCCGGAGGGCAATTTTTTTGCAATAGCTTTTGATGCACTTTCTCTCTGATCACATTATTGCCAATGGCAACAAAACAACCGTTTTGTTTAAAGGCTGCAAGTGCAGCATCACTGTCTTCGGTGCCTAAATAATTTAATGCAAAAGGATTGTATGGCTTTACTTCAGTATCGCAATAGCCGGTTACTTTTTTTCCTGCGGCAGTTAATATGCCATACACTACAAAAGCATGACCGGAGTAACCAATAAGTATCATGAGTTAAATTTATTGATGAGCTAAATGTAATAATGAATTATAAGTTACAAGAATATTTTGCCAGATATTTTCCCTTCGGTAATCGGCAGTTACAATCTGTTGCAGTTGTGCTGCCATTTCGGTCATCTGTTGCCGATGGGTTAGCGCATACTCAATTTGTTCCTGCATCATGACTTCGTTTGCTCTTTCAAATATAAGCCCCGTTTGCTGATGCGTAACAATATCAATATTGCCGGGAATGCGGCTGCAAATAATGGGTAATTGCATAGCGCCTGCCTGCAACAGCACATTGGGAAATCCCTCTCTGTGCGATGGAAAAACAAAGAGGTTGGCCATATCCATAAAGTATTCTACCTGCTGCGTCCATTTGATATGAATGATGCCCGGATGTTTTTGTATTTGTTGTAAAGTTGCTTCAGGCAGCGGATCTAAGCTGTTTTCAAAATCACCTACTACTATTAGTTTTAACTGTGGCTGTTGTTTTTGAATAGCAGTATATACATTTACCAGCTCTACAATTCCTTTATCGGCTACCAGCCTGCCAATACAAAGCAGATAAGTAAATCTGTCGTCATATTGTATGGATGTCTTTACCTGCTGAATGATGTTTTGATCCAGTACACTTTTACTGAAACGGCTGATATTAATACCATTGGTAGATCCTTTACCGATGATGCGAAGTTTTTTTACTGAAGTAAAAGCATGCGTTTCAATATACAGGTATAAAGAATTGCTGTTTGGCCATACTTCATTTGCTGCCCAATAAGTAAGTTTTTCAATACCACTGAGCAGCTTTAGTTTAAACCCTTTTTCTACCATTAATGGCATACCCGCCACCGTATGTATCCTTATTTTTATACCACAGTATTTTGCTGCCAGCATCCCCAGCAATCCTGCCTTGGGTGTATGACTGTGTACAATATCAGGTTTTTCTTTTTTAAAAATGCGTATTAACTGAAGCAGGCATTTCATATCCTGTAAGGGGGTGATCTTTCTTGTCATGGGCACCACTATATGCCTGCACCCTTCATTTGCAATAACCTCATTCAATTCGGGACCATCGGCACTGATCATCAGTACATCAAACCCGTTTTGTTTCATAAACTGCATTTGCCCGGGCAATAAATAACGAAGCGCCATGGGAACGGTAGTGATCCGGATTAATTTTTTATGTGTGTTGTTTAAATGCAATGTATAGTTAAACTTTGCGGGGTTATTTTAGAGTCCTCAAAAATAACTGCATATTATTGAAAGAAAAATTAGAATTTAAGATAAATTTGAGTTGGCAGAAAGGAACTGCCTTAAGCAGGTTGGGTTTTATACAGCATACATTAACTAATAGTTTTCATGGGCGTATTTGAATTTTTACTTTATCCCCTTTACCTGGCCTTCTTTTATTATATTTTTAAATCGGCAAGGAAAAAATATACCGATCCGGTGCTGCAGTATTACCATGCCCAGGGCTTTTGGATTAAATCATTGATTGTACTGGTATTTGCTTTTTTTAACTGGAAAATTTCTACAGGCGATTCTTTTGTATTGTATCAGGTGGAAGGAAAGCAAATGTATGACCTGTCGCTTAAAAATTTTGCCAACTTTTCCAGAATATTCACCAGTGCCGAAAACTTTGATGAATCCCTTTTAAGAGACCCTTTTAACAAAGGATATTTTAGAACAGAAGGCAATTTTATGGTGGCTCGTATTGTGGCCCTGGTATCTTTTTTTACATTGGGCAAATACCTGCTTACCAACCTGGTATTTTCATTAATTGCTTTTACCGGTGCATGGAAATTATACCAGTTCTTTTATGAGCAGTATCCGCATTTGCACCGTAAACTGGCCATTGCTATTTTATACCTGCCTACTTTTGTATTCTGGAGTTCGGGTATATTAAAAGACAGTATTTGTATTGCTTCTATAGGATGGATTACTTTTTCATTAAACCAGTTACTGGTAAAGAAAACCGATTTTATTAAAAGCAGTTTCCTGCTTGTTTTTTTTGGGTATTTGCTCTGGATGATCAAACCTTATATCCTCATCTCTTATGTACCCTTCTTTACCTTATACCTTATTCTGCGTAATGTAAATATGGTAAACAGTAAAATGCTGAAACTGTTTCTGGCACCGGCACTTATTATTGGCAGTATGCTGGCTTTTTCGCAAATCATGAGCAAGCTCAACGGAGAAATGGGGCAATATGCTGCAGATGGGCTGGCTCAAAATATAAAGGCACAAAATGATGCTTACGAAAATCAGGCCGGCAAAGGAGGATCGATGTTCAGCTATGGCAGCGAGTTCGACGGTAGTATCGGGGGATTAGTTAAAATGGCACCGATATTTATTGGCACTACTTTTTTCAGGCCTTTTATATGGGAATCGAGAAAGCTAACCACATTACTTTCTTCGCTGGAGGGTATGACTCTGCTGATATTTACGATTTCTGTATTTTACAAAGCAGGATTAAAAACAGTTTTTCAAACCCTGACAAAAAATCCACTGGCCATGTATTGTTTTTTATTTTCCATCATATTTGCGCTGTTTGTTGGCGCCACCACTTTAAACTTTGGCACATTATGCCGCTATAAAATTCCCTGCATGCCTTTTTATGTAATCTCTATTTTTCTGATACAGGATGCGGCCTTAAAGAAAAAAGAAAGCCTGCTTAATAAGCAGGCTGTAGGATTGTAGTTTTCGAGGGTTTAATATCTTATCTGGGCTGAATCTTTTTAACCAGTGAACCAGTTGGGTTAAGCAGTAAGCTCATGAAATTTCTGAATGAACTGATAAATGAATTTTGAAAGCCGGGTTCTGACTGAATTTTAAGTTTTTCTAAAATCAGCGTTGGGGTGGCAGTAAAATTATTTTTAATGGCATCAATAGCAGGCCAAAAAATAAAGTTGAGTTTCTTAAGTTTGTTGGTTTTTTGATACAACAGTACAATACCTGCAAATGCAGCTAAAAAACAGGCATAGTTAATTGCAGCTACCAGCTTGTTGCTGAATTTTGCCTTATGTATATGAAACCTGTTACGTACATAAAAGTACATTTTCCAGGCACTGGTATAATCCCAATCTTGTTTATAAGAAAATGCTGAAGCAGGATGATAATGTACGCTGCTGGCAACAGTGCAAACAGGTATTTTATTTTGTTTTACTATCCTGTAATAATACTCCGTTTCATCTCCCCACAAAAAGAATTTTGGTTGAGGAACACCCACTCTTTCAATAATTCTGCGGTGCAGCATGGTACCGTTAAAGGGATGACCAATGCCTTCTATAATATTATCCTGTACTTCATCCAGGGTTTTAAATTCACCTGTTTTCCATACAAAAGATTTTTTGTCTTCTTTATCAATTACAGCACAATTGTATAACCTCAGGTTACCATCATCTGCTGCCAGCAGGTTTTCTAAAGCATCTGCTTTAGGATACCCGTCATCGTCCATACACCATATCCAGGAGTATTTGTTTTTATACGCCCAGTTAATGCCGGTGCTGAATCCACCACTTGAACCTACATTTTTTTGATTGATGAAAAGTAAATCAGACTGTTGCTCCAGCCATTGCTGAGTATTATCGGTACTGCCATTATTTACAATTAAAATGGCATCTGGCTTGCGGGTTTGATTGCGCAGGGCGGTGATACATTCTGAAAGGAGTGCCTGACGGTTGTATGTAACAACCACAGCTATAACCTTTTCCATAGGACTGGAGTATTTGGTTTTAAATAAGATTTGGACATTACTATAACGGCGCTATAGTTCAGTTATTGCCCCCGATGGCAATTTTATTCTATACTTCGGTGTTGGGGAATACCGGGGCTTTGCTGTTGGAAGACATCGCATCAAGGAAAGATTGGGCATATTGCAGGGCTTCGCCAATAACATGGTGCATGTCCATATAGCGGTAAGTGGCCAGGCGGCCTAAAAAAGATACTTTATTCAATGCTTCTGCATCGGCACGGTATTGCAGTAAAAGACTTTTGTCTGCTGCCAGCCTTTTAGGGTAATATGGTATATCTGACGGGGTGGTTTCTTTACTGAATTCTTTAAAATAAATGGTTTTATCGTGCTGCTCCCAGTAAGTAAAATGCTTGGGTTCGGCAATACGGGTATAAGGTACATCAGCGTCACAATAGTTCATCTGTGTTACGCCCTGATAATCGCCATCGGCATAATGTGCTTCAAAAGTTACGGTACGGTAACCCAGTCTGCCGTATTTATAATCAAAATAAGCATCAATTGGGCCAGTATAAAATACATGATCATAGCCGCTTACATCAGTGGAGGGATCAAATTTTTTATTGAGGGAGACAGTAATGTTTTTATGATCAATTAATTTTTCAATTACCGCAGTATAGCCGTCAACAGGAATGCCGGTATATATATTGCTATGGTAATTATCATCGTAATTAAACCTTACCGGAATTCTTTTTAAAATAGAAGCCGGCAATTCGGTGGGCTCGCAGCCCCATTGTTTTTTAGTATAGCCGTAAAAGAAGGCATAATACAATTCCTTTCCAATAAAGCGCAGGGCCTGCTCCTCAAAATTTTGCGGGTCTTCAATTGAGGTATCGGCCAGTGTTTCTAAAAAAGCTTTGGCTTCTGCGGGAGTGAACGATTTGCCAAATAACTGGTTAATGGTATGCAGGTTAACCGGCAAAGAGTATATTTTACCCTTACTCATGGCTTTTACACGGTGTACATAGGGCCTGAACTCTACCAGGCTATTCACAAAATCCCAGATCTCTTTTTTATCGGTATTAAATATATGAGGGCCGTACTGGTGAACCATTATGCCGGTTTGTTTATCCCGCTCGGTATGACAATTTCCGCCAATATGATCCCTTTCGTCCCAGATATCGATTGTACAATCTGCATTTTTACAAAGCTGATGCGCCAATACTGTTCCTGAAAATCCTGCCCCAATAATCAAATATTTTTTCATCTGTTGTAAAAGCTATCTGTTAAAATGCAATAATAATTTAATGCAACAATATATTGTTATAAATCCTGGTGTATTTTTCTACTGCAAGCTCCAGCGAATAAAACTCATTGGCACCCCTGCGTATTTCTTCGGTATTCCAGTTAATGCCTGCAGCAATTGCAATGGCTACTTTTTTATATTCTTGTTCATCAAAACTATGCAACACAATTCCGGAATGAAATCGATTCACGATCATTTCCACATCACCTACCCCACTATTTGTAATTAATGGAATACCCATGGCCATAATTTCGCCATGCTTGGTGGGAGAAGAAGATTGTTTGGAATAACAGGGTTTAATAAAAAAAACAGAGCACTGGCTTAAAGAAAGGAATACCGGCACCTGCTTACGACTGGCTTTTTGGGTGATTACTTTACTGATATCGATTTGGTGCTTTGCGGCGGCCGCTTTAATATCCTCGTGCCGGTGCGGGGAGATAAATAAAAATTTAGCCGCGGGAATAGTATCGCTGAGGACTTTACAAAACTGCAACATTTCATCGGTAAGGTACCAGCCTCCTATTGAACCCAGGTAACTGATCACCATATCAGTTTTACTGATGCCCAGTTCAGTTCTTGCGGCTTCTTTTTCGCTTTCGGGAATGTGATCCGGATTAAACAGCTCAAGATCGGCACTGCAGGGGATTACTTCAAGCGGAACGGCTTTGTTATACTCGGGCCAGGTATGAATTATTTTTTCGGCAGCATAGGTTAAACAAACAATACCATCGCTTTCTTTAACCTGCTTCGACTCTTGTTTTTTAAAATACTGATATACCAGTTTGAACAAGGGGTTTTTAATATTCCACATATTACCATCCACCCTGCTATCGGCATAAAACTCTCTGATATCATTTAAAAATTTGATGCCAAATTTTTTCTTCAACCATAATCCTACTAATGCAGGTACACCGGGCCGGGTATGTACCATATCCAATTTATGGGATAGATGAATTTTTTTTGCTGCCCGCCTTAGTTTAATAATATCTGCCAGTGTAGATAGTAAAGGCGGACTTTTAGTGTAGGAAAGCGGAATCCAGGTAATATCAAAAGGCTGTAACAGGTTTTCTATAACGGGCTTATTCTGTGCAAAGACCTGCTTTTTTTCGCAGCTGAGTAAATATATGGTATAGCCATTTTTACTTAGTCCCTGTAAATAAGGTATTACCTGACTCTGCCCTAAAGGGTCAGTCATACCATCGTATGAAATGAATAATATTTTTTTTCCGTTGCCCATTTATTGATTGCCTAAAACCTCCTCGTAAATGTTGTTTAGTCCCTGCATATGATGCGCTAATGTAAAATTATTTATTACCCTTTGTTTTGCAGCAAACGCCAATTGCTCCCTGAATATTTTATCCAGCATCAAATGATTCAGTTGTATGGCGAAATCAGCGGGATCGTTGAGGTTGAAATATACAGCGGTATCTGCGCATTGTTCTCTAAAAGAAGGAATATCGCTTAATAACAGGGGCAATTGCACTGCCATGGCTTCCAGTACGCTTAATGAAAACCCTTCGAACATAGAAGGCATTACAAACAGATCGTATTGTGTAAGTATTTCATGAATATTATTTACCTGTCCCTTTAAAACAAAGGGCAGTTTTGCCTGATCAATTGCAAGCTGAAGGTTTTCTTTTTCGGGGCCCTCACCATAAATATCCAGTACAATATTGTGGTGATCTATTTTTTTAAAGGCTTCGATCAGGTACAAATAATTTTTGCCCTTGCGTAAGGCGCCCACACTAACCAAACGGAATGTATCACTGCTTTTAGTAAGTGGCAGCTGAGTA
>JBAXET010000042.1:0-20892 GCA_037140275.1 Ferruginibacter sp. | reverse complement strand
TCTTTTATTCATAAAAATGCCCCCATTAAGTGTCTAACTTTTTGGGGGCAGTCTATTATTGCGGCCTTTTTTATTGTATAAAACAATATTGCAGAACACCTATCTTTATAATTACTATAAAAAATAATCTGCAGAAAATTACAGCATTTAATGAAAAAGTATTTTTATAACCTGTTTTGCTTCTTCATTTGTATAATTAGTATTTCTGCCACAGGACTTTCTCAGTCTGGCGATTCTGTATCTGTAATTACTGCCAAACAGGGGTTGAGTATAAATTCTGTTAATGACATTATTTTTGACAGAGAAGGATTTTTATGGGCGGCCACATCAGATGGATTGCAACGCTATGATGGGTACGGCTTTAAAACGTTTAAAAAAAAATTATCAGACCCTGGCAGCCTTAGTGAAAATACCTGCCGGCATTTGTATGAGGATGCCAATGGAAATATATGGGTAGGTCATAATACAGTTATTTCGGTAAAAAGAAAAATCGATGGCCGGTTTGCAACAATAAAAATAGATAATTTTTATACCGCCTTAAAGCCATTTGCAGAGGACAGTGCCTATGTATGGGTCGCGGGAGCTGATCATTTTTTTCTTGTAAATAAAAACACCTTCACAGTTGAACATGATTTTGTATTCTCAAATAATATTTTTCCCGATTCCCTAACCGCTTTAATAGCCCGCTCGCCGGTTAAAAATTGTGGCATTTTCAATTATTTTAGCAAAGCCAATGCAATTTCTTTTAAGAAATATCATATTACAGATGAAGCTGTTAATGGCATAGAGAAAAATATATACACGCTGTTTAATTTTTTTTCTGGCAGTGCCAATCCTGAAATTAGCCAGAATGGGAAAATATATACTGTTACAGCCTCTGCAAGAACTTCATTATATGATTACGTATTACTTATCAATAATAAAGGAGTTTGTACCTATAATACAAAAACATCCGAACTGCAAAAACATCCGCTGTCTGATTTAATTGAAAAAAATATTGATTTCAGTCTGGTAACCGGAATGATAGTGGATGCCGGAAAAAATATTTGGTTTTCGCAATCAGGGAAGGGAGGTATTGTTTGCATAAAAAATGTGGAGCATCCTTTTAAAACTTTTATTAAAAGCAATAAAGATGTTCTGATATATGGGCTGCAAAATGACCGCGAAAATAATATATATGTTTCTGCTTACAGAAAATTCATCAACGCTTATAATGAAAAGGGGCAATTTTTTAAAACCTTCAGCTCACCAGTATTAGAAACATCTCCGGGCAGTAATTTGCCCAATACAATAAGGGCTTTAAAAATGATTAATGGTAAAGAATTTCTGCTTTTAACCACAAATGGCCATGTCTTGCTGTTAAATAGTAAAACAGCATCGGTTAAAGATATTACCAGTAATATACCAACATCTCAAAGGGTATTGAATGATATTTTTGATCTTCAGATTTTTCAACTGGACAGTAACACTTTTATTTTTAATCATTTTAACCAGCTGCTCAAGCTAACAGTAAAAAATACTACACTCAATTTTGAAACAGTTTGCGAAATATCAGCAGAAAAAAGCATTACATCTTTTTATCCTTTGGACAATAATAGCTGGTTATTAGGTACTACCAATGGCCTGTTTACCAGCACATCCGGAAATTTTATTCCCGTAAAAGCAACTTCTGGAGTACATGTAAAATATATTGCTAAAGACCAACTTGGCAGATTTTGGGCAGCAACTGAGGCGGGCATTTTTATTTTAAAAAATGGCTCACTCCTTAAAATATTAACAGAGCAAAATGAGCTTTCCAGCAGCTTTGTTTATGGAATTTTATTTGATAAAAAAAACCGTGCATGGTGCAGCAGTAATAAAGGATTGATGCGGATAGACAGTTCTTTTACTGTTAAATCATTTACCCAATCAAACGGGTTACTAAATGACGAGTTTAATACAAATGGTTTTTTGAAACATCCCAATGGCAATTTTTATTTTGCAGGTTTAGAAGGGATCGACTATTTTAATCCAAATGAATTTGATGAGGATACCAGTATTTCTGCCATTCATCTTGCAGATTTAAAAGTAAATTATTCCAACTACGATTTTACTAAAAATGCAGATGGGTCTATCTCACTTTCGGCACCTTATGATAAAAACAATCTTTCTTTTTCCTTTTCTGTGATGGATTTTTATAATTCTTCTGTAAATCAGTTTAGTTATTATTTAAAAGGGTATCAGGCCGAATGGTCGTTACCTACAAATAATAACGAAGTAAATTATATTTTACCTCCCGGTGAATATACCTTATTGGTGAAGGGCGCCAATCATAATGGGGTTTGGAGTACAACTCCCCTGATAATTAAAATTTCTATTGTGCCTGCATGGTATCAAACGGCTCTGTTTAGATGGGGGCTTGGTTTTACAAGCTTGTTTTTAATTGGAACGGTTTTATATTCTTTAAATAAAAGAAAATACCGCAGAAAATTAGCCATATTAAAAATGCAGCAACAGATACAGAATGAAAAAGAAAGATTAAGCCGTGATTTGCACGATAATCTGGGATCACAAATGGCTTTGCTTTCTAACAATGTTGAGAATTTGGAAATTAATTTTAAAAAGCAACAGCATATTGATGATAGTATTGAAAAGGTAAAAGGCGTATCAAAACAATTATTGCAAACTTTAAGAGAAGCTATCTGGATATTGAATAAGGAAGAGGTAACAGCTCAGGATTTTTTTGATAAGCTGATTGATTATGCTCAGCGCTACTTACAATCATATCAGGGCATACAATTGCAGGTAACAGAAGATTTTTTGTTTCAGCAAACACTTAACTCCAATGAAGCCTTACAGCTTTTTCGTATTTGTCAGGAGGTTATTGCCAATGCCTGTAAATATTCTGAAAGTAAAATATTACGTTTGGAAGGAAAAACGCAGCAAAACAATTTTGAAATTTGTATTCAGGACTTTGGGATTGGCTTTGATGTAAATAAAATTAATGAAGAAGGGCATTATGGCCTGAAGAATATACAACAAAGAGCAAATGCTGTTAAAGCGACCTTGTTTATAAATACAGCCACAGATAAAGGAACTACAGTTACCATAAAAATATAACGAGTCAAAATGCGAAATGCCATACAGAGGGTATAGAAAAATATAAATTAATTTTTAATTTTTGTTACATGCTTATTGCAATTGTTGATGATAAACCATATTTGCGGCTATCACTTAAAGAAAAACTTGCGTCAATTGAAAATGATGTTTCAGTTATTATGGAGGCGGGGGATGGGATAGAGTTTATTAAAAAAATGAAAGCTGCTCAGCAAAAGCCCGATGTGGTACTGATGGACATAGAGATGCATGAACTAAACGGTATTGAAACAGTGCAGCGTGCCGCACCACTGTTTCCAGGGGTAAAGTTTATTATGCTTACTGTGTTTGATGATGATGAAAGAATATTTAACGCTATTAAGGCGGGGGCACATGGTTATTTATTAAAAGAAGCCACTGCTCAAAATATTATTGATGCCATATATCAGGTGTATCAGGATGAAGGGGCTCCTATGAGCCCGGGTATTGCACGTAAGGCATGGAAATGGCTCACCTCATTTACAACTCCGCCTGCAGCAGAAAAGACAATTGCAGCAAATGAATTTGAGCCCCTTAGCGAAAGAGAAAAAGAAATACTAAAGTGCAATATGGAAGGGAAAGAATACGCACAAATTGCAGAAGAACTTTTTTTAAGTAAACATACAGTGCGCCAGCACATGAAAAATATTTACCGTAAACTGCATGTAAGCAGCAAAGTAGAGGCATTACAAATCAGCCTTAAAAATAAGTGGATCTGAAAAATTTAATGGTGCATACCCCGGCCCTTTTAAGGGCCTTTTTTATAATATGCCCCACAGGGGGTATTGCCACTTAGGCTGAGTAACAAGATATTTACTGAATAAAATGAAAATCAGTTCATATGACACATCAAACAATTATTGCAGTCAATCCGCTTAATAATACACCAGAACCTGCTGCCGACTATTCTCCTTTGTTGCTTTTGCCTTTTGCTGCCATTGCAGCACATCATTTTACAAAAAAACAATTTCGAAAGGCAAAAAATAAAATGATGTGGCAGTTGATGAAACTGAAGCTGAAATCAATGTTCTCTTTCAAAAGAAAGAATGGGGAAGGATCGTCTTTGCTCACAATAGTACTTTTAGTTAGCCTTGCTTTAGGGGTTCTAGGTGTTGTACTTTGGAATTTTGGCCTGGGCCTTTTAATTTTTGCGGCCTCAATGGTATTTAGCGCTATCTATATATTTATTTTCAATCCATTACATAAAGAGTACTAAATTTTTATTAAAAAATAAGAATGAAAAAAATACTTATTTTCTTTGCAGCAATCTTATTCAACGGTGTATTATTTGCGCAAATAGCATACGATCCGTTAACTGATCCAGCCGTTCAAAAGCCAGCAAATCCTACCCTTTTCTTAGAGAATATGAGGGTAATGAGGCAATTAGAGATTTTACAGGGAAAAGAATATTCAAGAGCAGAATACCTGTCTTTTCTTGATGATTTTACTAAAACAAAAGCCTGGCGATCAACAATACAAAAGGTGGTTGTAAGGAATATGATGGGAAATGATTTTGAAAAAGATAATAAATATGAAGATGCTATCAAGGTATACTATTGGGTAGTTTGGAACAAAAATGATTACAGTGGGTACCATTTAGATGACCCGATTGTTGGCTTTTATTATTTCAAAACCTGTTACGATTTAGGCAGACTTTTATTCAAGATGGGAGATTATAAAAACTCCTATGAATTTTATACTACTGCCGTGGATTTTTATAAAACAGATTCTTCGCTTTATTTCGCCACTGTAGCTGGCATTAATGGAATTGAAAATAGCAGTGTAGATTTTTCGAGAGAAGGGAATGGCTTGTTAAAAATGATAAGCCAGGCTGTAGCTTTAAAGCCCAATAGTGCTGCATACATTTCAACCAGAGGAAAGCTTTATCTAAATCATTTAAAAGATACTGTAAATGCTTTTGCAGATTTTAATAAAGCCGTGCAACTAAACCCAAAGGATGATGAATCATATATGTATTTGTCCTTAATAAATTATTTAAGGTCCAATAACTCAGCGGCCATTAATAATATAACCCAAAGCATTGCAATAAATAAAAGCGAAGGGAGGTACTATATAGTGAGGGCAACAATTCACAATGAAACAAAAAATTATGCATCGGCATTGGCTGATTATAACGATGCTATCAGGCTGGATAATGCAAATGTAGACTATTACTTAGCCCGTGCAGATTGTTATAATTCAATTAAAAATTATGCAGCTGCTTATGATGATTATGGCTTTGCCACTATGTTAAACCCCAATGATGCCGATTCGAAAAAAGAATTGCAAAGGCTTGACCCATTTTTAAAGGCTGAGTACGAAAAAATTGGCTTTACCCCGCAAAATGCTTTTCAATTTTTTATGAACAGAGCGGATTCGTTTGAAATTAAGAATCATCTTTCTCAGGCTGTTATGAGTTATCAAAAATGCATCATGATGCAACCTAAAAATCCGGTGCTTTATAATAAAGCAGGTGTTATTTTTAACAGATTACGAATGAACAATATTGCCAAACAATATTTACGCTATGCAGCTTATGCAGATGGCAAAAACCCGGTATACTTTGTTGATTTAGGAAATGCTTATTATGATGAAAAGGATTTTAAAGCAGCCTCTGGATGTTATGATACTGCGGCATTACTTGGTTCCAAAGATGATTTTTACTATAATCTTAATGGAACAATAAAGCATTTTGAACTTAAAAATTACGAAGGAGCTATTAAAGATTTTACTAAAGCCTACGAATTGCAGCCCAAATACAATGACATATACCTAAGAAACAGGGGCACTTTATATTATGGATTAAAAAATTATAAAGCTGCTTTAGCTGATTTTGAAGCACTCCATAAATTGGATCCAAATGATAATAGCTATAAAGAGATAATTCAGGCTTTAATAAGAGAACTGAAAGAGTAATGAAATTAATTATAGTTAACACTTTAATATTTGGGTATGAAAAAATTATTTTTATTTTATTTGCTTAATGCTGTTGCATTAATTGCTTTTTCGCAAATAAATTATCAATGGACTGATAATTATCAGGTTTCAGTAGGCACTAATAAAAATTCTGCAGTTAGCGGCAAAGCCGGGTTTATTATTAATGGTACTGATATACGAATTGTAGGATTTTTGTACAGGGGGGATAAAATTGAATATGATAAATTATTTATTGAAATCAGGCGGGATACAATTGTTGTTGATTCTTTAATTATTCCTTGTTGTGGTATAAGCAAAAAGTGGAGAGATTTTTATATAAAACTTTCAAATATTGTATACAGCGATAACTATAAAGTAATAGTGTATACATATGATGAAAGAAAGTATTTAGGAGCAAGATATTTTTACATTAAAAAAGAGTCTAATTAATATACCCTGCTGCGGGTATTGTTGCTCTTACAACAATATTATAGATTTGAAAATTCTTAAAATAACACTTTGCCCAAACAAAACAGGCCCTGAATGAAACAATTGCTTTTAATTATAATGATGTGCTTAGTTGGTTTTATATATGCTCAGGATACTGCACATATAAAAATTATTTCACTTGATTCATTAAAAAAATACCATATCGGTATTGCAAAAACAGACAGTAATGAAATACAGCTGGCAAAAACTGAGTTTGTGCCATGGAGTAAAATGAGTGTTCTAGAAAAAGGCAAATATATTGTTACAATAATCATTAATGAGTACAGAGTAAAGTACCCATTTTTATTTTGGCTGATGGTGGCAATATTGACAATAGGCATTCTTAAACAGGCCGGGAAAATAATTAGTAAAATTAAAAATAAGTAAAATGATAAGGCAATTTGTAAAGATGAAATATATTTTGTTTACTGCTTTTAGCATATTTATGTGTGAAAATTCGGCAGCACAAACAACAAAAAAGCCAGTGCCGGTAGTACGAAAAATAATTACTACTGAACAGTTGAAAACACAAATCAATGATGCGTATTCAAAGGGATATTTTGCTAAAACTATTCTATTATGTAACCAGGTACTTGCCCGAACACCGAATGACACTTTTAATACAGTCACCAAAATATTATGTAAGGCCAAATTAAAAAAACACACAGAAGCCATTGCCGATTTAAAGCAGTTGTATAAAACTAATGCAGCAGATTTCTTATCTGAATTTCCTACAGATGTATATACAGCTGAATTTAAAGAGCGTATGCCGATTGTGGAACGGGAATTATATTTTACCGAAGCTGTAACACTGGCTTCTGCCAATGCAAGGGTGTATTTTAATCATGCCTATGAATATTTGGATGATAACAATTGCCCAAAAGCTATAGAGCTTGCGGAAAAAGGGTATTCTTTAATCAAACCTGAAACAATCTCATTTACCCGAACTTATATTTATATCCAAAAAAAATGTGGCGACAGAAATATGGCATGGAAGATATTAACTGACTATGCAAACAAGTATCCGGATGATTTGAATGCTAAAGTTTTAAAAGCTACATTTTTAACAGAAGACAAAAAATATACAGAAGCGCTGGCTTTTGTAAATGAAGCTATTGCCATTATGCCGGAAGGAAAAGACTTTTACCTGGTTAGGGCCAGTATATATTTTAAAATGGACGACAAAGCCGCAGCTTGCAAAGAAGCAAAATATATAAAAGAAAAATTTAATGATGCAGCTGCTGAAATTGAATTTAAATGTTCGGAGTAAATACAATTTACGAATGAAAAGAATATTATTGCTGCTAATTATTTCTACCATGTATGGCGATATTATTGCACAGCATTCAGATAAAAATAAAAACGCACTGGATAATGCGATAGCTTTAACCAGTGACCCAATTGTATTTGATGAGTATTTTTTATTTTATCAAAATCTCACTAATACCAGTGAGTTGGGTTTTGATTGGATTTTTAAAACAAACAATCCGGACTCTTTGGAAATCAGATTTATTTACATTGATCCTAATGGAGCTTTTACAAAATCAATAGGAGTAAAAGTAAATTATACCGTTACCACCATTGTTGCCATTGACGGAAAGCCAACTGCAAAAATGACAAGGGAGGAAGCGGTAAATTTAATGAAGGGCAAACCAGGTACCATTTGTGAATTAACACTCCGGGTTAAAAATGATCAAATTGATGAATTAATAAAAAGCAATATAAGGAGACAGGCATTTATAAACTCAGCTAAAAATATTTATGAGAAAGGAATTGCTGCCTTTAAGAAATCCAAAATTGACGAAGCTATAAAATTATTTAGTGATTACAACTACCCTGAATCGCAGATAATGCTTTTTAAAATTTACAGCGGTAGAATTTTGGATGAAATTAAATTCACTAATCAATCTGCTGCACCGGCTTATCAAAAATTACGAAGCCTCATTAATGCGGATAGTGTTAAAAAGTACAGTGATAATAAAATGGACAACCCAACTTTAACAGCGCTTGTATCATTGTTTTGCTATAGCTATAAATTTAATACACCTGACCTTACTACGACAAAAAATATTTTAACAAAAAAAGCTGCCGACGATGGTGATGTGCGATCACAAGAATTAATGGCATATCTGCATGCCTGGCATTTTAGAGATAATGATTTAATATCAAAAGATATACTACCAGATAAACAACAGGCTATTTACTGGTATAAAAGAGCTATAGCGGGAGGCTCAAAAGAAGGCACAAAAATATGGGAAGCTATTTCTAAAATGAAAACTTCAAAAGATGTTAGTGGACTCGATCTTGGTCGTAGCCGGGTTTTTACTTTTACAGATGCCAAAGCAGTGACCAAAGTTGCCCATTTATATCATGGCTTAATGGGTATTATACCGGATTATATTTCACCGTTTGGTATAAATGGTTTTGAAGATGGCGTGGTTTATACTGTTAAAAAATCACATTTACCTTTTACCTGGAGTACACATATTATACTTGATAAAGATTTTGCTTTAAAAAATTTTGACGACGCTTTATATGTTTTTAAAAATGAGTTTACTACTTCCGACTTTAAAGACATTAAATGGTTTGCTTCCCGTGAGCAGGAAGGTAATTTGCTAAAACATCATGCTGCCAAGTTTACTTCAGTTGAAAATGATGGGAAAGCATATAAAATGCGAATGTCACTTTATATGCAAGCAGTAAAGGGAGGTTATCAAATTAACTTACAATACAGCGAAGAAGAATAACATACAATTAATTTATTGAACACATTTAAAAAAAAAAATTAAAACTACTATATGAAAAAATTATGTTTAGCCGGCATCTTGTTTAGCTGCTCAATAGTTGCTTTCAGTCAAAAAAAGAAAACTGTCATAGAAGGCAAGGCACTTTATTTTGGCGGATCTTATTCTAACCCAATTAGAGCTGAATTTGATAAATACATGGCAGTATTGAGCGATTCACTAAAATTTACAAATCCATTGCTCATCAAAAAAAATTTTGGCATTCAAGGTGGTTTAATTATTAGAAATGGCAAGGGTGAATTTGAAGCCGGTGGTAGTTATTCATTTGGTATTTCTGCTAAAATGAGTAATGCCAATAATACAAGTACAGCAACGCTATCTACCAATTCATTTGATATTCATTTTGGCTATAGCCAATATATTGCCGGACCGCTTTTTATCGGATTCGACATAGGAGTACTTAGTAATGACGGTAAGTTTACTGTCGCCGGAAACAATGCAACATTTTTAGAACCAACACCTGAAAGCCATAATCCGTTTAAAGGGTATGTATTTTTTGCCCGGCCTAAAGGGGGTTTCTTTTTTCCATTTAAAAAGGATGCGCTTTCTGGATTTAAACTAACTGCCTTTTACGATATGAGTATATCAAAATATGATTTTTATAATAAAGATATTTTTCAAAATAGAATAAAGAATTATAAAGGAGAAACAAAGTCTTCTTTTAAGGCCCTCGGCGTGCAGGCTACAATTTCTTTTGCAATGGATAATTAAAATAAAGTACAACCATAATTTATGCGCTATGCATTTCTATTAGTCAGCTGCTTATTAACACATTTATTTGTATTAAGTAATGCTGCAATGCCCGGTATTTGGCAAACAGGGTTTGGCGGCCGCTTTTTACCATTAATTGCTGCTGATAGTAATAATTATGGTAAAATTCAAATGCAGTCGGAACAAGTGTTGATAGACCTGTACAATGGATTTAGTGTGGTGAAAGGCACATATTATATGTACAATTCGCAGGATACCGCTGTGGAAATGTTTACCGGTTATCCGCAGCATGGGGATTATAAGCAGGATATGGTTAAGTATATAATTATTGGTGATGCACCATTTAATTTGAAAGTACTGGTTAATGGTAAAGAAGTGCCCTGCGCTGCTTATAATGATAGCACAATAGCTGCCAATAGTTTGAGCACTACAACAGTCCCTGTTGTAAGCGGCAGCAGAAATTATCAAACATGGTTTTTATGGAAAATGAAATTTGCACCTAAGAAAATTACTACCATCACGGTCTATTTTTTAACCAATAACAGCAAAGCTAAGTTGACCCATGGATATAGCAGATCAACCGGCCATGCATTTGGTTATGTATTAGAGAGTGGTAAAGCATGGGCCGGCAATATTGACACAGGAAATATATTTATAAGACTGATGGATGGTATTACATTGAAAAATATTGCAGGTATACTGCCCGATTCAACTATTAGGGAAGCTAACGGAAAACTGGTTTTTAGTTTCATCAACAAAGACCCTTCGCCGTCAGATAATTTGTTAATATGGTATAATAAAGAAATGGATAGTATTGCTTTTCATCAAAATGTACTTCCCAAAACCAATATTTATTTTGATGCCATAAATAAATTTCCTTTATGTGATTTTGAAAATAGTAAAACATGGAAAACCATTAGCCTCACTGATTTTGAGCCAAAAGATAGTGGTATAGGTAAATTTTTTATTGCTCTATTAGTTGGAGGTGTATTACTGGCAAGCCTTGTAATTTGGCTTGTAGTAAAAGTTGTAATCCGGGCCTTGAAAAAATAATTAATTAATCACACAGCATATTTAATACAGCGGCAGAATTGTTTTATACTTTATTTAAGCGCTTCATATAATATCTCTACAGGATGTTTTGCCTTTTCACCTGTACCATCTTTAATCTGATGGCGACAACTGGTGCCCGGTGCAGCAATAATGGTTTCAGCATCTGCATTTCGAACTGCAGGAAATAAAACCAGTTCGCCAATCTGCATACTTAAATCGTAATGCTCCTTTTCGTATCCAAAACTACCAGCCATACCACAACAACCGCTGGGGATGGTTTCTACAGTATAATTTTCAGGAATGGTAAGCATGCTTACTGTGGCCCCTGTGCCACTCAGTGATTTTTGCTGGCAATGACCATGCAGTTTTATTTTTTGAGGCGCAGTGGTAAAAAGAGATTTATCGATATTGCCTGAAGCAAATTCTTTGGCAATAAATTCTTCAATAGTATACACATGTTTAGAAAGTTCTTTTGCTTTTGCTAAATTTTCATCTGTTGCCAGATCAATATATTCATCGCGGAAAGTAAGAATTGCTGAAGGCTCAACACCAATCATAGGCGTGGCTGCTGTTACAACCGGATGCAGTAAGTCAATATTTTTATTAATGATGGTTTTTGCTTTGCGTACCAAACCCTTACTTAACCAGGTACGGCTGCTTTCTCCATGAGTCGGTATAGCGACTTCATAACCCAATTTTTCAAGCAACAAAATTGCTTTCATTCCAATTTCTGTATCATTGTAATTAGTAAACTCATCACAAAAAAGATTGACCTTTTTTGAATTTTTAGTTTTTAATTTTGACTTTTCATGTTTCTTAAACCAACTCATCAAAGTTTCCTTGTACATCGTAGGCATACTCCTTTGTGTAGCAAAACCAGATAATATTTTTATGGTATTGCCTATGAAAGTATTGGTAACTGCAAAATTATACAAGCCGGGTGCCAGTGCACCTAGTTTTGCAGATGCAGTAAAATTGGCAATCAATTTACTACGGAATGGTACTCCGTTAGCATCGTAGAAGTGTTGTAAAAACTCTGCTTTTAATTTGGCCACATCCACATTACTCGGACATTCACTTTTGCAACCCTTGCAGCTCAAACACAAATCCATCACTTCGTAAATCTCTTTATGATCAAAGCGGTTTAGTTTTTCGCTGTTGGTTAAAAATTCACGTAAAATATTGGCTCTTGCCCTGGTAGTATCTTTTTCGTTTTTAGAAGCCATAAAAGAAGGGCACATCGTCCCGCCACTCATGGCTGTTTTTCTGCAATCACCACTGCCATTACATTGCTCGGCATGTTGCAATACATTCTGATTATTAAAACGGAAATGCGTTTTAAACTCAGGGGTCTGTTGTCCGGGTACATAACGCAGCATGGTATTCATGCTGGGTGTATCCACAATTTTATTAGGATTAAAAATATTTTCCGGATCCCATATCTTCTTAATCTCTTTCAGTAAGGCATAATTTTTTTCACCCACCATTTGTTTAATAAACTCGCCACGTAATCTGCCATCGCCATGTTCGCCACTTAATGAGCCATTGTATTTTTTTACCAGAGTGGCAATCTCTTCTGCAATAGTTCTGAATAACTGATTGCCTTCTACTGTTTTTAAATTGATGATGGGGCGTAAGTGGATTTCACCACTTCCTGCATGCGCATAATGTACGCTGTATAAATTATGCTTCTTAAGTATCTTGTTGAAATCGCGGATATAGGCAGGAAGGTCATTTACATCAACAGCAGTATCTTCAATTACCGGTACGGCTTTTTCATCACCGGGCAAATTGCTCAGCAAGCCCAATCCTGCTTTACGCAGTGTCCATATTTTTTTACTGTCGGCACCAAACAATACCGGAAAATGATAGCCCAATCCGACAGCACGCATATCTGCTTCTACCTGTTCTGTAATGGCGGTGATTTCTTCTCTGGTTTCTCTACAAAATTCAATTACTAAAATTGCACCCGGATCTCCCTGTACAAAAAAACGGTTCTTGCTTTGTTCAATATTGTCTTTGGTGCATTCTAAAATATAATGGTCAATCAGTTCGCTTGCACTGGGTTTATATTTCAATGCAATTAAATTCGCTTGTAAACTTTCATCAATAGAATTGAAGTGCACACAAAGCAATCCTACTTCTTTAGCGGGGAGCGGCACCACATTCAGTTTTATTTCGGTAATAAAAGCCAGCGTTCCTTCGGAGCCTGCAATAAGCTGACAAAAATTAAAATCATTTCCACCTGCAGTAAATGGGGCACTATCAATTAAGAGGTCAACTGCATAACCTGTATTTCTTCTTTCTACAGATTTTTTAGGAAACTCTTTTCTTATCTCTTCCTGATTATCGTATTTGCTTAACAGCGTTCTTACATTTTTATAAATGGCAGCTTCTAAACTATTGCCTTCGCATTTATTATGAAATTCATCCAGACTGAGAGTATTAAATGTTGCTTCGCTGCCATCACTTAAAATTGCTTTTACTTCAAGTGTATGTTCTCTGGTGCTGCGGTATACAACAGAATTACTGCCGCAACTGTTATTGCCCACCATACCACCAATCATGGCACGGTTGGCAGTAGAGGTTTCGGGGCCAAAAAATAAACCATGCGGGTTAAGAAACATATTTAGCTCATCGCGTATTACACCCGGTTGTACCCGAACCCAGTTTTCGTCAACATTCATTTCCAGAATGCCGGTAAAATATTTAGATACATCCACCACAATACCATTTCCCACTACCTGTCCGGCTAAAGAAGTACCTGCAGTACGGGGGATTAATGATGTTTTATGCTGATGTGCAAAAGCAATCAGTTTTTTGATATCGTCGGTGTTTTTTGGAATCGCCACTGCCAACGGCATTTCGCGGTAAGCACTGGCATCTGTAGCATACAGGGTACGCATGGTAGTATCAAAAAATAGATCACCCTGTAATTGTTTGCCCAGTTGTTGTAGTGCCGCTTCCATACCTTTTAAAATAGGTAGCAAATATACTTTAAGAAAAATAAAACCCTGTTATGTTCAATCAGGGCGGATACCTGTTACTGCAGGGTTGCCAACCTTCGCAAAGCGTGAGGCTGTTACAAAAGCATTTTCAAAGGTTGGCAACCCTTTTGAAACTCCTATAAAATCTATTTTAAATAAATACATTTGTACAATGAATAATACGCACCAGCAATATTTTGACGCCAATAAAGAGGGATGGAATAAAAGAACTGATATACATAAAGCCTCTGCCTTTTACAATGTAGAGGCTTTTAAAAAGGGGGCTTCTTCTTTAAACACAATGGAGCTGGAAGAAGTGGGAGATGTAAAGGGTAAATCACTACTGCATTTGCAATGTCATTTTGGAATGGATACACTCAGCTGGGCAAGGGCAGGAGCCAATGTAACCGGCGTTGATATTAGTGATACCGCCATAGCGCTGGCAAAGGAGATCAATACTGAACTGCAATTGAATGGTCGCTTTGTATGCTGTAATGTATATGATACCGCTGCACATGTGGCAGAACAGTTTGATATTGTATTTACCTCTTATGGCACTATTGGCTGGTTACCCGATCTTACTCCTTGGGCAAACATGATTGCTCAAAAACTTAAACCCGGTGGTTTTTTTTACATCGCCGATTTTCATCCCACTTTATGGATGTTGGATGAAAATATGGAAAAACTGACCTACAGTTATTTTAATGATGAGGTTATTGTTACAGAACAAAAAGGCACGTATACCGACAGGGATGCCCCGATTGAATATAAAGAATATGGCTGGAACCATCCTTTCTCAGAACTATTTACAGCCTTGATAAATGCCGGCCTGCAAATTGAGTTTTTACATGAATTCCCTTATTCACCCTACAACTGTTTTGCTAATCTGGAGCAGGGAGCAGATGGAATGTGGCGTTTTAAAACCATGGATAACCGCTTTCCCATGATGTATACCATTAAAGCCATTAAGCCAATGTAAAAAATACCCTCTATAGGGTATCGGGTTAAAGTATTTTTTTTACATATTTACAGTTATAAAAAATAGCTACATGAATCACTTCAATAAGTTAGTGGCAACCCTTTGTGTGGTTGCATTTTGTATGTCAGCATATGCACAACCTGCAAAGCCCAAAGCTCCGGTTAAAGCAAAGCCCGCAGTTGCAGCAGCAAAAATTGATTATGAAAAATTAAAGAAAGAAATTCGCAGTTTGTACAGAGACGAAAAGCATGCTGAAGTAATTAAAAAAAGTACCCAGTACCTGTTGAAATTTCCAAAAGATACACAGGTGGTTATTCAAAAAGCTGTGAGTCATATTTCCTTAAAACAATATTCGGTTGGGTTTGATTTACTGAAGAATTTTTACAGCAATCAGGATACTGTTGCTAAGTATCTTGCTTTTATCGGCTTTTCTGTTCCCGAAGCTGACCTGCTTACCTCAGGCATTGCCTGCGCAGACGAAGCTATTAAAATGATACCCAATGGCCCTTATGGGTATTTTGCAAAGGGAGGTATTTATTCCGATAAGGGAGATCATGAAAAAGCATTGCCCATAATGGAGCAGATGAATGCCGTTTTCAGAAATGATGATGAGCAGATGAAATTCGGCCCTTTTTATGCAAAAGAGCTGGCATTTAATAAACAGCAGGAAAAAGCCATTGCGGCTATTGATCTGTTGTATAAAAAATTTCCTAAAGACAAAGAGACCATCTCCAGCTATGCCAATATTTACAGGCTGGATAAAAAATACGATAAAGCATTAGAGAAAATAGATGAACTGATTAATCTGTATCCGGATGATATGGATTATAAAATACAAAAAGTAGCTACATTATCCCTGTCGGAGAAAAAAAATGCTGCTTGTACAGAGATAGAATCTATTATAGCAAAGGATGAGGCCTATGAATTTTTGCGGTACAGGTATAAATGCCCTGATTATTTTGCCACCCCGGCCATTGCAGATATTAAAACCGCCACATGGGAAGTAAATTCTGGTGGAAGTACGTATGAATTTTCGGTAACAGATATTAAAGGAGCCATTGACAGTGATTTAGCATTTAGCTGGGCTATGACCAATGATGGTGAGATGAAAGGACATATAACTATCACTAAAGACGCAATGGAAAAAGCCGTTGCACAGAATAATTATTTTGGTGCTGCATTAAAAAATGCCACTCTTACAGATAAAACCACTGTATGGGTAAGTAAGGTTGTGATTAATGGGTTGCAAAAAGATGGGAAGGTTAAAATGGATGTGGGTATGGGTAATGGCGAAGAAGTATTTACAGTAGTACCGGATGGTATGGATCTAAGAGATGAGGAACCTTTTGACGAAAAAGTCAGCATCAAAACTGAATCCAAATATTTGAACACCCTGCATATAAAAAATGAGGATGGCAGCAGGCAGCTTTGGATATTAAATGATGCAGCCAACCCAATGGTTATTAAAATGAATATTGGCTTTACTATCGTTTTAAAATCTGTGGAATAAAGACGAGGATATATTTGTTGTGGAAATAAGGAGAGCAGAACGCTTATAAAATATATCTTTGCAAAAATTTTACAGATGAGCTTAAAATATAAACGCGTTTTACTGAAACTTTCCGGAGAAGCACTGATGGGAAAAAGCAATGATGGCTACGAACCTTTGGATATCAGCATTATTGCCCAATACGCTAAAGATGTAAAAGAAATCATTGCTGCCGGAGCCGAAGTGGCTATTGTGATAGGTGGTGGAAATATTTACAGAGGTATGAATGAAGCAGAAACCGGTATTGAAAGAGCACATGGTGATTATATGGGCATGTTAGCCACCGTTATTAATGGCATGGCATTACAAGCCGGACTTGAAAAAGCAGGCGTATTCACCAGATTGCAAAGTGCCATTAAAATGGAGCAAATTGCCGAACCTTATATCCGCCGCAGGGCAATGAGGCATTTGGAAAAAGGGCGTGTGGTAATTTTTGGTGCAGGTACGGGCAATCCTTATTTTACTACTGATACTGCAGGATCTTTAAGAGCAATAGAAATTAAAGCAGATGTTATTTTAAAAGGTACCAGGGTAGATGGTATTTACACTGCCGATCCTGAAAAAGATCCAACAGCCACAAAATACAGTACCATTTCGTATAACGACTGTATTCAAAAAAACCTGAAAGTGATGGATATGACGGCATTTACACTTTGTATGGAAAACAAATTACCCATTATTGTTTTTGATATGAATAAGCCCGGTAATTTATTAAAAGTATTACAGGGAGAGCAGGTAGGTACATTAGTAAGTTAAATAAGCAATCAGCATATAAAAGAAAGGGAGCATACAATGCTCCCTTTCTTTTTATAGTTTCCGCAGGTTATAATGTAGCTAAATAGGCTTTAATATCTGCAAGAGAAGTTTTTATTGGCGTAATAGGAATTCTTTGATTGATGGTTCCTGCAACAAGATTATTACCGGTGGTAATACTTTCTTTACCCAAATAATAATCATTGCCCTGTTTTGAAAGTACTACTATGGTAGCTGTTTTTCCAGTGGGCACTTTATCACTGATAAACCTTTTTTCCGGAACATCTCCTTTCATACGTAATACCGAACGTATTTCTTTAAATACCAGAAATGCAGTAGTGTTGGCATTGGTATAATTGGAAGGCAGTTGTGCACTTACAGTACAACGGGTAATAGTGGCAGTATCATAAAAATAATCTACGTTAATCCAGCGTAAATGATTGGTGGCAATTTCGTATGCCTGTAGTCCGGGTACCACAACATTATTAGCAGTATCTGTATTGGGTAACCAGTTAAAATTTCCTGCAACAGTTTCATCGCCAAAAAAGAGCTTCATATTACTTACAATAGGAGCGTCAAAATATTTGAAATAAATTTTAGCATTGGGAGCCAGATGAATTTCCTGTCCGTCTTTAAAAAGGCGGATAAATATTTCACCACCTGTTACCAGCATTCTTCCGTTTGAGCTGGTAGGTTTGTTCAGCAATACCATATCACCTTTCTTTCTTACCAGTAATAATTCCAGATGTATTTTTCCGGTAACCGGTAATCCGGCAGTATTTATACAGCTTAAAGCCGGAAAAGTGCATTGTACCCCGTTAGTAGTGGTAATGCTGGCTGCTGAAGAAGTGCTGATTTCAAAACTGTCTTTAGCAGCTTCTACCTGTACATTCAAATTGGTTTGTAATGCTGCAACCGGCATGGTGCTGCTTATGGTATTATACCAGGCAGTATCCGGACCGTTGGTTTGGCCGGGATCGGGTACAAACACATCAATATTTTTTTGGCAGGCATTTAAAAAAATGGCCCCTGCTAACAGTAATATGAATGTTGTTATTTTCTTCATTGCTTTTTTATTATGCTTTCTTATAGTCAGATACTTTTAAATACAATTTTGTTGCCTGCAACTACAGATCAATTCGCAATCCTAACCTGAGTCCTGCTGTATTATACTTTTGTTTAAAAGTTAAATTCTCTTTACTCATTGGCGTAAGATTATACCGGAAATAAGGTTCTGCCAGCAGGTGTGCTTTTTCATTAAGTTTATAATAGAACGATACCCCTGCTAAAAATCCCATACCAATATTGGTTTTAAACTGATACGGAGAGTTCGATTTGCCGGTACTGATATTCACCGGATGCAAAGCCGTATCCAGCACTTCGCCTTTTTGCCAGCTGTAGGCATTGATAATAATGCCGGCATTTACATTGGCATGAATTCTTCCGTTACCCATTTCGTATCCCACTACTAAAGGGATATCAATGGTGCGGAATTTATTGTGGGTGGTTTTATAGCGGGTACCTGAAGTAATATAAGTACCGGTAGTATCACCATTGGCATTAATGATATAAGTTACCTGTACCAGATTGCCCTGTACATAGGTGAATTTTTCGTTGATCTGGCTAAAGTTTATTCCTGTACGAATGCTCATGCCATTATTGAATACCTGTGTGTAGCGCAGGCCGGCACTATAAGCAGAACTGAAAGAAGTGCTTTCTCTTCTTTTTTGCAGGTAGGCTGAATTGCCGGTATCGCTTAAACTGCGGAAGGCAAGATCGGGTCCGCCATAAATTTCTATATACCTTTTATTACCGGCTGCATCTTTTTCTATTGAAGGGCAACCGGGCAAATTGATATTGCTTAAAATCCTTTGATGAAGCAAAAGTGTTTTTGTGGCAGTGCTGTTCTTTGATGCTGCAAAATAAAAAGGAGACATGCTGTATTCTTCCGGTAATGCTTCAGTCAATATTATTACTGCATCATTGTTTTTATAAGGGCTGTATTGAATAGCAGTTCGGAACTTTTTTGATTGCTTTGTATTTAACTGATCATCTTCAGTTGTAGCAACGCTGTGTACAGTGAGTCTTTTCTTTCTTGCAGATACAGATGCAATTGCAGGCATAGGTTTTACAGTGCCTGTTGCATTAGGATTGTTGCTGTTGTTCGGTGCTTCAGTAGTGGGGGGTTTTTCTGTTACCGCAGAATTTTCGGTTACATCATTTAAAATTGGTACGGTTGATTTTACATTGTTTTGAGGCTGGGTTTCAGTAGTGGCAATAGTGGTATTTGTAAAAGGGGTATTTTTTTGATTAGTATGCAGTATAAAATACATGCCGGAAGTTACCGCAAGCAGCAGGCCTGTTAACAGCAAAATGTTTTTACCGTTAAAAAATTTGATCCAAAAACCAACCGGTCTCCTTTCTTCTCTTTCCTTAATTATATTTTCCCATATACGGGGATGCACCTGGGGACTGTATTCCAGGAACTGATCCTTTATATGTTCATCAAATCGGTTCATACCGCAACTTTTTGTAATTGTAAAATTTGTTTCTGCAACATGGTTCTTGCTTTTACCAGCTGGCTTCTGCTGGTGCCGGGTTGAATACCCAGCATTTCGGCAATCTCCTCATGCTGAAATCCCTCTATAGCATATAAATTAAAAATCAGCCGGTAACCATCGGGCAAATTATTCACCAGCTCTAAAATATCTTTCTGACTAAGATGCGCATAGGCCGAGGGCTCCATACTGCCTTCGTCCCGGTCTTTAACCTCGTAGCCCACCACTTCTTTTTCGTAGCGCCGGAGCGAATATTTCTTCAGCGCTGTATTTACCATTATACGCCGTATCCAGCCTTCAAAAGAGCCTTCAAATTTGAACTGATGTATTTTATCAAATATCTTAATAAACGCATCCTGTAATATATCCTCCGCATCTGCTGCACTACGGGCATAACGGTGACATACCCCCAGCATACGGCTGGCGTACCGATCAAAAACCGCTTTCTGACAAGTGGCTTCTTCCCTTATACATCCTCGTATGAGTTCCTCTTCAGTCAAATTATGATATAGGTTTACACGGGGTATTTTTTATTAGATACTCCATCTTTTCTTTACGCTGCCTGATGGTTTTTATTGTATAGAAGGTACAAAAAAAGCCCCGATTCAGGCGTTTTTAGATAAATTTGAACTCATTAGCCCATTTAAGGGTATAAAACCGATGCTCTCAGCCGATCAGATACAACAATTAATTACCGAAAATGAAAGCCTGCAGGTGCAGGTGAACGACCTGAATTATATACTCAACGAAAGAGAAGAAGAGATAGCAGCGCTTAAAAAAGCAGCATCCGCAGCGGCAGAATTGCGCAGCATGGTAGATACACAGCTTGATGATATGCAGCTGATGCAGAACCATATAGGCAAACAACAACGCCAGGCAATGGGCGCCGAAGAAAGAGAACTGGAACTGCAGGAGGAACTTACACAGGCTATTAAGCTGCAACATCAGTATAACGATCTGTTTCAGCAATATACTTATG
>JBAXET010000041.1:0-20916 GCA_037140275.1 Ferruginibacter sp. | reverse complement strand
GCAGTAGACAAACGTTTTGCCGGTTGCCCAATACTTACATAGTGGAAACGGCGATTCGTTCTTTCGGGCCCTCCTTCCCCTGCAAACATGCGGGTGGGATCTTCGCCTTCTCTTTTTAATGGAAACACACCTGCGGTATAAGGAAATTCACCCGGCACATTTTCCTGCAGCTGCCATTTTAAAATATCGCCCCAGTCTTTATACTTAGGTAAAAACACTTTAGAAATAACCGTGCCTGATAAACTTTTATACGTTAGCGGTTGCTTAATTATTTTATCCCTTACAGAAAACTCGTAATACTCTTTTTTATAGCGTTCCAGTACGGTTGACCAGTTATGAATCAACTCAATATTATCAGGAGATAATTTTTTCAGCAGATTTTTTTCAGTTTCACCGATATATTGCACCGCATCGGGTAATAATTTTTTTGCGCCCTGCAGCTGATAATACTGAGAGGCAAGTGTGGCCTGTTCATTTACCCAATGATCATACGCCGCATTAGATTCTGCAATTTCTGCCAGATAGCGTACCCGTTTTGGAGGTATAATGGTAGACTGACTGGCCGTATCTTTTATATGCGCATGATGAACGATATCGCCATTAAACTGCACGCCGCATTTGTTACTGATGGTTTCCATCAGCCTTTCAAATAATTCATTTACGCCTGCATCATTAAACTGTGCCGCAATGGTACCTACAATGGGCAGGGCATCATCTTTTGCCTCCCATAAATTATTGTTGCGTTTATATTGTTTGCGTACATCATGCAGCGCATCCAGTGCGCCAGCCTTATCAAATTTGTTTACACAAACCAGATCGGCATAATCGAGCATGTTTATTTTTTCCAGTTGCGAAGCTGCACCGTATTCCGGTGTCATCACATACATACTTACATCACAATAATCCAGTATGCTGGCATCGCTTTGCCCCACACCTGCACTTTCTAAAATAATAAAATCGTATGCCGCAGCTTTGCAAATATCAATGGCTTCCTGTACATATTTGCTCAATGCTTTTTCACTTTCTCTGGTAGCCAGGCTGCGCATATACGCACGCGGAGATGAGATGGCATTCATCCTGATCCTGTCACCCAGCAATGCACCACCTGTTTTTTTCTTGGAGGGATCAACAGAAATTACAGCAATGGTTTTATCGGTATAGGTATTTAAAAACCGGCGTACAATTTCATCGGTAACAGAAGATTTTCCTGCGCCTCCGGTGCCGGTGATGCCGAGGACGGGGATTGTTAGGTTTGTTGTTTGTGGTTGGTGGTTAGTGGTTGGTGGTTGGTGGTTGGTCGTGTGCACACCGTTCTCGGCATTAGTAATTAAGCGGGCTATACTTCTTACATCTTTAACTTCGCCCAGTGTCATTGCATTTTTATATTCACCGTTCCCATTTAATGGAAAGTCACAAGACAGAATTACATCTTCTATCATTCCTTCTAATCCCATTTTACGGCCATCATCAGGACTATAAATTTTGGAGATGCCATACTGATGCAGTTCTTCAATTTCGGAAGGTAAAATTGTTCCGCCGCCGCCACCGAATATTTTAATATGTCCGCAGCCATTTTGATCAAGCAGGTCTTTCATGTATTTAAAAAACTCTACATGCCCGCCCTGATAGCTGGTGATGGCTATACCCTGCACATCTTCTTCAATGGCACATTCCACAATTTCCAGTACGCTGCGGTTATGGCCCAGATGAATGATTTCTGCACCTTTGCTTTGCATGATACGGCGCATGATATTGATAGCTGCATCGTGCCCGTCGAACAAACTGGCGGCAGTAACTATACGAACTTTATTTTTTAACTGAAAACTCATAGTAATTATTTTGAAAGGCGGTTTATGAGCAGTGTAATTTTTTTAGCTGCTGCACATCAACCATTAAACAAATTTACCTATAAATGCTGCAACAAAAATAACAGTAGTTAGTTTTTAGATGAACGGTGGCTGATTGCAAAAATCTTTGGTAAATCAAACAACAAACCGGCAGAAAAGTTAAATGTTCTTGCATCAACAAAGCGCCTACTTACTAAAAATGCAAAGCCTGCCTGAAATTCAAATTGAATACCGGGCAATCCCTTACACCCAAAAGTATTAACCATGGAAGGCTCCCAAAATAAGCGCGGACGGTAACTCAGACTGTCCAGTTTAAAATTATCCAGTTCCGTGGCAGTATAATCAGTACGGATATTTTTAAAATAAATAACGCTGTGGCGGGAGGATAAAGTAGCGGCGAAATTTCGTTTCCCTCTAACAGTAAATGCAGGCTGCACAAAAACTTTTACCACATCCATATTATGAAAGCGGGTACGGTAGCCGGTATTATATTCTCTGCCGTTATCTGTAAAGCCCGATTTGCCAAAGCCAATACCGCCATATACCTGAAAAAAAGAGTTTTTATTTTCATTCAGCGCATGAAAAAATCCAATACCAATTTCAGTAAGATTTCTTGTATAATTGATCACCACACTATCATTATACCCATTATTAAAATCGCCGGTATTTCTTTCGGTACGGTGAGCATAATTCAGCTGTATGGCCCAGTGATTGGTTATGGCATATGCAGCCTGCAGATCGTACCCGCCGGCTTTTGCCTTAACAGGAATGCTGTCTTTTACTGTATTGTCTGCAGCATTAATGGAATAATTAAAAGCCAGTTTACTATCTCCTTTTTTGGTAAATGCAGGCGCATTATGCGCAGATGGGCTGTAAACATATCTGGGAGTATAGCATGATGTAAAAAAGAAAAGTAAAAAGTAAAAAGTAAAAAAGTATACAGCCTTATTCATTTTAACTCATTTTAAAAGTGAGTGCTGCAAAATCTTCCAGGCTCAGTGCTTCGGCACGTTTATTAAAAATTTCATCGGCTAATACTTCGGCAGTAAACAAGCTTTTTACTGCATTGCGCATTGTTTTTCTTCTTTGGTTAAACCCGGTTTTAACCAATACCCAAAAGGCCCTGTCGCTTTTAAACTGCAATTCTGTTGCCCTGCGTTTTAGCCTAATAACACCACTCTGTACTTTTGGCGGCGGATTAAAACATTCGTTGCTTACATCAAATAAATATTCCACATCATAGTATGCTCGTACCAGCACGCTTAATACGCCGTACACCTTACTGCCTTCTTTAGATGCTGCCCTTTGTGCCACTTCTTTTTGAAACATGCCAATTACACAAGGCACCTGATCTTTCCAATCCAATACTTTAAATAATATTTGGGTAGAAATATTGTAAGGGAAATTGCCAATCACAGTAAAGGGTTCGTCAAATGGCTGATCAATATCTAAAAAGCTTTTAGCAATAATTTTATCTTTTAAAGAAGGGTATTTATTATGCAGGTACGTTACTTTTTCATTATCCAGTTCCACTGCTTTAAAATTAATACCGGGCAACCTGATCAGGTGTTGTGTTAAGGCACCTGCACCCGGGCCCACTTCAAGCAGGTTAGTACAACTGTCTTTTTTTATTTCATCTATGATTTTATTAATTACAGTATCATCTTTTAAAAAATGCTGGCCAAGTGATTTTTTCAATGTATACATATTGCAAAAGTAACATAAAAAAAAGCCCCCTAATAGATATTAAGCGGCCGTTTGCCTGGTTGTTTAAAATTTTTCTATTTTATAATGAGCAGTTTTTGACTCACCCATTGATCGTTCAATTGTATTTGCAGGGTAAATATTCCCGCATTGTAGTTGCCCAAATTATTCAGCATAAGTGCATTGATACCTTTTGTAATACTGCGGCTTTGTTGCAGTACCAGCTGGCCTGCACCATTAATCAGTCGGATATTGGTTACTGCGGCTTTGTCTGCAACAAAGCGTATGGTAATAAAGTCTTTGGCAGGATTAGGTTGTATACTAACTACTACTGCAGCCATACTATTTTTCACTACAATTACACTACTGTATTTTACTTCACCTGATTTGCCAATCATTTTTAGTCTGTAATAAATAATACTACTGTTATTCAATTTGCTGATATCATCTGTATAGTTAAAGCTCTGCTGTACATTTAGTTTAACCGCATCGGTAACTGTACCGGCTACAGTAAAATTGCTGTTATCAATACTTCTTTCAATTTCAACCCGGTCTACATTTACGGGAGTGATGATGGTCCAGTTTAACAGCACTTCAGTATTTTGTACGGCGGCATTAAAAGCCAGTAACTGCACAGGAAGTACCACACCAAAATAACGCCAGTCGCGGTCTATCTGAAATGCGTATTTCATTTGCACGGTTGCTTTGGTACCGGGTGCAGCATCGCCGATTAAGCTACCGTTGGTACCCATTTTGTATGAAGTGCCTTTAATATTGGTTACAGAGTTTAATGAATCAAAGCGGTTGTCTAATCCATCGCCATCAGTATCCAGTCCGGTAAGCGTTACATTTTCGTCGGCCAATCCATTCAGGTTCCAGTCGTTACCTTCTTTAATATCCGGAGATCCATCAGAGTCTGTATCCAGGTCTCTGTAATCAGGAATACCATCACCATCATGATCATAAGGGAATATACCTGAACCACCATAAGCAACTGAATTATCATATGGGCTCATAATACCATCTCCATCGGTATCGGTGGTGGTAGGTAATTTATATGCAGCTGTAGATTGTCCTTCAATATTGTCTGGAATACCATCATCATCTGCATCTATATCCAAAAAATCGGGATTGCCAAAATTGTCAGTATTAAGTAAGTTCAATGCCCCCATTGCAGCAACCGTAGTTGACCAGCCATTGGTGCCAATACTTCCATCTATAATACCATTAAAATTAATATCGGGCAAGCCTGCTTCTATCACATCTGCAATACCATCACCATCACTATCCAAATCATAAGCATTAGGTCTGAAATCGCGGTCCAGATTTTTATTGGGATAATCATCTGCACGGCCATTTACAGGGGAGATGTCTGCCCCGGTTTTTAATAATGCAGTAGCACCTGTATATGCATCAGTAAGTCCGTCGCTGTTGGCATCGGTAAAATTATCTACTTTGCCATCATTATTAGTGTCGGCGCCACCGGCTTCAATCACATCCGGTATACCATCATTATCACTATCAGTATCTAAATAATTAGGAATACCATCTCCGTCAAAATCTTGTGCCCCTAATCCAACATTAGATCCGCTTACACCTGTATTATTGGCATCCACATTTTGAGAGAAGCCATCATTATCGGTATCGGTGTAATTATCAATCAGGCCATCGCCATTAGTTTCCACACCATAAGATTCCACTGTATCCGGAATACCATCGTTATCACTATCCAGATCCAGATGATTAGGAATACCATCCAGGTCTTTATCCATATTATCATTTACGCCATCGCCATTACTATCTATATATCCGGCGAAATCTGCATCATAAAAATTAGGAATGCCATCATTATCACTATCTGCACTGGGATCAAAATTATCGTTGAAGCCATCTGCATTATTATCTATAAACCCTGCATATGTGGCATCATTCCAGTTAGGAGTTCCGTTACCGTTAGCGTCCTGTAAAGCTACTGGGTTATTCAGTTCCACATAATCAGGTATACCATCATTGTCATCATCAATATCGGGACAGGCAATAATAAACACTGAAATGCGTACCGTATCGGCACAGCCATTTCCACTGTTATAATAGGCATAATAAATATGAGATAAAGTTACCGGTGTTAACGGATCATAAATATTAGCAGCAATAAAAGGCATTGCAGAATAAATAGTATAGCCTGCATATTTTCTCCATGGCAGCAGTACACTGGTTACGGGACAGTTATTGGTAAGAATAGTATCGGAAGGTGTATGGCAGGTAGCAGTGAAAAAGTTGATCACCGGACCTTTAACAATACATCCGCCGGTATTGATGCCACTGGAATCGTACAAAGCATCTCCGGATTTTTTACCGTTATAATCAATACGGGCACTGTTGCTGATACTGCCCAGGCAGGCGAGTACACTGCAGGATGAAGACAATACCACATCAAATTGAACAGTACCACTAACGCCGTTATATACGGTGCCGCCGCTTGAACCATTAGCGCCTACTCCCACTCTGAAAATTACTCTGTTATTGGTGATATCGAAGTTGGCCTGGTCATCTGCAGTGGCATCTGTTTTAGCCACGCCGTTTATTTTTATGCTGCCGGGTAAAAAACTGGTACCTGAAGGAATATTATCTCTGATAATGGTATTGATACTGGTATCGTTACCGGCATTGGTAAAATTAATTACATAACGTAAACTATCGCCGGGTACTAATGAGCCACCATTTAGATCGGAAGAAGTTTTATCAAATGAGAATGTAGGGTTGTACTGAGTTATTGAAGTGGTAAGCACATGTGCGATAATCATTTCCTGAGGAGAAGACAATCTAATTGTTGCTGCAGTTTGACTGTTACTCAATTGTGCATTACCTGAATTTGGCATTTCAATGATATTGGCATCGTAGCCTAAAGTATTTTGGAAAGCAGGATTGCGTGTAGTAACTACGGCTCCTTTATACCCAATAACACTGTTCCACATATCATTAAGGTTAGCTGTACCATTAGGAGTAAGATTATAAAAACTTGCTGCGCCATTTTGTTTAAAGCAAAATGAATCTGTCCAGGCCCGGTCGCCATCATATGCTACGGTGCCCAATTCGCAACTAACGGCCCCTGTGGCAGGAGTTAAAAATCCGCTGATGGTTACGTCCACCGGAGGATTGCCCAACTGCACAATGGCACAACCATCAAACACGGTAAGGTTTCTGGATTGCTCGGCTGAATTTGCGTATGCGATCACGATAGTCCAACCACCATACGCATTATTTTTTCCAATAGGAGCCACCACATCAGCAACAGTATATGTACCGTTAGGATTGGTGATATTAACCAATGCAGTAATATCGGCAAAACACTGGTAGCCGGTATAAATAAATCCAACTGGAATTGTATTGTTATAATGATCGGTTTTAGAAGAAGTAATTGTAGTATAAGTACCAGCACCAGGCAATTTTATTTTACAGCTTGTTTCACCATCAATCCATGAAGAATCATATGATGATGCACCTTCGCCTGCACCCCAATATAAGCCTGCAAAAAGTATACTTGAACAACCTGTCAGGTTAAGATCTGCTGAGGAAGAATTAAAAGTTTCATTAGTTGTAATACCTGTTACTGCCATATCAAATGACATATCTGGACGGGTAGCGCTTCTCAGATGCACTTCAACGGCGATATAATTGGTTCCGGCAGTAAAAAAGGCAGGAGCAAGATCGTAGGAAACATTTTCTGCGGTACCCACTGCAATATTACTGGAAGCTGTAGTATTATAATTAATTGTTGCATCTCCTAACAATCCGGGCATATTATTTCTGATTCTTTCCACACCATTAACATAAACCACAATACCATCATCTCGTTTTATATCCAGGCGAATAGCGGTATAAGTAGATGCCAGTTCTAATGCAGAAAAAGTAACATTATTTCTGAAATAGTACGACATGTATTTTGTTGAACTACCGGGCGCACAAACAGATCCACTGGCAGTATAAGGTATACAGGTATTTTGAGTACCCCCAAATCCGTATTTGCCATTACCTGCAACAGGATTTGCACCCGTGTTCCATAAGGCACTTAAAATATACGCTGAACTTTTCCAGGTGTTACCCGAACCATCATTAACAGGTGCCAGGTTAGTGGCATAATAATTCCATTTACTGTTAAATGCCAGTTTACTTACCGGAGCCGGATTATCAATATCTATATTGATTCCGTTACCATCATTATCTTTTGAAGAACCTGCAGGAGCTATTTCACCAGTACCGGGTATACCTGAACCCACACCGGAACTTGAAACTATACTATTAGAAACATATACAATATTGCCTTTTACTGAGGGATTATAATAACGTTGAGAGAAAGACCTGAGTACCTGAGCCGTAATCGTACCTTCAGCCAAAGCCAGGAAGCCCAGAAGCAGGAGTAGATTTTTTTTCATAGTATAGGATTTCTCTGTGTCGAATTTTAGTGGCAGTCAACTCACATTTTATTTATTAAAAACAATATGAATCTGAACACACTTAATTCTTCATTAAAATTACGTTGCGGGATACCCCTTTATTGTAGTTGGGTTTCTAAGACAGCCTATAAATACAAAGTGTATGATTTTTTTTGCGCCACCTGAATAAAATCCGACATGAGATTAGAATTATTACTACCCTGTGGCACCAGCATTAACTACGATAAAAAATTTCCTCATTTGTGAATGCGTTGTTTTTTTACAGCATTTTTCTACACACATTATAAAAAAGAGCGGAATGACTACCGCCTGTTACAATAAATTGCGCCGCTAATATTTCTGTTAAATACAATGAGTAAAGATGCAATGTTGCCGGGTATGCTTTTCAAATAGTGCATCAGGTTAAGGACAGATATTGTATTTTTACCCTTTAATACAACAATAAATGAGTGTAAGTACAGAACATAAGCCCGTTATTGGCATTAGCTGCGGAGATATCAACGGCATTGGAATTGAACTGATTATTAAAACCTTCAGTGATAACCGGATACTTGATTTTTGCAGCCCTGTAATTTTTGCCAATAATAAGGCCATCAATTTTTACCGCAAAACAGTTCCTGATGCCAATATTAATTTCATGAGCATTAAAGAGTTGAACCGTGTAAATCATAAACAGGTGAATTTGTTTAACTGCTGGGAGGATGAAGTGAGTATTACCCCCGGCATACAAAATGAAATTGGAGGAATGTATGCGGTAAAAAGTTTAGTAGCTGCTGCGCAGGCATTAAAAGACGGTTTTATTGACGGCCTGGTTACTGCACCACTGAGTAAAAAAAATTCGCAAAGCAGCGAATTTAATTTCACCGGCCATACTCCCTATCTTAAAAATTTGTTTGGCGCAAATGATGTGGCCATGTTTATGGTGGCAGAAAATATTAAAGTGGCCTTGCTTACCGAGCATGTAGCCGTTAAAGATATTGCACAGCATATCACCAAAGAAAATATTCTCAGCAAACTGACGATTCTTAATAATTCATTGATAAAAGATTTTGGCATTACCAAGCCACGTATTGCAGTGCTGGGCTTAAACCCTCATGCAGGCGATGAAGGATTGATTGGCAAAGAAGATGAGGAAGTAATTAAACCTGCTATTAAAGACGCCAAACAGAAAAATATTTTTTGCTTTGGTCCATACCCTTCGGATGCATTTTTTGCAAGGGGACAATATGAAAAATTTGATGGTATACTGGCCATGTATCATGACCAGGGATTGATTCCATTTAAATCATTAGCCATTGGTGAAGGAGTAAATTTTACTGCCGGACTACCCTGTGTTCGCACTTCGCCCGACCATGGTACTGCCTTTGATATTGCTGGAAAGGGAAAGGCAGATGAAGCTTCATTCAGGGAAGCCATTTTTTCCTGTATCGACATCATTAATCAAAGAAAAGAATTTTCAGGGCTGTATAAAAATCCGCTTAAAAAAATTAGCGCCGGTATGCTGGCAAGAGCAGTGGATGAAAAAATTTCGGAAGATTAATTGAAATTATTCTTTATCAATAAAAAGACCCGTCTTCATGCAGCCGGGTCTTTTTATTGGGATTCTTTTTAGAATTTTTCAGTATGATTATCTTGCAATGATAAGTTGTCTGATGATTTTCTCTGTTGAGGTTTCAATAACAATACTGTATACCCCCTGTGCATATTTTTCAAGAGGCAGGTAAATATTATTGGTTCCCTTGATAAATTTAGTTTCCTGAGTCATCACTCTTCTGCCCAATTTATCAATTACAGTAACTATGCCCTGACTGTTCTTTTCTACATATAAATTAACGTTAACATAGTTATAAGCAGGGTTAGGCATAATGTTCACCATTGACCTGGTTTGTATGCGCCTTACCACCAGTATATTACTGTATTTAGATTCTCCGGTTTTTGCAATTACTTTAAGTCGGTAGTAAATAACATCGTTATAAATACCAGCAATATTATCTGTAAAGGCAAGACTTTGTTGTTCATTTATTTTAACCGGATCAGACACTACTCCCGTTTTTTGGTAAACGCTGTTATCCAGGCTTCGTTCAATCTCAAAGCGATCGATATTTTTCTGCGTTATGATAGTCCAGCTTAACAATACTGAATTGTCTTGTGGCACTCCTGCAAATTGCAGAAACTGCACAGGTAATACGGTACTGGTAAATCTCCAGTCGCGGTCTGTTTGTGTAGAGAATGTTCTTTGAACCGTTGCTCTGGAGCCAGGGGTTGCATCCCCAGTAAACGAACCGCCTGTTCCCATCATGTAAGAGGTACCTTTTAAATTGGTGACTGAATTCAATGAATCAAAACGATTATCTAATCCATCACCATCAGTATCCAGCCCGGTTAATGTTACCAGGTCATCTGGTTTTCCGTTGAGGTTAAAATCATTTCCTTCAATTATATCAGGCTGCCCGTCAGAATCGGTATCCAGATCGCGGTAGTCAGGTGTACCATCACTATCATGATCGTAAACAAATATGCCCGAGCCACCAAATCCATTAAAATTATCATAATGATTAATCAAACCGTCGCCATCTGTATCAGCCGTTGATGTTGGCCTGATATAACTGGCGGTAGACATACCTTCAATATTATCCGGTATACCATCATCATCACTATCAATATCAAGGTAATCGGGATTGCCTGAACCGTCAGTATTTCTTAAATTTAAAGCAATCATTCCTGATACAGAAGTTGACCATCCGTTGGTTCCCAATGAGCCATCTGCTTTACCATCAAAATTGGTATCAGTAATAGCGCCTCCTGCTTCAATGGCATCTACAATTCCATCGCCATCACTGTCAATATCATAAGCATTCGGTCTGAAATCCCTGTCAAGGTTTTTATTGGGATAACTATCTGCCTTACCATCACCATTGATATCAGCACCGGTTTTTAGCAAAGCGCCAGCCCCTGTATATGCAATCGGAATTCCATTTGCACCTGTTGCGCCATCTGCCATACCATTGTTATTTATATCGGTACCGCCCGCTTCAATAATATCCGGTATACCATCAGCATCACTATCCAGATCAAGGAAATTTGGAACGCCATCACCATCAAAATCAGGTAACCCTAAGCCGATACCCGTATTATAGGCACCAGTGTTATTGATATCCACACTTTGTGTTAATCCATCTCCATCAGTATCAGAATAGCTGTCTATTAAACCATCGCCGCCGGTATCTACTCCATTTGCTTCCACTACATCGGGAATACCATCATTATCACTATCCAGATCAAGCATATTAATTATACCATCTTTATCTGTATCAAACCTGTCATCTACACCATCACTGTTACTATCAAGTCTTCCTGGGAAAGTGGGATCCAGGTAATTTGGAATACCATCATTATTACTATCCCCATCTGCCTGAAAATTATCGTTTATAAAATCGTTGTTATAATCTACAAAACCTGCATAAGTAGGATCATAAGCATTACTTACACCATTACTGTTAGCATCAGCAAAAGCTGCCGCCATATTGCTTTCCACAAAATCCGGAATACCATCCTTGTCTTTATCAATGTTACAGTTAATAGCTACTGTTACCGACTGATCTGCAGTTGTATTACAGCTACCCTCGGCCCTTACATAATAGGTAGTAGTAACTAAAGGGGTTACACTAAGTGTGGCACCGGTACCTATCAAAGTACCGCCCGGGCTGCCGGTATACCATTTCCAGCTGGCACCTGTACCCAGTGTACCACCTGTAATACCAAGGCTTACGGATATACCAGGGCAAATATTATTTTTATTTTTTGTAGCAGAAACTGCTGCTACAGATGATTGCGTTACGATTATCAATTTTGTTAACCCACTGGTGTTAACAGTACATGGAGCTGTCGTATTCTCAATTCTGATCCAGTAGGTAGTAGTGCTGGTTGGCGACACTGTAAGTGTTGAGCTTGTAGCACCTATTATTGGATTAGTACCTATTACAGATCCCGTACCCCACTGGTAATTGGCACCTGTACCTAAAGCTCCGCCGGCTGCTGTTAATAAAGTAGAACCCGGACTGCAAAAATCTGCCCCCGATACACTTGTGGGTGCGGTTGATGGCTGATTTACTGTTACTACCTTGGTTACACCACCGGTGGTGGCAGAACATGGTGCAGTTGTATTTTGAATTTGAACCCAGTAGGTTGTTGTACCTGCGGGTGATACTGTTAAGGTTGAACTGGTAGCACCCACTATTGGGCTAGTACCCACTACAGATCCTGTACCCCACTGATAGTTAGCTCCTGTGCCAAGCGTACCACCTACGGCTGTTAAAGTGGTGGAACCTGAACCGCAAATAGATGATGCAGTTGCAGATACACTTGTTGGCGAAACGGATGGCTGTGTTACAGTTATTAATCTTGTTATACCGCTTGTAGTAACAGCACAAGGGGCTGTTGTATTCTCTATCCTAACCCAGTAGGTTGTGCTGCTGCTTGGCGATACCGTTAGTGTTGAACTGGTAGCGCCAACAATAGGACTGGTACCTACTACAGAACCTGTTCCCCATTGGTAATTAGCACCTGTACCCAAGGCTCCGCCGGCTGCCGTTAATAATGCAGAACCAGGATTACAAAAATCCGCTCCGGTTACACTTGAAGGTGCAGTAGATGGTTGATTTACGGTTACTACCTGTGTTACACCACCAGTGGTGGCAGAACATGGTGCACTTGTATTTTGAATTTGAACCCAGTAGGTTGTTGTACCTGCGGGTGAAATTGTTAATGTTGAACTGGTAGCACCAGCTATTGGATTAGTACCAATTACAGATCCGGTACCCCACTGATAATTTGCTCCGGTACCCAAACTACCGCCTAATGCTGTTAAAGTGGTGGAACCTGAACCGCAAATAGATAATGCAGTTGCAGACACGCTTGTAGGTGCAACAGATGGTTGGGTTACTGTTACCAACCTTGTTATACCGCTTGTAGTAACAGCACAAGGTGCTGTTGTATTTTCTATCCTAACCCAGTAGGTAGTACTGCTTCCAGGCGATACCGCTAGTGTAGAACTGGTAGCTCCCACTATTGGATTAGTACCCACTACAGATCCCGTACCCCACTGGTAATTGGCACCTGTACCTAAAGCTCCGCCGGCTGCTGTTAATAAAGTAGAACCCGGACTGCAAAAATCTGCCCCCGATACACTTGTGGGTGCGGTTGATGGCTGATTTACTGTTACTACCTTGGTTACACCACCGGTGGTGGCAGAACATGGTGCAGTTGTATTTTGAATTTGAACCCAGTAGGTTGTTGTACCTGCGGGTGATACTGTTAAGGTTGAACTGGTAGCACCCACTATTGGGCTAGTACCCACTACAGATCCTGTACCCCACTGATAGTTAGCTCCTGTGCCAAGCGTACCACCTACGGCTGTTAAAGTGGTGGAACCTGAAGCACAAATTGTTGGTGCAGTTATGGAAACACTTGCAGGCGAAACCGATGGTGCCAGACCAGTAAGTTTGAAGCCCGGAGAAATATATTGACATCCTGCAGTTCCAATATTACCTAAAGCGGCTATTATTACCCGATAGTATTTCCCCGTGTCTGCTGCTGCTAAAGCAGGTATTGTATAAGTTGATGAAGTTGCTCCAACAATATCGGCATAGGGACCTGCCAGTGCAGATGCCACCTGCCATTGATAAGCAATTGTTCCGGATATTGCTGTAGGATCGCTTAACGAAGAGTTGAATGTTGTGGAAGTACCTAAACAACCACCAACAGCACCACTAATATCTACTGTTGGTGCAGCACTACATGTTCCAAACTGGATATCATCAATGGCCACATCATTTCCGCAACCTCCCGGCCCCGCATTTCTTATTTCAAGAATCATATTGCTGTATCCCGGCGGCATAACAAATTTAATTCCGTACTGCGACCATGTGGTGGCAGTAATATCTGTGGTATAGGCTTGTGTCACCGTTCTTCCACTGGTAAGGTCTATTAAACTGATTAAAAATTTAGGATACTTAAACCCACCCAAACCATTACAAACAGTTTGGTAAGTTGAATTACCAATAAAGGCAGCATACAAAGAAACAGAATATTGCTGCCCCGGGCAGGCAACTGGTAGTGTGTCTCGATATATTACACTTGCAGATGCGTCTGCATTCACTACCATCATCCTTCCACCCCCTGTATGATCTGTTAAACTAATCCAGTTAGAAGGATCTCCATTTGTAGCATTATTGGTAACAGTAAATTTATTTATAGCAAGTGGTGCAGCTGCAACACCTGAATAGCCAGAACTGGCTGAGGGTACTGCAACTGAAGGAGGAATAGTATTAAACAATCCAGCTCCTGTACCAAAATCCTGATTATACATTATATTGCCTACAACAGTACATGGAGCCGATACAGGTGTAAGTAATATTATAAATGGTGTAGGTTGTCCTTCTCCAAAATCATCAGTTTTATCATTTTGGTTTAAATCGGGACTGGAACCATTAGTGGATGAATCACGCAGTGCCACATTTTTAAATCCATTGGCTGTTGAAATAGCACTATTATTATATAAATAGCCCGGCAAGATATTTGAGAGGCGGCACGATATTCGAATTGTAAAATTATTAATTGCTACAGGGTAACAGGCAAGCCCCTGGCCGGCAGCAAGTAAATTTTTATTGGAATTACCATTAAATCCAGGGTTGAGTACCACACCCGCAGGATTACTGGTAAATACAGCAGTTACATTAGACAGATTGGCTGCGCCATTAATAGAAGTAAGATCGTCAGTTACCTGTACATTAGTTAAAGGAACATTACCAAAATTTTTTGTAAATACATCGTACACTACATCGTATTGATTGGCGGTACCTGTTGGAGTTACCGAAACCAGTTTCTTTGAAGATCCCACACCGGAATTTATTGCTGTCATATCAAATGAAGCTACAGCTTTACTTGCCGGAGAAAAACCTCCGTAACTAATATAATTGGTATCTCCAGTTACACCATCAATCCTTCTGTAAGGAGCTCCGGGAGAATACGCAGCAATTAAATCACCATTACCAAAAGTAAGGCCGGGTAATCCGGTGGCTCCTGTTGGATTTTTCACTGTATCAATATAGGTACAGGTTATATGTTTGGTTGCGCCTCCGTAACTGCCATAATCGGGTGTAAATAATTTATTATTGAATACAAAATACATCTGACCACTGGGAGTAAGTGTAATGTCACCCGTACCAACATTATACAGTTTTTTACCTCCTGTTAAATCAAGGGTATCGGGTATCCCTATCACACCTGTAGCAAAGTTTACAGGCCTTAATCTTGCCTGGAAAGGTGCAGTGCCAGAAAATTCTAATTGCCAGCCCAGGCCATTGGCATCAAAAACAATACCTCCAATATCTGAATTAAATGTTCTTAAAGTATCCAAACCGGGCACTGCTGATATGGGGCAGGTTGTTGGATCCCAGCGCCAGATATATGATTTATATGGTGGGGCAATATTATAGTCTGTCCATACATAATATATCATCTGATCCGCAGGATTAAATGATATACTGGCATCATAAGGAGAGAAGGGTTGGTTCTTTGTAAGCGCCAGCCTGTTATAGGTATTCAAAGGTGCATAATTGGTTTTAAATACCGGCTGACAGCCTGTTATTGCAGTTAAGGTAGGAGATAACAGTGGTGATTGGTAATTAAAGAAAAATACCGAATCCTGCAGGGATTTAAAAAAAGCATTACCCCCAGATGCAACTCCGGAATTATTTCTGCCTAACCCTACCGGGTTACTGTAAGTGGCGGGTTGCGCCAGAGCCAGTTGTGCGATGCACATCAAACTCAACAGAAAGAATAAAATTTTTCTCATAGTGGTATTTTTAAAAAGGATATTCGTTTTGTGATACATCAATGACGTATCATTATTTTCTGTGTTTCTGATATTTTACCCTGCTGCACTATTTTGATCATGTAAATGCCATTAGCCAAATTACCAGTATCAAAATGTATGTAATTGTTACTCGTTTTTAATTCAATTATTCTTTTCCCTTCCGCACTTAAAAGCGTAACTGCTGTTTCTTCCTGCAAAGGATTATTAAATGTTATATTCACATTTCCATCAGCAGGATTTGGCGAAATTGTTATTCCTTTTATCTCGGAAGATTTTATTAATACCACACTGGTTAGCTCTTCTTTACCTGCTGCGTAAATTTTTGCTCTGTAATATGTGGAGGCTGCAAATGGATTAATATCAGTTAACTGGTAATTGTATTTTTGTCCTGCTGCGCTGATCAAATTCATTTCTCCAGCAGAAATAAAATCAATGCCATTAGCACTTTTTTGTAATTCAACTTTTGTTATTTGGTCTGTACTTTCAAGAGAAAGATTGGTTTCATTTCCTGAACCGGTTTTATTGGCTGTAAAATTTTGCACTTTTGTTGCCAGTACTATTAATAATGTTTTAGTAATGGTACCTTTAGACAGGGTTCTTGCACTATCATCAAAAAACACATTAGTAGGTGTAAATGATAAAGTATAGCTGAGCTGGTTACCTGCTATAGGTATACCAATTCCATTTCCTGCATAAGACAAACTTCCTCCACCCCAGTCATAAAGTACAACGGTGGTATCTTTTGTCCAGCCTGATGCCGCGTTAGTTATATGCAATACAACCGGGCCATGAAAATAAGTGGTACCAGATATAGCGGCAGCAGCACTTCTTGTTTGAGAATTAACGCCAACGTATATCTTATTTGTAGCATTATTCCATTTTATATTATTGGTTGGAATTCCCTTGCCATAAACATAATCATTAAAAAATGAGGTAAGATCAACACCCAGAGTTGCATTAAAATGATTTTTAAGAGAATCAGTTGTAGCAGCTTGATAAGCAAGACCCGGGCTATTTAGGTAGTTCTGCATGGTTTGAAAATATTTTGTGTCGCCGCTCATTGCTCTCAACATCGCTACTACCATCGCACCCTTTTCATATACAGAAGTGCCATATGTAGAAGCCCATAAAATGTCGGATGTAGTAATGCTTGAATTTGGTATAACACAACTTGCAGTATCAAGACTTGCAGCAAAAGCTGCGGTTTGGAAACCTTTTCTTACAGTACCCGCATTCTTTCCTAAAGAAGGAACAAGCTCTGCAGCCAAAGCTTCGCCATACCTTGCAAAACCTTCTGCCAGCCATAAATGATTCCAGGTGGAAAAAGTTACTTTATCGCCAAACCATTGATGCATTAACTCATGCGCCACCACACCCCAGTCTGACAAAACAGCTACACTATAACCTGCGGCAGTTGTTCCACCGCCCATTGCACTAAATGACTGGTGTTCCATACCACCACCCCATCCAAATTCGTAATAGCCATGCTTTTCATTTTTAAAAGGATAATCACCAAATTTATTACTGAATGCGGCCAGTTCAAGTGAACCCTTATCATAAGCATTAACTAAAGTTGTATAATCAGCTGCTGATTTTCCTTTTAAGAAATAATACATTACAGGCACATTGGTACCACCGATATTAACAGGTGACCTGTAATAACGTACGTAATCAGCAATGCCTAGTGCAACCAGATAAGAAGCAATTGGATAACGGGTTTTATAAACAAATTGCCTGTTAGCACCAATTATGGTTGAATCTATCAATAATCCATTACAGGCCACCCAAAATGTATTGGGAACATTTATAGTAATGTCCATTGAGTCAATCTTATCCTGCATATCTGCCTTACATGGCCACCAATCCCTGTCTTCGTAAGATTCTGATAAAGTGTAAATAAAGTTGCCGGTTGTACCGGTATTGGCACCTGTCCAGCTTTTCTTTTGAAAACCTTCTGCCTGACCAACAACACCAGGAGGTACGCCAGTATAGTTAACTACTACGGAATCTAATGTACCTGCAGCAACAATAGGTGCCGGAGCCGGTAAGGTGATGGTTAATTTATTTGAAGTAAGTGTTCTTGTACAAACTGAACCATGATAAGTTGCAGTTACACTAGCAAGCGGGAAAGCTGTACTGTTTAAATCAAAGCTAATTACAGATACATTTGCCACTAATGTTTTAAAATAAGTGGTAATAATACCTTTAATGCCTTTAGATGCGGAATCAGGATTCAATCTCCACCAAATACGGTGATACACTACATCAATATTTGAACCCGTTCCGCTAAAACCTGCAGAGTTAGGCCCTTCTGTAATTGGGCCATTAGGAGTTGTACCATTAGGGTTAGGATTTCCTCCCCTATGGTAGAATAATTTGTTGCCGTCATTTTGTGCAAAAGTAACCTGTACAAAAAACAACAATGCTATAGATAAATACAATTTGCCTTTCATCTGGATATAGATTTTACTGGTTTTACTGGATATTAGAATAATCTACAAACGTAAAGAAATAATAAAAAATTGTATTTATTATTACATTTATACTCCTTTTTTTACTACAAGCAAATGAAAAATTACTACGTGTTTTTACGATTTATTAAAAAATAAAATTCTTTTTTATTATTATTTAATTTATTAAATCCAATACCAGTAAGGCCTCTGCCGTTTTTTATTAATTTATAAAGCCTGTTATTTATTACTACATTAATACAAAGGCTTTTACTACAATATATCAGTAGGTTATTCGTTTTTTATTTAAAAATTCCAATTTCAATGAAAAAGCATTACCTGTCAATTGCCATGTTTTGTATTGTAAACATGGCGAAAGCACAATTAACTGTTACTACAAATCCAACCAGTGCTGTTGCAAATATTTGTGCCAGCAATTCAATTTCAATAACAGCTACCGCAGTACCTGTAGGCTATACTATTAGTACCATCTCAACCAATTTATCAGCCGATCAGGATATTGATATTTTAGCCGATGCCGGCGTTGCAGTAGTGCCTCAGTCGTCAGGAATAAATTTAGATAATTGCAGGTGGGATAATATTACCCTGCCATTTAGCTTCAGGTTTTACGGCAATGTATATTCATCTGTAAATATTTCCTCTAATGGATGGGTAGGCATGGGAGGCAGCAATTCCACCACTACAGGTTTAGGCTTTGCTTTACCAAGTGCAGCAGCGCCAAATGATGTTATTCATGGTATTACTGCCGATTTGGATTTACGTACTGTTACAGGAGGAAGACTTCAGTATTATACTGAAGGACTTGCACCCAACAGAAATTTTGTAATCAGTTATTTAGATGTTCCTTTTTCATCCGCCAAGGGAGGAGGCACTGCTACTTTTCAAATTATTTTAAAAGAAACATCCAACATAGTGGAAATTCATACGCTGAATTGTAATAATACAAGTGCCACTAATCCTAAAGCACAAGGCGTGGAAAACTCAACAGGTACCATTGCCACTACTCCGGCAGGTCGCAACAATACTGCCAGCTGGGCAGCTACCGGATTTGCAAATTCTTACCGGTTTACTCCAGACAATATAAATTTTACCTGGTCGCCGGCTACAGGCTTAAATACCACTACAGGTGCAACAGTAATTGCATCCCCGGCCATTACCACTACTTACACTGTAAATGCAGTTAACCCCGGTAACGGAGCAACAGGCAGTACAACTGTAACGGTTACCATAAATCCATCATCATATACAGCAGCAGCAGTTGCCGGAGGGCCTCAAATTTGCCAGAACATCAGCGTATCTCCTTCGGGTACTAATTTTCGTGATATCAGTAATTGCAATATAATTGCAACTGTAAATCCGGCTGGAGCATCGCCGGTTAGCAACTCAATAAATACCTGTGTAAAAATAGATACAGGAGCCAACAAAAGAGGAACGGCAAATTTATACCTTGCCAGAAAATATGATATTGAGCCCATTTTAAATCCTGCTACCTCTTCTGCTACTATTACACTGTATTATTTACAAACTGAGTTTAATAATTATAATATTAAAGCAGCTGACAGCAGTAAAAAACTACTTCCCGCAGGTCCCGCAGATGCTACTGGCATTAGCAACCTGATACTGAGACAGTTTCATGGCACTGGTACCAATCCGGGAAATTATACCGGTTCATCCCAGGATTTCACTACTGCTTCAGCAGGTTTTACTGTTGTTTGGAACAGTACCCGCAACTGGTGGGAAATTACAGTGCCAGTTAGTTCTTTTTCGGGCTTTTACATTACCAGCGCTCCAATAACCCCGCTTCCAATAATACTTGAATATTTTAAAGGGTCACAGATAAACAATCAGCATTTGTTAAGCTGGAAAGCCAATTGCACATCAACGCAGGCCAGCTTTGAAGTACAGCGCAGTGCAGATGGAATTCATTTTACCACCATCGCAACTGTTAGAGCTGATCAGGCCAGATGCAGTCAACCATTTGACAACACAGATGAACATCCGCTGAGCGGAATGAATTATTACCGCATTAAAGTAACCGACAGTAATGATAAATTTTATTACAGCAACACTATTTCCTTTATGCTAAAAACAAACGGATTTGAATTGCTGAATATCAGTCCTAATCCGGTGGCAAACGAAAATGCAATTTTGAAAATCAATAGTGGTAAAAAAGTGATGGTCAATATACGTATCACTGATTTTACTGGTAGGTTTATCAGTGCCCAATCTGTACAATTATTACAGGGCATCAATCAGGTAATACTAAATACACAATCTCTTTCAACAGGTGCTTACCAAATAACCAGTTATACACCGGGGGAGACACCACAAACAGTAAGATTAATAAAACACTAATTTATTCAGAAGATACAAATACAAAAAGCAGCTACTGGCTGCTTTTTTGTTATACAGAATTATATTAAAACTAATATACTTTTATCAGGAAGTGAAAGGGTAATGGTGAATAGTGAATTGTGAATGGCATAATTTAATTTGCACCCGCAAAATTCATCAACCATCAACCATCAACCATCAACCATCAACCATCAACCATCAACCATCAA
>JBAXET010000040.1:0-20938 GCA_037140275.1 Ferruginibacter sp. | reverse complement strand
AATGGAACAAGGGCCATTACACTTGATCAGTCATCTTTTGGGACAATGAGTGCCGACAGTTTGTTAATGACTTATAATGCTGCTGCATTCAATACTGGCCAGCAACTTAGAGTATCATTTAATTATAAAAATCATGGTCAGGATAATAATGCCGCCAATAAAGTTTGGATCAGAGGCAGTGATACCAAGCCCTGGATATATGCTTATGATCTGGTAAGTAATCAGGCTGCATTAGGTAACTGGAAATTTGGAGTGATTAATATCAATGATGTGCTGGATACAGTAGTGCCTGCACAACCTGTAACCAGTAGTTTTCAAATAAAATTCGGACAGGAGGGACTTACCTCTGCCAATTCACCTTATCCGGTGATTGATCAGGATGATGGTTATACATTTGACGATATCACATTTGCTGAAGCATTAAACGATATCTCATTATTATCTGTCAGCAGTCCGGCGGCTAATGGTTGTAATGCAATTGGCATTCAGTCCGTATCTGTAACTATTAAAAATTACAGCAGTACAACTTTCAGTAATGTACCGGTAAGCTTCAGAGTAAATGGTGGTGCAGTGGTTACAGAAACCATACCCACTATACCTGCAAACAGTACACAACCATATACATTTACCGCCAACGTAAATTTAACTGTCAATACCAATTACAGTTTTGATTTTTGGGTTACCGAACCCACTGATAATTTCAGGGGAAATGACAGTGTAATCAATTATAGTTTTCATAGCAGTCCTACTGTAGTGGTAACCTCCACCACTCCTTATTTACAAGATTTTGAAACTGATGAAGGCAACTGGTATTCAGCCGGTGTTAACAGCAGCTGGCAATGGGGAGCTCCTGCAAAAACAGTAATCAACAAAGCACCTAACGGAACAAAAGCATGGGTAACCAACCTCACCGGTTTGTACAACGACAATGAACTGTCTTATCTGTATTCGCCTTGTTTTGATTTAAGTGCATTAACACAACCGGTATTGTCCTTCAGTCATATTTTTCAGATAGAGTCAGGTTTTGATTATACCTGGGTGGAATATTCTGCCGATGGCGGCATTACCTGGAATAAATTAGGCACTAGCAGCAGCGGTACCAACTGGTATGATATTGCTTCTCCACCTAAATGGGGGGCATCTAAAACAAAATGGCATGTGGCCAGTACCGATGTGCCGGTTAATGGATCTAATGTGCGTTTCAGAATAGTGATGGCCAGCGACGGAGGATTAGATTTGGAAGGCGTAGGTATTGATGATATCCATATTTTTGAGAAAACCAATATTTACTCCGGAGCCGACATCAGTTCAGGCATTACTCAAACAGTAACCGGTACCGGGTGGACGCATTTTGTATCTGGAGGAAAACGCATTGCATCTATCAACCCGATGGGTAATAATTTGGGGGCAACTAATGTATTTGTATATTTTAATCCTGCAGTACCGATAAGGTATAGCGGCAATAATCAGTATTATTTAGACAGGAATATAGTAATACAGCCATCCACTCCAATTGCCAGTGGAAATGCGATAGTACGTTTTTATTTTACCGATGCCGAAGCCAAAGCATTAATGAATGCAACAGGTTGTGGTAGCTGTACTACCATTGGCGATCCTTATATGTCGGGCATTACGCAATTCAGCGGAGTGGCTTTTGCCAATGAAGATGGCATTTTGAATAATGATATTGGCGGCTTATTTCAGTTTAAACTGCCTGCTATTGTATCCATCATTCCTTATGACGAAGGCTACTATGCTGAATTTCCGGTAAACAGTTTTAGCGAATTCTGGATCAATAACGGAGGTGTTATGGGCGATCGTCCTTTGCCTGTAAGCCTGCTAAGTTTTGAAGCAGCAAAACAAAATAATCAGGTGCTGCTGGAATGGGTTACAGAAAATGAAGTGAATACTGCAAGCTATATTGTGGAAAGAAGTACTGACGGACTCAATTATTTTGCTATTGGTTCTGTACCGGCTACTAACAGCAACCGCTATAATTTTACAGATATAAATCCATATGCCGGTATTAATTATTACAGACTGAAATCAATTGATCGTAACGGAGTATTCAAGTATTCAGCTGTAAGAAAAGTAAATATTAATTCATCCGGCAATGATATCATCATATATCCTAATCCTGTTAGCGGCGGAATAGTTACGGTAACCGCCTCTGTTAACTGCCAGAGTGCACAACTATTTGATGCAGCAGGAAAGTGTATTCGCGTATACCAACTAAAAGGGAAAACCAATACTATTTCAGTAATTGGTTTGGCAAAGGGAGTATATCAATTGCAAATTGTTACAGACAGGTCAACGCAAACAGAAAAAATTATCGTGGAATAAATTTTTATTTTGGCAATGCTTTTGATAGCTCAGGCTGGCAAAAGCATTTTTATTTTGTTTCTTTGTATCTTCCTTAATAAAAAATGTAACGACATGTCTATTGAACCATGGCGCAATGCCAAAGTGATCCGTATTGAAAATGAGACTGCCAATACCCGCAGGTTTTGGTTGCAAGTGCCCGAACTGGAACAGTTTGATTTTGCTCCCGGCCAGTTTGTAACTCTTGATCTTCCCATACATGAAAAGAAAAATAAACGCTGGCGCAGTTATTCCATTTCTAGCTGGCCTGATGGTACCAATATTTTTGAACTGGTGATTGTATTGATGGAAGATGGCGCCGGAACCAATTACTTATTTAATGAAGTTAAAGTAGGTGATGAATTGCTGCTCCGTGGACCGGTGGGAGTTTTTACTTTGCCCGATAATTTAGATACAGATTATTATTTTATCTGCACCGGCACCGGTATTGCACCTTTCAGAAGCATGCTGCATGGTATTGCCAATAAAGCTGTTCCGCATTCCAATGTGTACCTGATTTTCGGCACCCGTAAAAAAGAAAATTTGTTGTATTTTGAAGAATTGAAAACATTGACAGAAAATAATCCGGGGCTGCATTATATACCCGTTTTATCGAGAGAAGAATGGGATGGCGCTACAGGGTATGTGCATCAGGTATATGCAGATATAATAAATCAAAAAAGAGTGAATGGGGAACTGCCTGCGGCTCATTTTTATTTATGCGGATGGAAAAATATGATTGATGAGGCTAAGAAAACCATTACTGAGTTGGGTTACGATAAAAAAGCAATTCATCAGGAAATTTACGGTTAATATATACATCATAAAACAACGCTATGGAAGTCAAAAATTTATTTGATACTGCAGTTAAACAGGAACTGATTGACCGTATCAATACACTTGCGCCAGAAAGTAAAGCAATATGGGGTAAAATGAATGTGGCACAAATGCTGGCGCACTGTCAGATGCCATTGGGGGTAGCTACAGGTAAACATATTTTAAAAAGAAATTTCTTATTTAGTCTGATAGGGCCATTATTTAAAAAGCAATTGTTTAATGACAAGCCCTTCAAACGTAATCTGCCAACAGACAAAACATTTATTATTGCCAATCCTCAGGACTTTGCAAAAGAAAAACAATCGCTCATTGATATGATCAACAGTTTTTCAGCAGCGTCAATGTCGGGCAAACCGCATCCTTTTTTTGGAGATCTTTCAAACGAAGAATGGAGCAGTGGCACCTGGAAGCATTTAGATCATCACCTGCAGCAATTTGGTGTATAATCAGTTTACTAATTAATCATCTGTACAATGAAACAACTCAACTTGCTTTTTACAGCTATGCTGTTGTCGGCTTTTTCAGCCTTTAGTCAAACCTTTCCGGATTACGGCATTATCAGTAATGAAGAATGGGAAATGAAAGAATGTGCATTTGATAAAGATGCCAATGCGATAATGCTTATTAATGAGGCTTTTGCTGATCATGATGACGAATACCATCTTATAACGGAACATCATGTAAGAATCAAAATACTTAATGAAAAAGGGATTAGCGAGGCGAATGTATCGCTCTATTTTTACCGTAAAGACGCATTTGAATTTATTGACCGTATAGAAGCACAGGTAATTAATCATGAAGCTTCAGGCGAAACGGTAAAAGAACCCGTATCAAAAAAAGCATATTATACAAAAAACATTAATGAAAGAGTTGGCGTGGTGGTCTTCACTTTCCCCAATGTAAAAGTGGGCAGCATCATTGAATATAAATACCGCAGCGTGATGAAGAGTTACAGCGGACTTGATGACTGGGATTTTCAACATGAAATTCCTACAGGTAAAAGTAAGTATACCCTTACCATTTTACCCAATTATGAATTCACTTATCAGATCAAGAAAAAAACCGAAATGGCTATCGATGTAAAATCCGAGAGTTCAACAGGCAGGGTGTTTTTTGAAATGCATAATATTCCTTCACTTACTGATGAAGCTTATATGGATGCAAGGGGAGACTACATTCAAAAAGTGAAATTTCAATTAAGCGGGTATAATAGTTACGGGTCAAAAAAAACTTACATGACCTCATGGGATGAAGTGATAAAGGAATTGCTAGACAGTAAAGAATTTGGTGCACAATTGGGAAAAAATCTTCCTGGTACCGGCGGTTTTATTGATGCAGTAAAAATTCTTCCGGATGAAGAAGTCAGAATGAAAACAGTATTCAATTATGTGCGGTCTAATATGTCGTGGGATAATGTAAACAGCAAATATGCACTGGAGGGTGTAAAGAATCCCTGGGAGAAAAAAAAAGGCAACAGGGGAGATATTAACCTGATACTGGTGAATTTATTAAAAGATGCCGGACTTGAAGTATACCCTGCATTGGTGAGTGAAAGGTCGCACGGAAAAGTGGAAACAACCCTGCCTTTTCTAGACCAGTTTAATGCGGTATTCGCTTGTGTACAAATTAAGGACAAAAAATATTTTCTGGATGCAACCGATATGTCAACTCCTGCAAATATTATACCCAACGATATTTTAAACACTACTGCTTTAATTGTACACAGGAAGAAAGGGGGCATCATTAACATTACCAATGATTTTCTGGAATATGTTGATTTTTCCAACTCATTAATGGAACTGGATAACAATGGAAAACTAAGTGGCAGCATGTACATCAAAAGCGATGGCTATTCTAAAGTGGGTAAAACAGCTGAATACAATACCACAGGGAAAGAAAAGTATTTAGATAAGTACTACAGAAAAGAGGGGGTTACAATAAGTGATTATGAAATAATGAATGCAGACAACGATTCACTACCGCTGGAACAAAAAATTAAATTTGAGATACAATTACCCGAAACCGGCGACTATCTTTACCTGCCTTTGAATATTTTTTCCGGCTTCGAAAAAAATCCCTTTATCAGCGATAACAGGTTCAGCAATATCAATTTTGGGTATAAAAGAAGGTTCAATGTTAACCAGACTATCAAAATGCCGGAAGGCTATTCTATTGATGCATTGCCCAAAAACGTAAAGATGGCCACGCCCGACAGGGATATTATTTTCAACCGTTCCGTGGAGTATAATAAAGAAACTAATTCGGTAATTTGTATGTATTATATCGATTTTAAGAAAAGTCTTTATTCAGTTGATGAATATGAAGTATTAAAAGAAGTGTATAAAAGAATGTTCGATTACCTGAAAGAGCCGGTAGTGCTCAAGAAAAAATAAAATAAAAAAACCGGAGTGTAAATGCTCCGGTTTTTTATTTGAATCAATATCATTTAACTGATCTTCTCCAGTATAAGGCCCTTAAGATCTTTAATGGCAATTCTTTCCTGGGTCATTGTATCACGATACCTTATGGTAACGCAATTATCTTCCTTGGTCTGATGATCGATGGTAACGCAGAATGGAGTGCCAATGGCATCCATACGACGGTAACGTTTGCCGATGGCATCTTTTTCTTCGTAAAAACACATGAAGCTGCCTTTGCAGTCGTCCATTATTTGTCTTGCTATTTCAGGCAAACCATCTTTTTTAACCAATGGCAGTATCGCCAGTTTGGTAGGGGCAATTTTTGCTGGGATACGCAATACCACACGACTATCTTCTGTGCCATCTTCCTTGGTCCATTTTTCTTCAGCATATGCTAAACTGATGATGGTTAAAAACAAGCGGTCTAAGCCAACAGAAGTTTCCAGCACATAGGGCACATAATTACCATAGGCTTTACCTGTTGCAGGATCGATATCATTATCGAAATACTGCATTTTCTTTTTGCTGAAAGTTTGGTGCTGCGTTAAATCAAAGTCAGTACGACTGTGTATACCTTCCAGTTCTTTCCATCCAAATGGAAATTCAAATTCAATGTCTAAAGCTGCATCTGCATAGTGTGCCAGTTTTACATGATCGTGGTAGCGTAATTTTGCTGCAGGTATGCCTAAGCTTTCATGCCATCTTTTTCTTTCTGCTTTCCAGTAGTTGTACCATTCCATTTGTGAGCCGGGACGGATGAAGTATTGCATTTCCATCTGCTCAAATTCTCTCATACGGAAAATGAACTGCCTTGCCACAATTTCGTTACGGAATGCCTTGCCGGTTTGCGCAATACCAAAAGGTATTTTCATACGGCCGGTTTTTTGCACATTTAAAAAGTTTACAAAAATACCCTGTGCAGTTTCGGGTCGCAGATAAACAATATTGTCGTCCGGATTATCAGAAGCTACAGCGCCAAATTCTGTTTTAAACATCAGGTTAAACTGGCGAACATCGGTCCAGTTACAAGTTTTACTTACTGCACATTTAATCTTATTGTCATCAATAAGCTGTTTCAGTCCTGCATAATCATCAGCAGCAATAAGCGCATCCATTTCTGCAATGATCTCTTCTGCTTTTTGCTCATGACCATCGGCCTTTAATTCATCAGCAAAACCTTCTATTAAATGATCTACACGATAGCGTTTTTTACTGTCTTTATTGTCGACCATCGGGTCGCTGAAATTATCAACGTGCCCGCTGGCCTTCCAGATGGTGGGATGCATAAAAATGGAGGCGTCAATGCCTACAATATTGTCGTGCATTTGGGTCATGCTTTTCCACCAGTAATCGCGGATATTCTTTTTTAACTGTGCACCATTCTGGCCATAGTCGTACACGGCGCTAAGGCCATCATAAATTTCGCTCGATTGAAAAATATAGCCATATTCTTTGCAATGAGCAATCAGTTCCTGAAAATTGTTTGATTCGTTTGCCATAAGGCTGCAAAAATACACCAGAACGGGTATTTAACTGCATAAAAATTACCAAAACAAGTATTACTGCCATTTGGAAGCCAGCTGCGGGGATACCCTTTACGTTTTATTTAAGTTTGTCATTTTGCATGTGCCTTTCACTGTCGCGGATATTTTTCTTTTCAAAATTCTTCTGCAATGCTTCGGTAAGGTCAACTCCTGTTTGATTGGCTAAACAAAGGAGTACCCACAATACATCAGCCATTTCATCGCTAAGCTCTTTTCCTTTATCACTTTCTTTAAAAGATTGTTCACCGTATTTACGTACCATTAAGCGGGATAGTTCACCCACTTCTTCCATTAAAATACCCAGGTTGGTGAGTTCATTAAAATAACGAACGCCAACAGTTTTTATCCACTGGTCAACGTTTTGCTGTGCTTCTTTAATTGTCATGTTCTCCATGTTAAATATTTTTTAAATTGCACAGGGCTTAAGCCCTGTGCAATTCATTACTCTTTATTTTTACTGTCTATCACAATCGTTACCGGGCCATCATTCAGCAATTCCACTTTCATATCGGCACCAAATTCGCCTGTAAAAATTTTCTTCCCTAAATCTTTTTCTAACTGTATAATCATTTTCTCGTATAGCGGTATGGCAATATCCGGTTTGCTGGCTTTGATATAAGAAGGGCGGTTGCCTTTTTTAGTTGCCGCATGTAAAGTAAACTGACTTACTAATAAAATATCGCCGCCCATATCCTTTACAGAAATATTAGGTACTTTATCGGCATCATCAAAAATGCGGAGGTTAACAATTTTATTGCTCAGCCATTCTATATCTTCATAGCTGTCTGCATCTTCAATTCCAATTAATACCATCAACCCGCTGCCGATAGCTGATTTAACAATGCCATCAATGGTTACACTGGCGTTGGTTACTCTTTGTATTACTGTTCTCATAATATATTAACTGCTGGTAAAGATAGGCAGAATACAAAAATTGATTTAAGCAATTAAAAGCAGCCTTCCAAAATTTTTTAAGTAGCCCAAAAAATGAAAAATGCAGTAAAATCAGGGTATTTAACATTTAATGAAAAAAACAATATTTTAAACAAACATTTTTGCGGAAAAAGTGGGGAAAAGTGCTAAAATCCAATACGGTATTGAGTCTTCTAAATTATCCACCATTTTTGTCCACAAGTGTTAATATTAAAAAGTTTGTTTGTTCGTCCACAACAAATATTTTCGTTTGCTAACAATTACTTAACCCACCATAAGCACTTTATATATGTCAACTAAGAAGCCATCAGCTAAGGCATTGCAGTTTAGCCGCCAGTTCACAAAGGAAGGAGTGAATCCATACGATATGTTTGAGTACGATTACCGTACTTCTGTAATTAAAAACCCTTCAGGGGAAGTGGTATTTCAAATGGATAATGTTGAAGTACCAAAACAGTGGAGTCAGATTGCTACCGATATATTAGCACAAAAATATTTCAGAAAAGCAGGTGTGCCACAGGCAGATGGTACTACAGGAAGAGAAACTACTGTTAAACAAGTTGCTCACCGCATGGCACATTGCTGGCGTGTGTGGGGCGAAAGATATAATTATTTTGCAACCCCCAAAGATGCAGAAATTTTCTACGATGAGTTAGTGTACTCAATTTTAAATCAGGCTTGTGTACCTAACAGTCCGCAATGGTTCAATACTGGTTTGCATGAAGTGTATGGTATTACCGGAAAACCTCAGGGTCACTATTATGTTGATGCGATTGATGGCAAATTGAAAAAATCTGCCAATGCATACGAGCGCCCTCAGCCTCACGCTTGTTTCATTTTAAGTGTGGATGATGATTTAGTGAACGAAGGTGGTATTATGGATCTTTGGGTTCGTGAAGCCAGAATTTTTAAATACGGCAGTGGTGTGGGAACCAACTTCAGCAGCATCCGCGGTGAAGGCGAAAAATTAAGTGGTGGTGGTACTTCAAGTGGTTTGATGAGCTTCCTTAAAATTGGTGACCGTGCAGCTGGTGCTATTAAAAGCGGCGGTACCACAAGAAGGGCGGCTAAAATGGTTTGTTTGGATTTAGATCATCCCGAAATTGAAAAATTCATCAACTGGAAAGTAGGTGAAGAAGATAAAGTGGCTGCTTTAATTGCTGCAGGTTATCCAAGTGATTACGAAGGCGAAGCCTACAGAACAGTAAGCGGACAAAATAGCAATAACTCTATCCGTATCCCAAATGATTTCTTCAGAATTTTAGACGAAGATGGCGAATGGGAACTGAAAGGCAGAAGCGATGGCCGTGTGATGAAGAAAGTAAAAGCAAAAGAATTATGGAACCAGATCAACTACGCTGCATGGCGTTGTGCTGATCCCGGTACACAATATGATACTACTATTAACGAATGGCATACTTGTCCGGAAGGTGGTCCTATCAGGGCTTCTAACCCATGCAGTGAATACATGTTCTTAGATAACACGGCTTGTAACCTTGCCAGTGTTAACCTGCGTCAATTCTTCGAAGAGTCTACCAACACTTTTGATGTACAGGGCTTTGAACATACCTGCCGTTTGTGGACTGTGGTATTGGAAGTATCTGTATTAATGGCTCAGTTTCCAAGTAAAGAAGTAGCGCAATTAAGTTACGATTACAGAACCTTAGGTTTAGGCTTTGCTAATTTGGGAAGTATGTTAATGGTTAGCGGTATTGCTTACGATAGTGAAGAAGCAAGAGGCATTGCCGGCGCCATCACTGCTATCATGACCGGTGTAGCTTATGCCACTTCAGCTGAAATGGCCAGCTTCTTAGGCACATTTGATAAATACAAAGAAAATAAAACGCACATGTTACGTGTTATGCGTAACCACCGTGCAGCCGCATATGATGCACAGGATGCTTATGAAGGTATTGATATCAAACCTCAGGGTATTCAGGCAAAATACTGCCCGGATTACTTATTGAAAGCTGCTACCAAAGCATGGGATGCTGCAGTACAAATGGGTGAAAAATACGGCTACCGTAATGCCCAAACCACAGTAATTGCCCCAACAGGTACTATTGGTTTGGTAATGGATTGTGATACCACCGGTGTTGAACCTGATTTTGCGTTAGTGAAATTTAAAAAATTAAGTGGTGGCGGTTATTTCAAAATCATCAACCAAAGTGTGCCTGCAGCATTACGCAATTTAAAATACAGTGAAACTGAGATTGAAGAAATTGTAAACTATGCAAAAGGATATGCTTCTTTAAATAATTCTCCTTTCATCAATGCCAAAACTTTAATTGCAAAAGGCTTTACTTCAGATGATGTAGAAAAAGTAAATAAAGTATTGGGTGCCGCATTCGAAATTGGATTTGTATTTAATGTATACACTTTAGGAGAAGAATGTTTGCAGCGCTTAGGCTTTAAACCAGAGCAATACAATGATTTTGGCTGGAACCTGTTAGAAGCTTTGGGTTATACCGACGAAGAAATTGATGCAGCAAATATTTATATCTGCGGTACCATGACCATAGAAGGCGCACCTTATTTGAAAGACGAACATTTATCAGTATTTGATTGTGCTAATAAATGCGGACAAATTGGTCAGCGCTACATTCATGCTCACGGTCATATCCGTATGATGGGTGCAGCACAACCATTCTTAAGTGGTGCTATTTCTAAAACCATCAACCTGCCCAATGAAGCAACTCAGGAAGAAATTGCTGATTCATACAGAATGAGTTGGGAGTTGGGTTTAAAAGCATGTGCTTTATACCGTGATGGTTCTAAACTCAGCCAGCCTTTAAGTAATAAGAGCGATAAGAAAAAGAAACTGGACGATACTGTGAGCGAAGAAGCTGCAGCAGCATTAGCCGCTGATATCACTACCATGGTGGATATGGGTAAATTAACTATTGACGACCTGTTAGATGAAATGAACAAGCGTGTGCAGAGCAGCGCAGACACTACCTTAAAGCGTCAGTTGGCCATGATTGTTGAACGCAGGGCATTACCCGCTAAACGCAGGGGCTTTAACCAAAAAGCTAAAATCAACGGACAAACTTTATTCTTACGTACCGGTGAATACAGCGATGGAACTTTAGGAGAGATCTTTATTGATATGGCTAAAGAAGGTGCTACCATGCGCAGTATGCTTAACTGTTTTGCTATCGCCATTTCTATCGGTTTACAATATGGTGTTCCTTTAGAGGAATACGTAGAAAAATTTGTATTTACCCGCTTTGAACCAAGTGGAATGGTAGAGCATCCAAACATCAAATCAACCACTTCAATCGTTGACTTTATGTTCCGCTCTCTGGCTTACGAATACCTGGGAAGAAACGACTTAGTTCATGTATTGGATAAACCAGAAGTTCAAAATTTAGGTAACGAAGCATGGGATGAAGCTACACCTACTATTGGTGAACGCAAACCGGAGCTAAGTGAAGTAAGGGTGGTAGGTTCTGTTGCTCCTCAGGCAACTAAGCCAGAACACCGCCAGGCATCTACACCACGCCAAAACAATGGTATGGATGCAGTAAACCGTGCGGCTAAAACCATGCAAAGTGATGCGCCGGCCTGTAACACATGCGGACATATTACTGTACGCAGCGGTACCTGTTACAAATGTTTGAACTGTGGTAACAGTATGGGCTGCAGTTAATAGCTACATATTTCACAAGCACATAATCTGATGCCACTCAATTGAGTGGCATCAGTGTTTTATATAGCACTGCATTGCCCTCACTATTTCAATGTAGCAGCAGTAATCAAATATTTAAATTGATATCTTTATTAATTATATCTGATAAAACAATATTTTTATACGACAAACCTTTCGGTAACCCTAATTATACAGAATGAATCCAACACGAAGCCCTCTAAGTTATGTACTGGTTGTATTTTTTTTACTATGCACTTTCTCCGTTTTTGCACAACAAAATAATCCCCTCATCAATAGTGGCGAACTGTTAAAAAAAGGACAGGCATTGCACGATGAAGGCAAGTACAAACAAGCTATTGAAGCCTACAAACAAATCAACAGAAGCGATACCAATTATTCAGACGCTCTGTATGAATTAAGTATGAGCTGTTATTCCGACAGCCAGATGCAATCTGCTTTAGATTATGCAAAAGAAGGGCTACGCCTTTTTCCGAGGCATTTTACCCGTTTTACCATGGAGGTGGCAAATGCTATGGGCGACCTGGGAAAAAATGACGAAGCACTGGCCGCATACGATACTGCATTATTAAAAGATCCGCAATCTTTTCATGTATACTTTGCCAAAGGGGTTACGCTATATATTTTAAAAAGAGAGGAGGAGGCTAAAGTTGTTTTTCAGCAAAGCATGATGATTAATCCTTTTAATGCTTCGCCGCATTATTTTTTAGGAAATATTTATCTGCATCAGGGCAAACTGATACCTGCGTTACTAGCTTACCAAACTTATTTATTGCTGGCGCCTGATGGAAAATATCTTAACACTATAATTTCCAACTTGGGCAAAGTAGCTGCTGTATCAGATGATATACTGGCCTATGTAAAAAATAAAAAAAGCGGCGGCGAAGATAATTTTGATTTTATTCAGCAGATACTTCAGTCTAAAGTTGCACTGGATAGTAAGTATCTTTTAAAAGCTACATTAGAAGATAATATTGTAAGGCAATTGCAGGTGGTAAATGAAAAGCTGGAATACAGAAGAAATGATAAGGGCTTTGCCATGCAGTTTTATGTGCCATTATACATTCAAACTTTTTCAGAAGGCAATTTTGAGCCGATGATATTCAGTATTTTTTCCGGTTTGGATATTGCACAGGTAGCAGCCTGGAATAAAAAACACAAAAAAGAAGCGGATGTATTTACTGATAAGGTGAGCACTTATCTGGATGAAATACGATCGAGCCGCACACTGATGCAGCCCGACAGAAAGTCTGCTAAAACAATGTACCTGTTCGAAAACGGAAATTATACGGGTCAGGGCAGTTATGGAAACAGCAGAGATAAATATACGATTACCGGTTTATGGGAGTTTTATCATGATAACGGTCAGGTGAGATCGAAAGGCAATTTTAATGAAGCAGAAAAAAAAGATGGCGACTGGACTTATTATTATGATGACGGTACCGTAAAGGAAAAAATGATTTTTAAAAACGACGAGCAGGAAGGCATGGCCGAAGGGTGGTTCACTAATGGCAATAAATGGTATACTGAATATTACAAAAACGGAAAACTGGAGGGTAAACAAATTTTATACTATTATAATGGAAAAATAAAGCAGATCAATAATTACAAAGACGATAAACTGACCGGGCCAAGAAAAGGCTTCACCAGCGAGGGAGCATTGGAATCTGAAACCGGTTTTATTGATGATCAGCAGGACGGACTTACTGTTTTTTATTATCCATCCGGTGCAAAGCAGGATGAGTCGCTGTATAAAAATAATTTGGCACAGGGAAAGTACAAGGCTTACTACGAAAGCGGCAAATTAAAAACCGACGGCGATTTTAAAGATGATAAAAGGCAGAACTTATGGACAATCTATTATGAAAATGGCAATCCTAAAGAGAAAACCACATATGTGGATGATGAGATTACCGGAGAGTTTTCTGAATATCATGATAATGGCAAACTGAGCAGAAAAGGAAATTATAGCAAAAAAAAACTGGATGGCAAGCTGGAAGATTTTGATGATGACGGAAAACTATACAGTGATGCCATCTATGAAAAAGGCAGGCTGAAAGAAATTAATTTTTATGATAAAACAGGCAAGCTGGTATATAATACCGGCACCAGAAAAGGGGCCGCAAACATATCATTTTATACACCCGACGGAATAAAAAACGGGGAAGGTTTTTTTAACCGGGATGGTAATAAGGAAGGTAAGTTTACCGACTATTTTCTTTCAGGAAAGATCAGCGAAGAAACATATTATAAAGACGGCATACAGGATGGAATATCAACCAGCTATTATTTTAACGGGCAAAAAAAAGCAGAGAACAATTACACTGCCGGAAAAGAAAACGGGTATACTAAGGGGTATTATTTTAATGGAAAATTAAATTACGAAGGATGGGTGGTGGATGATCAGAAGCAGCAGCATATCATTTATTATAATCAGCAGGGGGATATTACTGCCAAAGAAAATTATTTGAATGATGAATTAGACGGTTATACAGAATATTATAATCCGGGTAATATCCGCGATTTTGATTACCGCTATCATAATGGCTGGCTGGAACAGATTATTCAATTCGACAGCACCGGAAAAATTCTCAGCAATAATGTGTTTCAAAAAGGAAGCGGTAAAGTATTATTTAAGCATTATAATGGCAAAACTCAGGTAGATGCCAGTTATAAAGATTATATGCTGGAAGGTGCGTATGCCATTTATAATTTTGATGGATCGGTTAAATCAAATGCGTTTTTCAGGAATGATAAAAGAGATAGTATTTACAAAGAATATTATTTTGGCGGCGCCATCAAAATTGAAGGGCAGTATAAAAATGGCAATAAAGACGGCCTTTGGAAATTTTATCATGAGAATGGCAAAGTGAGTGATGAAGAAAATTATACTAATGGTGCATCAAACGGAATAAATAAAATTTATAGCCCGGATGGTTCGTTGGATAAAGTGATAGGTTATAAGAATGGAAACCTCAATGGGGAGTTCAGGATTTATGGCGATAATAACCAGCTGGCCCTAACGTTTAATTATAAAGATGGGTTTATAAAAAGCTATACTTATGAAGATAAGAATGGTACCCTTGTTTCACCGGTACTGCTTACCGGAAGCAATGGAAAAGTGAAATCATTGTACCGCAATGGCAACATTTCGGCAGAAATGACCATCACCGATAATGACCAGCAGGGGCCGTTAAAAATTTATTACAGCTCAGGTAAAATTTACATTGACGGGAAAAGAGAGTACGGGTATTACGACGGAGTGAAAAAAGTGTTTTATCCTGATGGCAGCATTTGGGCAGAAGAAAATTATGTGCTGGGTAATTTATACGGCATAAAAAAGACTTACTATCCTAATGGCAAACTGGAAAAGGAAGAATTCTATTATAATGATGAACTGCACGGCACCTGCAAATACTATGATGATAAAGGGAAATTAAAGCAAACCCGGGTGTATTATTACGACAATCTTATAAGTGTAAATTAATGAAGAAAAATAAAACCTTTTTTTTGGCTGCACTGTTACTGACTGCAGTTAGCGCAACTGCACAAACTGCAGAAGAAGTGAAACAAATTTTTCCAGGGCAGGAGCTGGTATTTTTAAATTACAATGAAAATTTAAAACTTTACCTTAAAGACGGCGTACCGGTTGCAGAACGCAATACTGAAAAAGAAATACTGGTACTGAGCGAAAAAAATGCGAGCGCCTACAGCAGGTACAAAGTGTATCACAGCGGATACAATGAAATGACAAACCTGGAAGCCTATACCAAAGTGCCGGATGGGGATAAATATAAAAAAGTAAAAATCGGCGAACAAAAAACTACCAGCAGTTCCAGCAACAGTGTGTTTTATGATGATGTAAAGGAAACAAGTTTTGATTTTCCGGCACTTACCCAAAATGCAATTGAGCATGTGGAGGTAACTCAATTTCATAAAGACGCTCATCTTTTAACACCATTTTATTTGCCCGGCACTTTGCCAGTGATCAATTCAACGTATACCGTAACAGTACCCAATGATATTACCATTAAGTACATTGTTAAAAACGATCCCAAAGGCATTTTTCAGTTTACCGTGGATAAAAAACGGAAAGAAACCATTTACACCTGGACAGCAAAAAATGTAAAGGGCGACGATAGTTATGGTAATGCTCCTGATTTCAGATATTTTGTACCGCATATTATTGTATATATCGCAGCTTATCAGGGAGAAAACGGGCTTCAAAATTTCTTAAGTTCCTCAGAAGATCTGTATAAATGGAATTATAGTTTTACTAAAGAATTAAACACTTCGCAGGATGAAGCATTAAAAAAAATAGTGGATTCAGTAACTGCAGGTAAAACCACAGAAACAGATAAGGCTAAACAGATTTACCGCTGGGTGCAGCAGCATATAAAATATGTGGCTTTCGAAAATGGGCTGGAAGGTTTCCGGCCACGTCAGGCAGCTGATGTGTGCAGCAAAAGATATGGCGATTGTAAAGACATGAGCAGTATTATAACACAGATGTTGCGCATGGCGGGCATAAAAGCCTATTACACCTGGATAGGAACAAGAAGCCTTCCTTATTATTACAATGAAGTACCCTTGCCCATGGTGGATAATCATATGATATCTGCGGCCAGCATTAATAACGAATGGGTATTTTTAGATGGTACAGATCCGCATGCAAAATATGGCATGCCACCATCTTCTATTCAGGATAAAGATGCCATGATAGCAATCAGTGATAATGAATATAAAATAATCAGGGTGCCTGTAACAGCAGCAGCAAACAGTCTGGCGGTTGATAGTACAACAATTAACTTTACTCCGGATGGAATAAAAGGAAATACGAGTGTAAATTATTCTGGATATTTTGGGGAGGACATCTATAATACTTTATTGTACCGTGATGAAAAAGAAACCAAAGACTTTGTAAAATCCAGAATGACCAAAGCAAGTAATAAATTTATTCTGGGCAACTATGTTATTAACAAAACAAGTCCCGAAGAAAACAATATCAATATTTCGGCAGACTTTGAAATACCGGGTTATGGTAAAAAAATAGGGAACGAATATTATATCAATCTTAATCTGGAAAAATTATTTGAAAACAGGTTGGTGGATACGGCCAAAAGAAAAGTAGCCATTGAAAATGAATTTCAATTTGTGGTAAAACTGTACAGTATCCTGCGCTTACCGGAAGGATACAGTGTGACTTACCAACCCAAAGATTTTAGTTTTGAAAATGATTTAGTTGCACTAAAAATTTCTTATCAGATAAAGGAGGGAAAAATCATTGCATTACAGGAAATGCAAAATAAAAAACTGATGATTCTGCCTTCTGATTTTGCAGAATGGAACAAGGCTGCAAAAGCCGTTGCCCAGCAATACAAAGAACAGGTAGTACTTGAAAAAAAATAATAATTGCTCAATGCTTAAAAATAAAATAATGAAACTGACTTATGTTGTAATCGCCTTCTTGTTTTTTTCAACTGCTGCTTTGGCTCAAATTCCCACAGTAGACTGGGTGCCTAACCCGGCAGTACATAAATTAAAAACTGAATTCACCAAAGAGAGTGCAGTTGTATTGGAAGATAAAAGGCTGCATCAATTCGTAAAGGATGAAAAAAAAGGCCTGATAATGGAAGTGAGTGGCCGTAAGCTGATAAAAGTTAATGATGATAAAGGCGTGGAGATGTATAATAAAATTTATATTCCTCTTAGTCAGCAGTCAGAAATGATAGAAGTAAAAGCAAGAACCATTCAACCTAATGGTAAAGTGGTTAACCTACCCGCCGATAAAATTTTTGAAGTGGAAGAAGAAGGCAGGATGTACAAAAAATTTGCCCTGGAAGGTGTTGAAAAAGGGAGCGAAATAGAGTACTATTTTAAATTAAGAAAGAATGCTAGTTTTTTTGGAATAGAAATGTTTCAGTCATCAGCAACACCATGTCAGGATGCTGAACTTACTTTAATTAATCCTGAATACCTGTCATTTACCGTTAAGGGATACAATGGTTTTATGGTGAATAAAGATACCGTGATTAGTGAACAGCGAATTGTTACTGCCACTGCAAAAGACATCCTTGCCATTGCAGATGAAAAATATGGAGAAAAAGAACCCTTTTCAAAAAATGTGCAGTATAAACTGTCCTATAATTTAAGCAAGGATAAAACAGTACGGCTTTTTACATGGGATGAACTTGCCAAAAATCTGTACAACAACTATACAAATCTTACAGAAAAAGAAAGTAAGGCAATCGATGTGTTTTTAAAACAACTTAAAATAGCTCCAGATGCAGGTGAAGAAGAAAAAATTGTAGCACTGGAAGATTTTTTAAAATCCACCATCAATGCCGATAAAGAGGGTATAGGCGAGGATGCCGAAAAAATTGAACGGATTGTAAAAACCAATGTAGCCAGCAATGAAGGACTGAATAAATTATTTATTGCCTGTATGGATAAGCTGAAGATCAACTGGCAGATTGTTTTTCCAAGTAAAAGGAATGAGCTGCATTTAGATGAATCTCTTGAAAATTTCAGGCTGATTGAAGAACCCCTGTTCTATTTTCCGAGTACAGGCAATTTTTTAGAGCCTGATAATATTGGCTACAGGTATCCTTTTATACAGCCATTTTGGGCAGCTACCAACGGATTGTTTTTAAAAGGAACTACTATCGGCACTTTTAAAACTGCGCTGGCTTCATTTGATGAAATACCCATTCAGTCTTATGAAAAAAGCGCACATAATATGGATGTGTTTATAAAATTTAATGATGCTCTCGATTCAATGGAATTTCACAGCAAACAAATATTACTGGGTTATGGCGCTGCAGAAATAAGGCCGCTGTATAATTTTACTCCCAAGGATAAATTAGATGATCTTAATAAAGCTATTATTAAGTCAGTGGCAAAAAGTGACAATATCAAAAATATTAAGGTGGCCAATACATCAATGACCGATGCTTTTTTAAATAAACCGCTTACTATTGAAGGTGATATTACCAGTGCCGAATTACTGGAAGTGGCCGGCAATAAATTGCTGGTAAAAATTGGTGATGTAATAGGGCCGCAAGAGCAGATGTATCAGGAAAAACCCAGACAATTGCCTATAACCATGCCTTATCCGCATGCACTCGACAGAGATATCACATTTATAATGCCTGAAGGATACAGGATAAAAAATCTTACTGAGCTGGAAATGAATATTACTGATAAAAATGCCGGCAAAGAAACAATGGGATTCATTTCAACCTATACATTAAAAGGGAATGAACTCAAGATTAAGTTGCATGAGTTTTATACTATCACCGACTACCCCATATCCATGTTGGAGAACTTTAAAAAAGTAATTAATGCCAGTGCCGATTTTAATAAGATTATACTGATACTCGAAAAAAAATAAAATAAGGGGACTGGCAACTCCCCTTATTTTTTAACCGTTCATATTTTTTTAATATTCCATATTATAAAAACAAAAATTGCTGCTTGCGCTGTGTTAAAATACATTTACAGGGAATAAGTTTCCGCTTCACTGTTTAACTTGCATATTATCTCCGGTTGTAATTGATGCGAAACCATGCAAAAGAAAATAAATTTTCAGCTTAATTCTGCCCTTAAAGCCATACTGCTTTTAAGTGTACTGCTGCAAATTTGTTTATATACCAATGCCCAATTATATACCGGTTACAGCAGTGCCGCATACAATGGCATATATGCTGTGGTGAACAGCCCTGCGGATATTTTAAATCACCGTTTCAGAGGCGATCTTAATCTTGCAGGAGTTTCCGCAGGTATCAGTAATAACACCATTAAATTCAAATACAAAAACAGAAAGGATGATTATGGGGGCACTTCATGGGCAAACCCTATTACTAAAAATGGCAAAGCATATTTTAATGCCGATGTTTTTGGCCCCTCATTTTTAATCCGCTTGTCCGATAAAAATGCATTTGCCATTACTACAAGGGCAAGGGTGATGACCAATCTTCATGGAGTAAGTAAATATATTTTAAATACTGTGTTGCAGGATACCATTGATGCGGCATTACTCAAAAACAATTTGGCCATTAGCAATATAACGGCGAATACACATGCCTGGACGGAAATGGCATTTACCTATAGCCGGCAGGTGGCCATATCTGATTATGGTGTTTGGAAAGCGGGTGTGTCGCTTAAATACCTCAGTGGTGTGGCAGCAGAATTATTCAGTACTGATCAATTGTCTTTTACTCATGACTCCGTTTTTGATGCTGCCCGGCGAAGAAATAAAGATGCCCTGTTAAATACACAGGGTACAATTAGTTTGCAGTACACAAAAAATTTAGATACCCTCCAGAGTGATTTTTTTTCTTTTAAAAATCCTGGTTTGGGTATAGATGTGGGAGTGAGTTATGAATTTAGGGATGAGATGCAGGTGTATGAAACTTTGTATAGCGATAAAACAGCCAACTATATCTGGAAAGTGGGGGCCTCCATAACCGATATCGGTTATATTCATTATGGTGCCAGTCAAACCAATGGCATTGTGGCCAGAGGGGCCGGTAATACTTATTTAATGGATACACTTGCAGTACCGGCCGATTCCTCCAATATAGGCCAGATGAATAATTATTATCAAAAATTATTTAATGCCCAATCGGGAGCTTCGGCTTTTAATATGCAATTGCCCACCACATTACATTTTAGCTACGACAGATTTTTTAATAAAGTATTAGCAGTTAATGCACAAATGAATATTCCCCTGGTTTTTTCCGCTATAAATAAATACAGCGGCACGTACAATCCTTTTTCAATAACCGTTACACCAAGGGCTGAAATTACCTGGGCTGGCTTTTATATGCCATTTAGTTATAACTCTGTATCCGGCATGCAGGTTGGTGCAGCGCTTCGTGTGGGCCCATTAGTAATAGGTTCAGGCTCCTTTATTAATGCCAGAATGGCCAAAACAAAAAGAGCAGACCTGTATTTTATTTTACGTATTCCTTTCTTTGGCTACAAAGAATTTAAAAACAAAACTTTCTTTGATGTGCTTCCCAAACTGAGCCGAAAACAAAGAAGAGCACTGGCTTGCCCCGGCAACTAACCAATTATTTTTTCCTGACAAAATCTCTTAAATAGCTGCAACTGCTAAATGCTTCTTTATAAAATGGGGTATTGCCAAATTCTTTTACCAATCTGGGGAA
>JBAXET010000039.1:0-21339 GCA_037140275.1 Ferruginibacter sp. | reverse complement strand
TACCGGCCGATTCCTCCAATATAGGCCAGATGAATAATTATTATCAAAAATTATTCAATGCCCAATCGGGCGCTTCGGCTTTTAATATGCAATTGCCAACCACATTACATTTGAGCTACGACAGGTTTTTCAATAAAGTAGTAGGCATAAATGCACAACTAAATATTCCATTGGTATTTTCTTCATTGAATAAATACAGTGGCACTTATAATCCTTTTTCGGTAGCGGTAACACCAAGGGCAGAAATTACCTGGGCAGGCTTTTATATGCCCTTTAGTTACAATTCTGTATCCGGCATGCAGGTAGGCGCAGCATTACGCGTGGGGCCATTAGTAATCGGTTCCTCTTCTTTTATTAAAGCCCGTATGGGTAAAACAAAAGCTGCAGACCTATATTTTATTTTACGTATTCCTTTCTTTGGGTACAAAGAATTTAAAAACAAATCCTTTCTTGATTCACTTCCTAAGCTAAGTCGTAAACAAAAAAGAGCTTTGGGTTGTCCCAACAACTAACCAATTATTTCTTCCTCACAAAATCTCTTAAATAGCTGCAACTGTTAAATGCTTCTTTATAAAATGGGGTATTGCCAAATTCTTTTACCAATCTGGGGAAAGAAGAATTGTTTTTGAAGGCGAGAAAATATTTGTCCTGTGCATCATTGTATTGATCATACTTATCACCAAAATCATTGTACTGTGGCTGGCGTACATTTTTCTGACTGCATTTTGCCATCATAAATAAACATCTGGCTTTAAAATTTTTGTCGGCTGATGCGTTCATTGCTTTTTCAAAATAAGCCTGTGCTTTATAGCAACCATAATATTCTTTTTTAAAAGAACTGGCATCTTCCGGAATATAATAGCCATCACTTCCGCTCCTGCTATATTGCACCAGTTGCCAGGCATGTCCATAATAAGTGATATTGTAAAGTCCGGTTGCAATTTTATAAAGATGTTTGGCAGCATTGTCTTTGTCTGTACTGGTTAACTTTTCCAGTTGTTGCATTTCTGCTGCAAAAGCTGCCTTTGTAGTGGTAAACTTAGCTTCACCCGGCAATGCTTCCTCACGGTCATATAACAGATCTGCAAATGGGTTGGTATGAACTACCAGCGATTTTTTATCAGCTGATTTTTTAAACCAGCTGATAGCATTTGCATAATCATTATCTCTTAAATAAGCAGTGCCAGCAAAATCTATCACTGTTGTTTTTGAAATTGAATTGTGGTTTACCAGATAAAACTCAAATTCATTGGACTTCTTACTGTCTAACAAGGAATATAGTTGCTCAATATCTTTACTCACCAGATTGTTTCGTACAAAGTCAACTCCGTTGCTATAGTTGTAATTATTGATCTTTGAATAAATATAATCGGCAGCGCCTATACATAAAGCTTCTTTGTAAATATCACCCTGCTGGTGATATCGTTGTGCTAAAACCTCGCTCATGAGGTTGCGGTAAAATGCCTGCCATTGATGCACTACATCGTAACCAATATGTTCTTCGGTCTCTGTCCGGGCTTTTTTTTCCAGCCATTGTATAGAGGGTAATAGCTCAACTTCAAATGCTGCATCTATTTTTTCTTTTTCACTGATGGTTACTAATAAATTGGTAAGTGCCCATTGGTCTTTTACTTTTTGGGTGAGGGGCATTTTTTTTGCAGCCTCCAAATATTTTTTAGCTCCGCTATAATCTTTTTGCATGTAAGCCATGTAGGCCGCACCTGTTTCAAATAGTCCTTTATTTTTTACTTTACCCTTTTCTGCTACATCATTTAAAAATAACATCAGCTCTTTCGCAGCTTTGACTTCTTCGCTAACCACACTGTCGCTGACACTTTCATTCCATGAAAAGAATAATGCTTTGCCACCTTTTTCTTTTTGCAATAAAGGGGACAAATATTTTTCTTCCATTTTATTAATCTCTCTTACTGCTAATACTTCAAGTACGTCGTTGTCAGGATCCAGGTGACAGACTTCTTTCATGGATGCAATTTCACTGTCAACGCTATGCAGCGCAAAAATGGCAATCATATTGGCTTTTTCGGTATCATTCTTACAAAAAGTTAAATAACTTTCTCTTGACTCTTTACTGTTAACACTCCAGTTAAATCCTAAATAGTTACTGATCCTTTTAACATCCGATTCGGCAAATACCTTGCTGAATAAATATGCAGCTTCTTTATTTTGCCCTGTGCGGAACAATGCACCGGCTTTTAAAGCCAGGCATAATGTTTTTACAACTGATGTATTGGAAGATGTCCCAGCATATTTATCATACCACTCTATTGCATCTTTATAACGGCCACTGTAATGCGCCAGTCTTATTATCTGATAGGCATACCGCAGTTTAACAAAATCATCTTTCGCTGCATTGTATAACTGTAAGCCATTCTTTATTGACTTATCCATCTTTACTGAATCTCTTACCGGCGATTCCCATTCATCTGCTCCGCCTGTTACATACAGACTGATCTTTTTAGCATATATCAGGTAACCTAATGTTTCCAGATTTTTACTTTTTATAAAATAGGCAGTCATACTGTTTCGCTGAACCGAGTCGGCTATTTTCAGGGGTTGATTTTTTTCTATATGGAGGTATACTGCATTTAAATCTTTCCAGGCAAATTCGGTAATGAATTTTTTTGCGTCTGATGCAGTAACCTCGCTGCCGCAGTACAATGCCCATTCTTTACTCAGCACATCTGCAGTGGTTACAGGTTCGGTTTCATCGTATAGAAAAGTATAGCCGGAATAATAAAAAGGTTTGTAGCTTTTTGCATCCGGAAGGTTCTGATGAAAAAAAGAAGTATAGTAATCATAGGGGTCGGCATCGGGACCGCAGCCTATAATATTTTGAGGAAAAGATACCAGTGCAGTACTAACGCAGGCTGTTAAAAACAGTTTCCAGTTCATGTAAAGAATATTTTTTTAAAATTACCGAATCAAGGTGGTAGAATGATACCCTGCATGGGGTATTTTTAAGTTTGCCGTTAATGATTGCTGCGGTACTTAACAACTCTTTAAAATCGATTTGCTCATCTCTTAAAACATCGTCTTTCTGTAAGGCATAACCTTCAACAAGACTGTCTTTCAGCAGCCGGTACCTGTTACCTTTTCTTTCAAATAATCCGTTTTGTAAGATGCTGTCTGGCATATTTTCAATTAAGCCTAAATAACTGTTGTTTCTAAACAATACCTGCCAGCTAAACAATGGCAGGCCAATATCCAATGGTAAAGGGTAGGAGGATAAAGAGGCCGTATATTTTTGCAGTTCTGTTGTTTCTAGTATAGAATTTTGGGTGGCAGGATTTTTCAGATTGCCCATATTGTAGCACATTAGCAGGCCTCTGTCAACCGGGGGAATGCCGGTTTTGCCTGAGTATTTAATCTGATGCAGTCGTATGGTTGCAGAAACAGGAATTTCCGGCTGCATTTTTTTTATGGTACTGAGCAATAAAAAATATTTTGCTCGGGTTGTTGCCGTCCAGTCACAATCGAATTGTAGTTCAGCAATAGATTGAAATGTATTGGCTGAAATAATTTGCCGGATAAGTCCAATGGTTTTTTCGGCTAACGGAATAACCTGCGTACTGTCAATTTTTTGAATGCATTCATTGGTGATAAAGATGGTGGGTATAATGGCAAAGCTTTTATAAGAACTGTCTTTAAAACTTATTTTTGCTTTTGGTACCGGTTGATTGATTGCTTCATCCCAATCCACATCAAAAAATTTAATGTACAATGTTGTTGTGCGCAAAGAGTTTATTCGCAATTTCTCAAATCCGCTAAGCCGGAAATCTGACTTCCAGTAATAAAAAGCGGGTTCAATTTGCCGAACTTTTGTTTCATTGTTACAGGATATACTTACTATTACTGATAATGGTAACAATAGCATTACGGGAGCTTTGTAAACTTTGTAGGTATATTTGTTTAACCAATCTGATAAAAACATAATCTCAAAAATATGTCAATTAAAAAAATACTTCCTGTTTTGTTTTTATTGCAAACAATACAATTGAACGCCCAAAATAAAAAAGGTATTGTAAGTGGACCCTGGGCAGGGAATATTGAATTGCGTAATGCCACTATTTGGGTGGAAGTTAACACTGATGTAAAATCTGTTGCAGTTCAGTTTATCGCAATTGCTCCTGAAAAAAATGCTACCGGCCTTCAGTCGGACACAGTAAAATACAAGGGTGAATTGGGTAATGATTTTAATCCTGTAAAAATAGAGTTGAATGGACTGAAAGTGAATACAGCATATCAGTATAGCATTTTAATAAATAACAAGCCGGTTACAGTTCCATTTGCTACAAAATTCACCACTAAAGAATTGTGGCAATGGCGCAAACCTGCACCCGATTTTACTTTTCTTACCGGCAGCTGTGCCTATTTTAATGAAACAGAATTTGACCGTCCGGGTAAACCTTATGGAGGCGACTCCTCAATTTTTGAAACAATGAGTAAAACACCTGCAGCATTCAATGTATGGTTAGGTGATAACTGGTACACAAGAGAAGTAGATTACAATACCCGTTGGGGATTAAACTATCGTGCCAGTCACGATAGAGCCACACCCGTTCTGCAAAAATTTATGGCCAGCATGCCTCAATATTCTATTTGGGATGATCACGACTACGGACCAAATGATGCAGGCAAAAGTTATATTCTTAAAGATGAAAGTCGTAAAATATTCATGAATTATTCTCTTAACCCAAGTTATGGTGAAGAGGCAAAAGGAATTTATTCAGTAGTAAGTTACAGTGATGTGGACCTGTTTTTAACCGATGATCGTTTTTTTAGAAGCGAAGATGAAATGCCCGACAGTATTGAAGGCAAACCCAATGCCGACAAATCTTATTTTGGCAGAATGCAGATGGAGTGGTTAAAGAATGCCCTAAGTTTCAGTACCGCAACTTTTAAAGTGATTGCTACCGGAAGCCAGGTACTCAATCCTTATTCTTCTGCAGAATGTATGAAAGCATACAGTGCAGAGTATTATGAGCTGATGAATTTTTTAGCAGCACAAAAAATAACGGGTGTATTATTCATCACCGGCGACAGACATCACAGTGAAGTGATAAAACAAGATCGACCAGGGCTCTATCCTTTATACGATATCACCACATCACCTTTTACTGCAGGTGTTAGCAAAGTACGGGGCATAGAACTGAAAAATCCTGCAAGAATAAATGGTACGCTGGTGGAAGAACAAAATTTTGCGCGGATTACAATAGCAGGAAAAAAGGCAGAGAGAAAGTTTACAGTAGAGTTTATAAGTATTAAGGGGAAAAAATTGGGAGAATGGTCTGTGGAAGAAAAAGAATTAAAAATCCCTTAACTGCAGCAGCAATTACCCTGCATTAATAGGCTATGCCATTGGAGGAATGACTGTTGACGGAGGTGGTAAACTCGCAGGCGATTCTTGTTCTCAATAAATTCTATCTGTTATCTTTGTGGCATGACATCAAACTATTTTACCTATAATAAAGCCAAAGTAATTCAGGCGTTGCGCTATCATTTTATTACCCGAAGAGAGATTAAAGTAATGATGATACTGATAAATGTGTTTGCCATTTTAGCAGCAGGATTGTTTTATTTGGGAAAAGTAAGACCGCTGGCATTTTTACTAAGTTCTGTATTGTGGTTTGTGCTGATGGTGACTTTTTGGTATGTATTACCAGTAATGATTTATAAAAGATCAGCCACATTTCAGGACAGGCTGAAAGTTACATTAGCAACAGATGAATTCAGAATTGAAACGGAAAGAGGAGGCAGAAGCTGGCCCTGGGCAGAGTTTAGTACCTGGATGGAAAGTCCTCATTTTTTTCATGTATACTTTAACTCCAGGTCGTTTTTTATCATTCCAAAAGATGCATTTGTAGAGGATGATGTGCATGAGGCCCGTACAGTGCTGAAAGAAAAAGTGGCTAAAGCTTAACTACGGTAACTGACTTACAGTTTTTTCTCCATTTCATAATGAGGGATGGTTACTTCTTCAAATTCTTCGCCAAAAGCCTTGTAGCCCAATTTCTCATAAAATCCTAATGCGGTTTTACGGGCATGCATTACCATTTTATTAAATCCTTTATCCCTAGCAATGGTTTCTGCAAAGTTCATCATACTGGCGCCAATACCTTTACCCTGAAGGTTATTTTGAACCGCCATTTGTCGTAATTTAATGCATTTGTTATCCCCTTTGGTAAGCAGGCAGCAGGCCAATATTTTATCTTCATCAAAAGCCCCAATTAAAATATCTTCCTTTTCGCTGGCCAATTCTTCAGCTGTAAAACTTAGTCCAAGTGGCTTACGAAGCACTTCTTTACGTAAATCCACCATTTGCTGGTATTCTTTAGACCCGTGTTCTATTTGTTTTAAAGCCATAATGGAGTAAAGTTTAGCGATGGGATAAAATTCTTTTGCAATCGTATCTATATACAATATACAATCTTTTTCAAAATTTTGATATATGGAAAATTGCCATATCAGGTATTTTTTTAAGTATTATAAGGCATTCTAAAAATATGTTTTATATACCCGAAATGCCGTGCAATCCTTTGCGGATAAGGGTTTTTGAAGATATTGGGCCAGGCTTTTTTGAAACTAATTATTAACAGCTTCAGGGCCTTACGCTTAACTTCTTTTATATTTCTTTGTAATTATTGCAAATTGTATATTTTTGCAGCCAGACAAACTAAATTTTAATATTATGTCAGACATTGCAACAAGGGTAAAGAAAATAATTGTTGACAAGTTAGGAGTTGATGAAGCTGAAGTAACTAATGAAGCTTCTTTTACTAATGATTTAGGTGCCGATAGCTTAGACACCGTAGAACTAATTATGGAATTTGAAAAAGAATTCAACATCTCTATTCCGGATGAGCAGGCAGAAACCATCACTACTGTTGGACAAGCTGTTGCTTACTTAGAAGAGCATGCTAAGTAATTTCATTAACTATCACAGGTAAACTTTATGGCTTTTAAACGCGTTGTAGTAACCGGATTAGGCGCTCTTACACCGTTGGGTAAAACCGTTGCCGAATACTGGCAGGGGTTAGCTGACGGCGTTAGCGGCTGCGATAATATTAAACAATTCGACTGCAGTAAATTTAAGACCAGGTTTGCCTGTGAGGTTAAAGATTTTGATCCCACCGCTTATTTAGAACGAAAGGAAGCCCGCAAAATTGACCGTTATTGCCAGTTTGCTTTAATAGCAAGTGACGAAGCAGTTAAAGATGCCGGTATCAGCAGAGAAAATGTGGATGTAGACAGGGTTGGAGTTATTTTTGCCAGTGGTATTGGTGGACTGATTACTTTTCAGGAAGAAGTAACCAACTATGCACTCGGCGATGGTACTCCCCGTTTTAATCCATTCTTTATTCCTAAAATGATATTGGATATTGCTGCTGGGCAAATTTCCATGCGTCATGGTTTCCGTGGCCCCAACTTTGCCGTTGTTTCAGCCTGTGCCTCCTCTACCAATGCCATTATTGATGCTTTTGATAATATTCGCCTGAATAAGGCCGATATCATTATTACTGGCGGAAGTGAAGCGGTAATAAGTGCAGCAGGATTAGGTGGATTTAACGCGATGAAAGCATTGAGCGAAAGAAACAGTGATCCTAAAACTGCCAGCCGCCCCTTTGATAAAGAGAGGGATGGTTTTGTTATGGGAGAAGGTTCCGGTGTTTTAGTGCTTGAAAGTTTGGATCATGCTTTAGCCCGTGGTGCAAAAATCTATTGCGAAATTGGAGGCGGAGGTGCTACTGCCGATGCACATCATATTACAGCTCCGCATCCTGAAGGTTTAGGGGCAAAAAATGTAATGAATGCGGCATTAAAAGATGCAGGTATGGTGGCCAGTGAAATTGATTATATCAATGTGCACGGCACTTCAACTCCATTAGGAGATATTGCAGAAAGTAAGGCTATCCTGAGTGTTTTTGGCGATCATGCCTATAATTTAAATATCAGTTCAACCAAAAGTATGACCGGCCATTGTTTGGGTGCAGCAGGTGCGCTTGAAGCACTGGCATGTATTATGGCTGTTACTAAAGATATAATTCCTCCTACCATCAATCATTTTACTGATGATCCTGAACTGGATGCTAAACTGAACTTTACTTTTAACAAAGCTCAACAGCGAACTGTAAACGCTGCTCTCAGCAACACATTTGGGTTTGGCGGTCATAATGCCAGTGTTATTGTAAAAAAATATGTTGCTTAGTTATTTGTTAAGTTTACTCCTTAAATCAACCTCACCTGTCTGTAAAAGACGAAAGTCCATTTCATTGTAAAATGTTTATTCATGCGGGCATGGTAAATATTTTTTAATTTTATATTGAAATAAATAAAGCTAATTTCACAAAAACATTTACAGCGCCTTGCGATTCTTTACTACTTTTTTTAAAAATAAAAATCAAAACGGGGAGTTTAAAAAACAACTCAATAATATTCTGGGCTTTGCGCCCGGAGATATTGCATTGTATAAAACTGCGCTCAGTCACAGGAGTGTGAGAGAAGGGGCAGATGAAAATAATGAAAGGCTTGAGTTTTTAGGAGATGCTGTACTCAGTTCTGTAATTGCACATTATCTGTTCAGGAAATATCCTTATAAAGGCGAAGGCTTTTTAACAGAAATGCGCAGCAAAATGGTAAACCGCCAGATGCTGAATGACATTGCCCTTAAAATGGGACTTAAAAAAATCACTTTTTATAACAAGTACGATAACTCACTTAAAATATCTCAAATATTCGGCAATACTCTGGAAGCCCTGATAGGTGCAGTTTACCTTGATAAAGGATATAGTGGTACCCAAAAATGGGTGGAGAAATATATTATCATGCCGCATTTATTTATAGATGATCTGGAGATAATAGAAATCAATATTAAAAACAGGCTGTATGGCTGGGCCAATAAAAATGGTAAAGCACTGGAATTTGAAACACTTAGTGAAAAATTCGAAAATGGAAGAAGGTTATTTACTATTGGCGCCACTGTTGATGGTGAATTAATTGCTGAAGCAAAAGGGTATAATAAAAAAGACGCCAGTCAGATTGCTGCGCAACTGGCTGTAGATAAATTAGGACTCTAAAAGAGGTTTCAAAGGTTCAAAAGGTTACATAGGTTTAAAAGGTTCTTCAATCTCTTCAATCTCTTCAACTTCTTAAACCTATAGAACGTCTTAAACCTATAGAACGTCTTAAACCTTTTCAACTTCTTAAACCTCTTTAACATTATGAACTTCGGAATACTGGGAAGCGGCAGCTGGGGCACAGCACTGGCAAAAATATTAACCGATAACGGTAACAGCATTTACTGGTGGAACAGGAATGAAGCAGCCATTCAGCAAATAAAAATCCGGCATCACAATCCGCATTACTTACCCACCGCACATTTTGATATTACCAAACTTCATCTTACCACAGATGCGGCAGAAGTAATTCGTAAATCTGATTGTATCATCATTGCAGTACCTTCGGCATATGCTGCTGATTTGTTACGGGGGCTGGATAAAAATATTTTTGAAGGAAAGAAAATCATCTCTGCCATTAAAGGAATTTTACCCGAACAAAATCTATTACTGAATGATTATCTGAAAGCACAATTCGGTGTTGAACTTAACAATTATTTTGCAGTACTGGGGCCTTGTCATGCTGAGGAAGTAGCAGCAGAAAAATTATCTTATCTTACTTTTTCTGGAACAGATGAACCGGCAACAAAAGTATTGGCTTCTTTTTTTAAAACCGAGTATATTAATACCATTGTCAACACAGATATTTATGGTGTGCAATATGCTGCCATCTTAAAAAATATTTATGCCGTTGGCTCGGGTATGGCACACGGGCTTGATTATGGCGACAATTTTTTAAGTGTACTGATTGCCAACAGTGCCGATGAAATGGCCTGCTTTTTACGCGAACTGGGGGTGCAGAATATTCAGGTAGGTTCAATTGATCATCATCCCGAAGAGCATACTAAATCACAAACTACTAATTACGCTGCATCGGTATACCTGGGCGATTTACTGGTGACCTGCTATTCGTTACATAGCCGTAACCGTTCCTTTGGCAATATGGTGGGTAAAGGGTATACTGTAAAAGGAGCACAACTGGAGATGAGCATGGTGGCAGAAGGATATAATGCCAGTAAGTGTATGCATATCATCAATCAAAAAGTAAAGGCAGATATGCCAATTGCGGCTACCATTTATAAAATATTATGGGAAAATCTTCCGGTGGCGGAAGGATTTAACGAAATAGAAAAAACTTTGGTGTAATAAATAGCTAACTTTAAGTAAGCAAATATCAATGCCATTCTCTTTTTCAAATATCAGCAGCACTACATTACTCATTATCATCGGGTGTTTAACCATTGCCGAGTTGATAAAATATTTTAAGCGCCATTCCCATCATTTAGAAAAATAGATCCGCAGCAATTCCATCTGCAAATAATTTCCCTTCCTTAGTTAATATCAGATGTTGATTTGACTGTATTATTTTTTGAGTTAACGTCCATTTATTGCTGTTAATAAATATGTTGCTTGCAGCATCGGGCCCAAATCTTTTGTTTACTTCATCAAGATTCAATCCTTCCATAGTTCTTAAAGCCGTCATAATGTATTCGTTCAATTGCTGGGTTGATGTAAGTACTTCTTCTTCAAATGGAATTAAATTATTTTGTAGCGATGAAATGTATAATGCATTATTCGCAATATTCCATTGTCGCCGGGTGCCATTAAATGCATGTGCCGATGGGCCAAACCCATAGTAGGTATCGCCGCTCCAGTAACTGCTGTTATGCCTGCTTCTGAATCCGGACTTTGCATAATTACTGATTTCGTAATGTTCGTAGCCTGTGGCTTCCATCCAGTCCATCAATAATAAAAACTGACGGGCTTGTTTTTCAGGATCAGTATTTTCTTTTTTTTGCAGGTTGATTAATTTGTCTAATGCGGTTTTGGGTTCAACGGTTAGTGCGTAGCAACTGATATGGGGAATGTTTTTTTCAATCACCAGCGATGCATTTCTTTTCCAGTCATCATCATTAAGCAATGGCGAACCATATATCAGATCAATAGAAAAATTGGTATAACCTGCGGCTTTAATTTTGTCAATACATACCAGCGACTCTGCAGCCGTATGGGCCCGGTGCATCCATTTTAACTCTTCCTCCAAAAAACTTTGTATGCCTACACTGAGTCGGTTAATACCCAGTGTTTGCCATTCTTTTAATTTGCTGTCACTAATATCATCCGGGTTAGCCTCCAGCGTTATTTCTATATCACGGGCAAATTCAAACCTATTTTGTAATGCTGCAAAAAGCAACTTAAGATCCTCTGTATTTAAAATGCTTGGGGTACCTCCGCCAAAGTATAAAGTTGTGATCAATTCTTTTTCCCTGCAGTGAGCAGATGGCAGAACAGAAGGTGCTACGTTTATTTCTTTTACCATTGCTGCAAGCAGCTCACTTTTTTGTTTTAAAGAAGTGGCAAAATGAAAATTGCAATAGTGGCAGGCCTGCTTGCAAAACGGTATATGGATATAAATTCCCGGCAAAGATTTATGGTTTGTACCCCAACAACTGTCAGGATTAAATTTTAGATTTGAATACTCATGAACAATATTACATTCTTTGGTAAAAAATATCTGTTGCCGGTTATTGTGTGCAGTATTGTTTTTGTTATTACTGCTGCTGCACAGTCAACTGCTGCAAAACACCGGTTACATATTCATTTTACCGACAAAGATAGTTCCTTTGATGTGCGGGTATTAAAATTGCAGCAATTCTTTACTGATGCAAACAGCTGCGGTTTATATATTAATACGCTGAATGCTGTTTTAAGCTCTAAAGGTTATCCTGCTGCATCAGTTGACAGTGTTTGGGGTAATGCCGATACCACACAGATTAATTTGTATTTGGGGGGGCAATTCCATTGGATAAAACTGATCACCGACAGTATTGAAAAAAGAGCCATTAGTGAAAGCGGTTATTTTGAAAAAAACTTTTCCAACAAAATATTAAATATAGAGCAGCTGCAATTGGTTCAGCAGCGAACTTTAAACTATTACGAAAAAAATGGTTATCCCTTTGCACAGGTATATTTGGACAGCGTCCATTTGGCAGGAGATAATATACATGCATGGCTTAAAGTGAACAAGGGCCCATTGTATCGTATTGACAGTATACGACTAACAGGGAAAGCAAAAATTTCTAAAAATTTTCTGCAGCATTATCTGGGCATTCCCAATGGCAGCCTGTACAATAAAGAAAAGCTTGAACTGGTAAGTAAAAGAATATTGGAATTGCCGTATTTGCTGGAAGCACAACCTAACGATATTACCATGCTGGGTTCAGGGTCAATACTCAACCTGTATCTGATGCCTAAAAAAAGCAGCCAGTTTAATTTTTTGCTGGGTGTTTTGCCGGCGGCTAACCAGGCCAGTAAGTTTCAATTAACGGCAGATGTAAATCTTAATTTAAAGAACACTTTAAATTCGGGTGAAACCATTTTGTTTAACTGGCAGCAGTTACAGCAAAAATCGCCGCGTTTAAATCTGGGTTACCAGCAACCCTATATCTTCAATTCTAATTTTGGAGTTGATTTTCTTTTTGATCTGTTTAAAAAAGACTCTACTTTTTTACAGGTAAATGGGCAACTGGGATTACAGTATATTGCCTCTGCCAATCAATCAGGAAAAATTTTTGTACAATGGCAGAATAGTTTTTTACTGGCAAGCGGCGTGGATACCAATCTTGTAAAACTTACCAAAACACTTCCTGTAAATGCAGATGTAAGCTCGGCTAACTTTGGTTTGGATTATGAGCTGATGAAGACTGATTACCGGTTGAATCCAAGATCTGGGAATGAGTTAAAGCTTACTCTTTCCGCCGGTATAAAAAAATTAAAGCGTAATAATGATGTGTTGGCAATTCGGGATCCTGCATTTAATTATGCCTCCCTGTATGATTCCATAAAAGAAAAGGCATACCAGTTTAGAATAAAATTTTCAGCAGCACATTTTTTTCCGGTTGGAAAGCAGGGCACATTTAAAACAAACCTGAGCTCAGGATTATTCAGCAGCCAGAATATATTCAGAAATGAGTTGTTTCAAATTGGAGGGTACAGATTATTGAGGGGATTTAATGAGGAAAGTATTTATGCTACAGCATACGCAGTTGTTACAGTAGAGTACAGATACAGGGTAGGCCTTAATTCCTATTTATTTGCTTTTACCGACGGTGGACGGGTAAATAATAAATATCAGAAAGTAAACCTCAGCAACTCCTATCTCTCGGCAGGTCTGGGTATGGCTTTTGAAACCAAATTTGGTTTGCTAAACCTCAGCTATGCTATGGGGAAAAGGGATGATATTAAATTCAATATCAGGGAGGCCTCTAAAATCCATTTTGGATATGTGAATTACTTTTAAAAATCTGCCTTGCTACATTTACTTTTGCAAAAACTATTTTAGGTGAGAAGTAGCTTTATTTTGTTGGGAATATTTTTTATGGCTATGCCTGTCTTGCTTTGTGCTCAGCAAAAAGACAGCTTGCTTGTAAAAAAAGATAGTTTGCCTGTCCAAAAAGACACTGTACAAGTTGTAGTGCAACCATCTGCTCCAATTGATCGATATACAGTTGCCTGGAAGAATGTGCTTAGCAATAATCATTTTTTAAATACTTCAGGCACTCCGGTTCATATGGTTGTAAAGCTTAAAAAGGATAATTCAGCAAATACTTTTTTTTATCTGATTGCCGGGCTGGTTTTTTTACTGGGGTTGATTAAATTCATTTATGCCCGTTATTTCAGCAATCTCTTCCGGGTGTTTTTTAATACATCGCTGCGGCAAAGCCAGCTGGCTGATCAATTGTTGCAGTCAAAGCTTCCTTCACTGTTCTTTAATGCCTTCTTTATAATCAGTGGTGGTGTATATATATACTTTGTACTCCTGCAATACCAATTTGTAAAGGAAAGCTATCAGTGGTTTTTGCTTCCGGTATGCGTTTTACTGCTGGGGTTTATTTATATAGTAAAATACTGCAGTCTGAAATTTACAGGATGGGTTACAGGTCACAAACAGGCTACTGATACTTATGTGTTTATTATTTTCTTAATTGCCAAAATAACAGGCATTATCCTTATTCCCTTTATCGTGCTGATGGCATTTTCCGACTCTTTCATTGCTTCCGGTAGTATGCTGATCTCACTGTTATTGATTGGATTTTTACTGCTGCTGCGTTTTTTTAGATCGTATGGGCTTATACAAAATCAGTTGAAAGTCAGCAGGTTTCACTTTTTTCTTTATATCATAGGTGTTGAAATAATACCCCTTTTATTGATTTACAAGGGCTTATTACTTTTATTAAGTAAAAACCTGTAATTTTGCAATACCATTTGGCTAAAATAGTATGGTTAAAAACGGTTCCGCTAAAGCTGATAGCTCAGCAAAAAAAGTAAAGAAAATACTTATAACCCAACCGAAGCCCGAAGGCGATAAGTCTCCGTACTTTGATTTGGCTAAGAAGCACGCTATTACACTTGATTTTCACCCTTTTATAGTGGTGGATGGAGTGAGTGCAAAAGATTTTCGTAAACAAAAGATAGACATTGCAAACTATTCTGCTGTAATCTTCACCAGCAGGCATGCTATTGATCATTTTTTTAGAGTTTGTACAGAGCTTAAAGTAAATGTATCTCAGGATACTAAGTACTTCTGTATAACTGAAGCGGTGGCACTATACTTACAAAAGTTTATCCTGTACCGAAAGCGTAAAGTGTTTTACGGGGCCGATGGTACTAATAAAAGTCTTTTTGATGTAATCAATAAGCATAAGGATAATGAAAAGTTCCTTTATCCCTGTTCGGAGTCTTTTGACAGCGAAATTACCAACTGGCTTAAAGGATATAACTGCGAATATGCCACACCGGTTTTATACAGGATTATAAGTAATGATGTAAAGGAAGTGGTGGGAAGAAATTATGATATTATCTGTTTCTTTACTCCCGGAGGCGTAAGAAGTTTACTGGAAAACTTCCCTAAGTTTAAACAAAACGGCACAAAGATTGGTGCATTTGGAATCAATACTTTAAAAGCGGTGCAGGATGCAGGATTAACACTGGATATTACAGCCCCACAGCCCAAAGCACCAAGTATGGTAAGTGCATTAGAACTCTACCTGTCTTCTCAAAAAAAGAAATAAATTATTTTACCTCATAGTAAAAGCGGCCCCAAAGCCGCTTTTATGCTTTTTGGTTATTACTTAATACAGATATTTGCTTTTTAACAACATAATATTTTTTTGATGCATCATGCTTTTACTAACCGCTTAGCCAAAGAAAATAGTCCTTATTTGTTACAGCATGCACACAATCCGGTGGACTGGTATCCATGGGGAGAGGAAGCGCTGCAAAAAGCAAAAAAAGAAAATAAAATTATTCTGGTAAGTATTGGATATGCGGCCTGCCATTGGTGTCATGTTATGGAAAAGGAAAGTTTTGAAAACGAAAACGTGGCGGCTTTGATGAATGAAACTTTTATAAACATCAAAATCGACAGGGAAGAGCGCCCCGATCTTGATCATATTTATATGGATGCCGTGCAGGTCATGACAGGCAGCGGCGGCTGGCCTTTGAATGTTTTTTTAACACCCGATACCAAACCATTTTATGGAGGCACTTATTTTCCTCCTGTAAATGCGTATAACCGAAGTTCCTGGACAGAAATACTCGCCTCAATTAAAAAAGCATGGGAAGAAAGAAGTAATGAAATAGAATCACAGGCAGAAAACCTTTTGGAGCACCTGAAGCAGTCCAATGCGTTCGGACAAAAAAATAATGCTGCCGGCACATCATTTTTCACTGCAGAACAATGCCCAATAATGTGCAGTAATATTTTAAAACAGGCAGATACAGAATGGGGTGGTTTTGGAAAAGCTCCAAAATTTCCTCAAACATTTACCATACAATTTTTATTGGAGCATTTTCATTTTACAGGGAATAAAGCGGCCCTTGAGCAGGCGTTGCTTTCCATTGATAAAATGTTGGAAGGAGGTATCTACGATCATGTGGGTGGTGGTTTTTCGAGGTATAGTACAGATAACGAGTGGCTGGCCCCTCATTTTGAAAAAATGCTCTACGATAATGCGTTACTGGTCAATGTACTTTGTGATGCGTTTCAGATAACGGGCAGCAAAAAATACGAAACTGCAATCAGGCATACCCTCAGTTTTGTGCAAAGAGAACTGAGCTGTGCAGAAGGGGGATTTTATGCGGCACTTGATGCTGATAGTGAAGGAGAGGAAGGCAGGTTTTATGTATGGATCAAGTCAGAAATTGATGCGCTACTTGAAGCTGACAGTCTGCTTTTTTGCGCCTATTACGATGTAACTGAAAAAGGCAATTGGGAAGGGAAAAATATTTTACGAACACTAAAGGATTTGCAGAGGTTTGCAAATGAACAATCACTTCAACCGGAATATATTGCCACTGTTTTGGAAAGAAGTGTACAGCAGCTTTTACTTGAAAGAAATAAAAGAGGCCGGCCAATTACCGACGATAAAATATTGTTGGGCTGGAATGCCTTAATGGTAACTGCATTATGCAAAGCAGCCGCAGCCCTGCAGGATGATAACTATGCAAACACAGCGGAGCAAACATTTGAATTTCTGATACAAAAATTTAAAACAAAATCAGACTCGCCGGAATGCAGGCATACTTACAAAAATGGGATTGCCAAATACCCGGCTTTTTTAGATGATTATTCTTTCCTCATTCAGGCGGCACTTCATTTACAGAAAATAAATTCACAATCAAAATATTTACTTTTGGCCAAGGATATAACCGATTTTGTGCTTAGTAATTTCGGAGATGAGGAGTCGGGCTTTTTCTTTTATACCCATAAAGATCAACTTGATATTGTGCTTCGAAAAAAAGAGGTATATGACGGGGCATTACCCTCTGGAAATAGTATAATGGCAGAAAATTTAACAGCACTGTCTGTTTTTTTTGATAACCCAAACTGGCAATCAAAGGCAGCGAAAATGTTACAGTCATTGGCTGCAGGAATTACGGCCCACCCAACATCTTTTGGAATTTGGGCATCTTTATTGCAGCGATTAACGTTTGGATTAAGTGAAGTAGTGGTTTGCGGTCCAGAGTTTAGGATACATCGTAATATATTGTTAAATCAATATTTACCGGAAGTAATTCTACAAACTGATGCTGCGGAAGATGGTAATTTCCCCATGTTAAAAGGGAAGAATCCGGGTAAAGACACCCTGATTTACCTATGTAAACAATATAGCTGTAAAGAACCCGTTAACACTGTTGAGAAACTATTGGAGCAGATGGAAACACAAGGCAAAATTTAGGCATATTCACAATAAATGGATTTTTTATTCGTTTATGCTTTTCAGGACTATGATTTTATTCAAAAATTTTAATCCGGGAAACTGACAAAATGAAGTTAAATCAAAATAATCGTTACATTTGCTCATCACCCTCAAAGTTAAAAACAATGAAGAACAGGTTGTTCTACATGGTAGCTATTATTGCTATCACATCTACTTCAACAAGTTGTAAGATGCTTGGCGGAAAAAATAAATCCGGCGGGTCTCTTCCCAACGATGGTCAACTACATGGCGTAGCTCCGGCAACAAGGTGGAGTTTACCCAAACCTCCGGGTATGGTTTATGTTAATCCAGGTACCTTTCATATGGGCCCAAGTGATGAAGATGTTAGTTATGCTTTTACAGCCCGTAACAAACAGGTTTCTATCAGTGGCTTTTGGATGGATGCTACCGAAATTACCAATAACGAGTATCGTCAGTTTACTAACTGGGTTAGAGATTCTATCGCAGGCCATCTGATGGGCTACGAAAAACAAAACTCTGACGGGAATACATTGTTAGACTGGAAAAAAATCAAAACCATTAAGTGGGGTGATAAAGCAACTTTAGAAAAAATCGATGCAATTATCGTTACTCCCGATAACCGTATTTTCGGTAAAAAGGAAATCGATGCTAATAAACTGGAATTCCAGTCTGAAACATTCGATTATAAAGCTGCTGCTATGAACAGGGACCCAAATGTCCCCCGCTCTAAGTTCATTATAAAAAAAGCAATCAGAATTTATCCTGACACACTTTGCTGGATAAGAGATTTCTCTTATGCCTATAACGAGCCAATGTCAAAACAATATTTCAGTCACCCTGCTTTTGGAAATTATCCTGTGGTAGGTGTTAACTGGAAACAGGCTACTGCTTTCTGCGAATGGAGAACTCATTACCTGAATTCTTTCCTTGAAAGTAAAAAAAGAATTCCTGAATCAGATTTTCGCTTACCTACAGAAGCTCAATGGGAATATGCCGCAAGGGGCGGAAGATCTCAGGCTGCTTATCCATGGGGTGGCTATTACTTAAGAAACAAAAAAGGTTGTTTGTTGGCTAACTTTAAACCTGGTCGTGGCAACTATCCTGAAGATGGTGGTTTATATACTGTTAGAGCAGATGCTTACTGGCCTAACGACTTCGGATTGTATAATATGGCGGGTAATGTTGCAGAATGGACCTCATCATTGTATTACGAAGGGGCATACAACTTTCAACATGACTTAAACCCTGATGTTAGATATAACGCTAAAGAAACAGACAAACCCCGTGACAAACGTAAAGTATTACGTGGTGGCAGCTGGAAAGATGTAGGTGCTTTATTAAGATGCGGCACACGTAATTATGAATATCAGGATACAGCAAAATCTTACATTGGATTCCGTTGTGTGATTGATTTGCCACAAGCTCCAAAAAAAGGTAAAAAATAATTTTATTTCCAAAATTAAAAACTTTTTGAGTGTACCCGTGATATAACAGTTGCGGGTATCTCATAAACTTTTGTATAATTCAAACTATAATTAACCCCCAGTTAAAACTTTTAAATTTTTAAAACCATGGCTCAAAAGAAAAGAACCTTTTTAACGGTAATAGATGTATTGGTAAGTGCCGGCGCTGCAGTAATTATTTTTGCTGCATGGGCAAAATTAACTCACAAATCTTATGCTGATGTAATGTTAACTACAGGTATGTGGACAGAAACTGCCATCTTCCTGGTATACGCAGCAATTGAGTGGATTAAACCAAAACATCATGAAGAAGATGATGAAATTCCGGAATTGGTTACTGCAGGCACCAGCCCTTTAGCCAGTATGGATAAAATGATGCAGGATGCAGAAATCAGTCCTTCAAATCTTAAAAAATTAGGCGAAAGTTTTAACAAACTGCAGGGTACTGTTTCAAATATGGCCGATGTTAGTGATGTTGTAAAAAGCACCAATGAATTTGGCGCAAAAACAAAAGAAGCAACTACAGCTATCGGAAGTATGAGTGCTGCATTTACTGCAAGTGCAAATTCAATGTCTTCTTTTAATAACGCTTCAGAATCTGCAAAAGGTTTTCATGAGCAGGTACAGGGGTTAACTAAAAACTTAAGTTCATTAAATACTATATATGAATTAGAACTTAAAGAAGCTAACAACCATTTGAAATCATTGAATAATTTCTATGGTAAACTGAACGAAGCCAGTGTCACCATGATGAGTAGTGCTGATGATGCAATCAAAGCTAAAGAGCAAATTGCTTCACTTGCAACTAATCTGGGTAAACTGAATTCAGTATATGGCAACATGATTAGCGCAATGCAGGGCAGGTAATAGCCGTTAATAATGTAAGGTAATGCGGGGTATAAACCCAATCATTGCCGGAAGTAAAGAAACCTAACCTAATTTAAATTTAACAATCGTAAATCTGAAATATTATGGCTTTACCTAAAGAGCCCCGGCAAAAGATGATCAACATTATGTATTTGGTGTTGACAGCTATTTTGGCGCTAAACGTTTCGGCAGAAGTTATTAATGCGTTCCGAACTGTTGACCACAGTTTAGTAACGTCTAACAAAAGTATAACTATTGCAAACTCCACTTTATATAAATCATTAGCTGATAAACTGGCCGATCCGCAATCTGCAGAAAAAGCAAAAAAATGGGCGCCATTAGCAGATCAGGTACACAAGTATTCTGATGATTTGATTACTTATATTGATGTATTAAAAGATGACCTTAAGAAAGGATCTGGATTAACAATGGTAGAGAAAGACGGCAAAATGGTGGAAGATTTTAAACTGGATGGTTTAGATGCTTCTACACGTATTTTTGAAACCGAAGGAAAAGGTAAAGATTTTGAAGCTAAGTTAAGTGCTTACAAAACTGCTTTATTAGCCCTTGATCCGGATATCAGAAAAGAATTTGAAAAAACACTGCCTATTGATGTTACACCACCGCCAAGTATGGAAGGACATGTGAAGGACTTTACAGCTTCTTATTTCCACATGACTCCTACTATTGCAGCGTTGACAATGTTAAGCAAATTCCAGAATAACATAAAAAATGCTGAAAATCAGGTAGTGACTTACTGTCATAATCAAATTGGTGCAGTAAAAGTAATCTTTGATAAATTTCAACCAATTGCAGGAGCAAATGCTACTTATTTAATGCCTGGTCAGGAAATGATAGTAACTGCTGGTGTGGGTGCATTTAATGATGCGGCTAAACCTCAGATTACCATCAACGGAACTCCAACGGGATTAAATGAAAACGGTGTTGCTGAAAAGAAATTCAATGTTTCTGGAACAGGTAACCAAAAAGTTCATGTTTCTATCAGTTATACTAAACCTGATGGTTCAGTTGATCATTTGGAAAAAGACATTGAATATACTGTAGGTGTACCGGGTGGTGCAGCGGTGATGTTAGATAAAATGAATGTATTCTATATTGGTGTTGATAACCCTGTAACTATCTCTTCCGGTTCTGGTTGGGATAAAACAAAGGTTAGCATAACCGGCGGTACTATATCTGGAAATAATGGAAGATTCTCTGTAAGAGTGGGTCCAGGGGCAGCAACAGCCAGCATTACTGTAAATGCTGATGGAAAAGCTTCTTCATTCCCTTTCCGTATCAAAAGAATTCCGGATCCGGTGTTTAAAATTGGTGGCGGTAAATCAAGGATGCCTGCAGTGGAATTTAAAAACCAGCAATATTGCAGGGCTGATCTAGAAAACTTTGACTTTGATTTAAAATATAATGTAGTAAGTGCGCAAGTATACTTTATTGGTGGTGCAGGTTTTCCTAATGTGATTCCGGCAACTATCAGTGGTAATAGCCTGGCGGGTATTGCAAATCTGATTCAAAGAGCAGGTCCCGGCACTAGTATTAGTTTTGAAAACATTAAGGTTTCTGGTCCTGATGGTGAAAGAACCATTGATGGAAGAAGCTTTCAATTGTATTAAT
>JBAXET010000038.1:0-21362 GCA_037140275.1 Ferruginibacter sp. | reverse complement strand
TTATTATACGGGTTTAAAAAACAGAAATACTAATAAGTGTTAGGACTAAATTTTATTACCTTTGTGGTAATAATTTTATTATGACTATTGGCGTATTAAAAGAACAATCTCCCGAAACCAGAATCTCCCTCTTACCGGAACACGTTGTTATCCTTAAAAAATGGAATGTACATGTTTGTGTTGAAAGCAATGCAGGAGCAAGCGCTTTTGCAACTGATGATACATACACAGCAGCCGGTGCAGTGATAAAAACAAGAAGTGAGATACTGAATGAGAGCGATATCATTTTATCGATGAATGCTCCGCAGTCAGCAGAAACTGACCCTTTAAAATCTAAAATCTTTTTAGGCGTTTACCAGCCTTTATTTGCAGCAAAGCAAATGCAGGAATGGGCGGCAAAAGATTTTACCGTTTTTAGTATGGATATGCTGCCGCGTACCACACGTGCGCAAAGCATGGATGTATTGAGCAGTCAGGCTAATATTGCCGGTTATAAAGCAGTGTTGCTGGCGGCGAATTTATTTCCTAAATATTTTCCAATGTTCATGACTGCAGCAGGTTCTGTACCTCCTGCAAAAATGATGATACTGGGTGCTGGTGTGGCCGGCTTGCAGGCCATTGCTACTGCCAAACGTTTAGGCGCTGTAGTGGAAGTATTTGATACCCGCCCTGCAGTTAAAGAAGAAGTTCAGAGTCTGGGTGCAAAATTTATAGAAGTGGAAGGCGCTGCCGATGCCAGCAAGGCCGGTGGTTATGCAGTTGAGCAAACAGAAGAATTTATGCAGCGTCAGAAAGCAAAAATTGCAGAGAGTGTGGCTAAAGCAGATATAGTGATCACTACTGCGCAGATACCGGGTAAAAAAGCGCCGATATTAATCACCTCAGAAATGATTGCGGCTATGAAAAATGGTTCAGTAATTATTGACCTTGCTGCTGCAACTGGCGGTAATACCGACATTACGAAGAATGATGAAACAATAATTTACAATGGTGTTTCGGTGGTGGGCACTTCCCGTTTGCCGGGCACTATGCCGAGCGATGCCAGTAAATTGTACGGAAAAAATATCCTGAACTTTTTACAGCTGATGATTAATAAAGAAGGCGTGTTCAATTTAAATTTTGAAGACGACCTTGTAAAAGGAACCTGCGTGGTGCATGGTGGGGTGGTGACGAATGAGAGAGTGAAAGGGGCATTATAATTAATAATGAACAATTAATATTAACAATACAGAACTCTTAAATACTGATTGACTAATTACCCGATTAACCAACCTACTAATTAACCAATTAACCAATTAACTGATAAACTAATTAACATAAAACAATGGAAAGTATTTTACAATGGATCTCCGATAACCAGCAAATCATTTACATTGTTGTATTAATGATTTTTGTGGGTATTGAAGTAATTGGTCGTGTGCCCAGTGTGTTGCATACCCCTTTAATGAGTGGTGCCAACGCCATACATGGGGTGGTAATTATTGGGGCTATCATCGTAATGGGTAAGGCGGAATCAGATAATTATTTAGCTATTGCATTAGGATTTTTAGCAGTAATACTAGGTACGTTGAATGTGGTGGGCGGATTTGTGGTAACTGATCGTATGCTGGAAATGTTCAAAAAGAAAAAGTGAGTACACTAATTAATACGAATTACACGAATTAAAATCTCAGCGCCCTCTGCGTCGCTGCGTGCAAAAAATATTTTATGGAATTGAATTTATTAACACTCTGCTACCTCATTGCCTCGGTAACTTTTATCTTAGGATTAAAAATGCTCTCTAACCCGGCTACGGCGCGTAAGGGAAATTTGGTGGCAGCATTTGGTATGACGGTGGCAATTTTCGGCACCATTTTTTTGTATGAATATAATGGCGAAAAACTGCACAACTATTTGTGGATATTCGGCGGGTTATTAATAGGAACAGTAGCGGGTACACTATCTGCCAAAAAAGTAAAGATGACAGCCATGCCTGAAATGGTGAGTCTGTTCAATGGTATGGGTGGTGCCTGTGCGGCATTAATTTCTGCTGCAGAATTTTATCATATTTATGAACTGCACCAGAATTCGCCTGATACTCCTTTTTCTGATATTGCCTCTGTGGGACATTATATCACTATTGTTGCGGGTGCAATAATAGGTACCATCTCTTATATAGGAAGTATCATTGCATGGGGTAAATTAAATGGCCGTGTAAAAGATTTTTCTTTTAAAGGACAGCATATTGTTAATATGCTGGTGCTGGTATTGGTAATTGTTGCATCGGTGATGGCTTATCGTTCTAATATTGGAGATATTTATATTCCATTTATACTCATTGGATTTTTTGCATTCATTTACGGGGTATTATTTGTAATGCCAATTGGAGGTGCCGATATGCCGGTAGTTATTTCATTACTGAATTCATTTACTGGTGTGGCTGCTGCATGTGGCGGTTTTTTATATAATAATAAAGCCATGTTAACCGGTGGTATTTTAGTAGGTGCTGCAGGCACCTTACTTACTATACTGATGTGTAAAGCAATGAACCGGTCATTGATTAATGTATTAATTGGTTCATTTGGTGGCGGTAATAAAACCGCTGCTGCAGGTGGGGATGCAAAAGCACAGGGTCATGTTAAAGAGATCAGTCTGGCAGATGCAGCCATGGTGATGGGCTATGCCAATAAAGTGATGATTGTTCCAGGCTACGGGTTGGCGGTAGCACAGGCACAGCATACCTGTCATGAACTGGAAAAAATATTGAATGAAAAAGGAGTGGAAGTAATTTATGCCATACATCCTGTGGCAGGACGAATGCCTGGCCATATGAATGTATTGCTGGCAGAAGCAGATGTGAGCTACGATAAATTATTAGAAATGGAACAGGCCAATGATGAATTTAAAACCGCTGATGTGGTACTGATATTGGGCGCTAACGATGTGGTAAATCCTGCGGCTAAAAATGACCCGGCTTCTCCTATTTATGGTATGCCTATCTTAGAAGTGGAGCAGGCTAAAACAGTAATCGTTAACAAACGAAGTATGAAACCCGGTTATGCCGGTATTGAAAACGATCTCTTCTTTCGGCCTAAAACCAGCATGCTGTTTGGCGATGCTAAAAAAGTATTGCAGGATCTTTGTGCTGAAATTAAATCTGTTTAACCACCTCCTTCTCCGCCAGCTGGCGGGGGAACCTGATTATGGAGGAGATTGAAGTTAGTCTGTAAATATTTTAATAACACAGTGCCCTCTGCGGCGCTGCGTGCAATTTTTCTCATATGAAAAATGTATTCATTCATCACGTATATTTTTGGCTGAAGCATCCTGAAAATGCGGAAGATAAACAACAACTGATTGAAGGTTTGAAAAAACTTTCTGCCGCATCTTCTATACAGTCTTTTCATATTGGTACAGCAGCATCTACCAGCCGTGATGTTATCGATGGCAGCTATGCCGTTTCCTGGCTGCTGGTATTTGGTAATAAAGCATTGCAGGACGACTATCAAACCGATCCCATTCATTTACAATTTATAAAAGACTGTGCTCATCTTTGGGAAAAAGTAGTGGTGTATGATGCTGTGGATGTGTAAACAGCACATTTAATTTTTAATCAATGATGCTTCGCAGACTGGCAGTACCTTTTTTATTCAGCATTTTTCTGCTGCAGCTTACTGTGCATTCAACAGCACAAAATTTATTGGCCAATTCAGGTTTTGAAGAGATTAATGTGTGTACCGAATTTCATGCATTTTGTGCACCCGAAGCCTGGTTCAATATTCCGGCAACCAATATTTTAGTCAATAATAAAATAGCGCCGCGTCCTGTTTCCGGCAATATGGCTTTAGTAGTACCTGCCGGAAATGTAATGGCCAATTTTAATAAACCGCGTTATGTATATACCGGCTTGTGCTGCCCGTTAAAAGCAAAAGAAAAATACCAGTTGTCTTTTTTTATCAATACTGCCGGCATGCCTTTTCAGCATCTCGCGGCATATTTTACAGAGAAAGAACCAACACTGTTGAATGTACTGCAGCAAACCATTACCCAACCATCTGTATTACTCACACAAAAAAATATTGATTCGGTATACAGCAACAAATGGATGCATGTGCATTACGAATACGAGGCTACCGGAAAAGAAAGATTTTTATTGCTGTCTGCTTTTATATCTGCAGAAAAAACATTTGACATGAAAGATGCCATGAACAGAAGTGGTGATGTATTGTGTTTTATAGATGATATCATATTAGAGGGAAGTCCTGCATTGCCTGTCTGCGCTGCTTATGATGCCAACCGTTTAAGTTTATATGCGCAGGAGTCCAGACATACCGATAATATTATTGCCTTACCCGAAGTGCAGTATGTAAAGCCTGTGGTTCGTTTTAAAAATGATACGGTAACCATTGCCGCTTTATTATTTGATGTGGGCAAATACGATCTGAAGCCGACTGTGAAAAAAATACTGGATAGTGTTATTGCCATACTTGGCCATAAAGGGTTTTTAAAAACAGAAATCAGCGGGCATACCGACAGCAGGGGAGAGCTGCAGAAAAATCAAACACTCTCCGAAGCAAGAGCCACTGCCATACAACAATACATCACTGCAAAACTGCCTCAGTTTGCCGATAAAATTACCACGGTAGGTAATGGGCAAAATTTTCCTGTGGCTACCAATGATACCGAAGCCGGTAGAGAAAAGAACCGAAGGGTTGAAATTGTGATTACTTATTTTGATATTGTAAAATAAATTCGTTCCGGTAAAATCTCTATTCTGTTGTACTTTTATCCCTTATAACATTACACAGTGCAGTTACCATCCGCTTTAATCAATTCATTACAAAACGTTACAGGGTTTAATCAGCAAAGCTTTGAAAAAGTGCATCAGTCTGGCGAACAGGTAACTTCTGTACGGTTAAATCCCAATAAAAAAAATGACGGGCTGGTATTCGATACCGATGGGAATGTGCCCTGGAGCAGTAACGGATGGTATTTAAAAGAACGGCCTTCCTTTACCATTGATCCCTTATTTCATGCCGGTGCTTATTATGTGCAGGAAGCCAGCAGTATGTTTGTAGAGCAGGCATTGCGGCAAACGGTTGATTTATCTGCGCCCATAAAAATACTCGATCTCTGTGCAGCGCCTGGTGGTAAATCAACCTTGATACAATCATTAATTACTGCCGATAGTTTGCTGGTGAGTAATGAAGTGATTAAAACAAGGGCCGGCATCTTAACTGAAAATATTACCAAATGGGGTGCTGCCAATACTATTGTTACCAATAACGATCCCAAAGATTTTCAGCGGCTGGAAAATTATTTTGATGCCATGGTGGTGGATGCGCCCTGTAGTGGAAGCGGATTATTCAGAAAAGATCCTATGGCTATAGAAGAGTGGAGCGAAAATAATGTGCAGTTGTGCAGCCAGCGGCAGCAAAGAATTTTAGCAGATATTTTACCGGCATTAAAACCAGGTGGTGTGCTGATCTACTCTACCTGTTCCTATTCCACCGATGAAGATGAAGCCATTGCAGACTGGCTTATCAACGACTGTCAACTGTCATCTGTCAACTTACAACTGAATACCGAATGGAATATCGTTGAAACAATTTCTCCTCTCCATAAGGCAGGGGGTTACCGCTTTTATCCTGATCAGCTAAGGGGGGAAGGATTTTTTATTGGGGTATTTCGCAAGCCTGCTGCAGTGGCTCAAGAGCACAATGATAAAATACCCAAAAGTCGTTCAGAAAAATTACCAGCAAAGGAAATTGATATTGTGAGGCCTTATTTGCAAAACCCCGGTGCCTTTTTTTATATCAAACAAAAAGAAGAAATTTTAGCAGTTCCGCTGCATTTACAACAGGAGCTTGCCATTATACAATCTGCCTTATATATAAAAAAAGCAGGGATTAAACTGGGTACCATCATCAGGGATGAACTGATACCCGATCATGAACTGGCATTGAGTACCATTCTGCATCAGCAAATTTCGGCTGTTGAACTGGAGCTTGCAGATGCCCTGCAATACCTGCGCAAACAGGAAATAAAAATTGATGCTGTAAAAAAGGGATGGTCCCTGGTTACTTACCGGCATTTACCAATGGGCTGGGTAAAAATACTGCCTAACCGCGTGAATAATTACTATCCTAAGGAATGGCGCATTGTTAACAAGTAATTGGGCTGAGAAACCAACTTATTTTTGCATATTTGCAGACACAATTTTTTCACCCATGAAGAAAATATTTGGCCTATTGTTATTGTTGCCTTTTTTTGCATTGGCACAAGGCAAAAAAGATATGAAACATACCGTTGGTCCAAAGGAAAGTTTGAGCAGCATTGGGCGGATGTACAATATCAATGGCCGTGAGTTAGCCAATTACAATCATATCGATTATGATAAAGGGTTAACCATTGGTCAGGTACTGAATATTCCTGCTGCCAATGCAGCTACTGTTACTCCTGCAGTTACGCCTCCTGCACCTGCAAAAACAACGGCTCCTGTAAAAGAAACACCCACCAAAGCTGTTACTGCTACCAATGGCAAACCTATTTATCATACCGTTGGTAAAAAAGAAACTTTATATCATATCAGTACCCTATATAATAAAGTGCCTATTGAGGATATAAAGAAATGGAACAAGCTTACCGGTGATGGTGTAAATGAAGGCACTAAATTAATTGTGGGGTATACAGGTGGTAAACAACAGACACTTACTGCTGATAAAGTAATAAAGGCACCGCCTATTGCAACAGATCCTTCAGATACTAAAAAACCGACTGCTCCGGAACCAGTACCTATACCAAAACCTGCTGAAGAAAAGAAACCGGCTGAAGTGGTAAAAAAACAAGAGCCTCAGCCCGAGCCGGTAAAAGTAATTCCCGGTGCAAGCAAGGCCAGCGGAGGCTTTTTCAAAAATTTATATGATGTGCAAACCAATGGTAATACAGTGGTGAGTGAGTCGGGATCGGGGGGAGTTTTTAAAAGCACCAGTGGCTGGGAAGACGGCAAATACTATTGCCTGCACAATACTGCACCCTCAGGCACCGTTATTAAGATTACCAATACTGCAACAGGCAGATCAGTGTATGCAAAAGTGCTGGATCTGATTCCTGATATTAAACAAAACAACGGATTGCTTATCCGTATCAGTAATGCTGCCGCAGAAGCATTGGGCATTACCGATAACAAATTAGATTGCACACTTAATTATTCAAAATAACAATTTATGAAGAAGATTTTTTTGTCAGTATGTATTGCAGCAGTTTGTAGTGCTGGCTTTGCGCAGGTGAAAACTGATGCAGAAGTGGCTGACCCAAAAAATAAGCCTAAAGCCGGTGCTGTTAAGCCTGGCTTTGGTGCATTCAGAGAAAGTGGGAAGGGCGTTGCTAACAGCGATACCAATTTTACCGTTATAAAAAGTATTCCTGCTACTCCTGTAAAAAATCAGGCGATGACAGGAACCTGCTGGTGTTTCTCCACTACTTCGGTTGTGGAAAGTGAGTGCATTAAAGATGGTTTGGGAGAGTTTGACCTGAGCGAAATGTTTTCAGTAAGAAATGTATATCTGGAAAAAGCTAAACAATTTGTAATGCGTCAGGGGCATACCCAGTTTGGACAAGGCGGCCTTGGACACGATCTCATCAACGCTATTGCCAAATATGGCGCTATGCCTGAAAGCATGTACAGCGGATTACTTGACAGCGCACAAGGACATAACCATGTGAAACTGGAAAAAGAACTGAAAGAATATTTAGACACTGTGGTTAAATCCATTCCTGTTGCAGAAAACTGGATGGAGAAATTTGAAGAGATACTGAATGAAGAACTGGGCGATCCTCCGGCTAAATTTAAATACAAGGGAAAAGAATATACGCCATTAACTTTTGCATCAGAAGTATTAAGGTTTAATGCAGATGATTATGTGTTCATCACATCATTCACTCATCATCCTTATTACGCACCTTTTGTTTTAGAAGTGCCGGATAATTTCAGCAATGGTATGTATTATAATATTCCACTGGAAGAAATGCTGCAGATAACCAAGGATGCACTAAACAGCGGTTACACGATAGGGTGGGATGCTGATGTAAGTAATGATGGTTTTCAGCAGCGAATGGGATCAGCAGTAAATTTTAATAATGTACCAGCAGGATTAAAACAAAAAGGCGACCTGATTAATGGAGTGGCTAAAGAAGCTAAAGTGGATGCTAAAGTAAGACAGGAATTATTTGAAAATTTAACCACACAGGATGATCACCTGATGCATATTACCGGACTGGCCAAATCTAAAACCGGCAATAATTTTTTCCGTGTAAAAAACTCATGGGGAGAAATAGGGCCGGCCAATGGATATATCAATGTATCAGAATCGTACTTTTTGTTGAATACAATAAGTTTAGTGATACCAAAAGCAGGTATCAACAGAAAATTATTAGATAGGCTGCATATAAAATAATGTTTAGTCTTACACTGAAGGCGCTGCAGGTATGCAGCGCCTTTTTTTATGCGGGGAAGCGGTAGCCTCTTAAAAAATCTGCTATCAACATTTTCTTTTTGCCTTCCATTTGCAATTCTTTTACCACTAGGTAACCATCAGCACAAGCAAAATGTAAAAATGTTTTTCCATCAGTTTTATAACTGCCGGGTGGAGTAGTAACCACACCAACTGATTTTTCACTGCTGTATATTTTACACATTTTGCCATTCAGCTGCGTAAAAGCACCGGGAAAAGGGGAGAGCCCGCGAATTAAATTATGTACTATGGCTACTGATTGATTGAAATCAATTTTGCAGGTATCGGTGAAAATTTTTGGGGCATGGCGAAGCGTTGATGGTTGATAGTTGATAGTTGATAGTTGTGATACCTCCTGCAATGATTGGTCTGCTATTCCTTTTACAGTTTTAACCAGCAATGCGGCACCAATTTCTTTCATCCGGTCGTGTACTTCTCCTGCAGTATCATTTTCTCCAATGGGGAAACTTTTCTGCAATAAAATATCGCCGGTATCAATTTCGTGTTTTAATTTAAATGTGGTTACACCTGTTGCAGTCTCACCATTAATAACGGCCCAGTTAATAGGTGCGGCTCCGCGGTACTGTGGTAACAAACTACCATGTAAATTCACGGAGCCCATGGGTGGCATATTCCAAACTGCTTCGGGCAGCATACGAAAGGCTACTACAACCTGCAGATCGGCTTGCAATGATTTTAATTCGTTTAAAAAATCGGGGTTCTTTAGCTTATCCGGTTGTAATACATGCAGCTTATTTTCTACTGCATATTTTTTAACGGCACTTTGTTGTAATTGCATCCCGCGGCCGGCAAGTTTATCCGGTGCAGTAATAACACCTACAATATTACAGCCCGCTTTTACCAATGCATCTAATGATGCTACTGCAAATTCGGGCGTACCCATAAATACAATTCTCAGATCTTTATACGCTTTCATTGCTGCGAAGGTAGTGCACCGTTAAATAATTATAAAAATTAGTACTGAACAGAAATTTATAACCTTAATTTACCGGCAGCGGTCTTAATTCAGTGTTAACCCGCCTTCGACAAGATTAGGCTGACAGTATTACCCCATTGGTTGCTGTCCCACCAACCGGAATAAAGAAAGGTCGTCGAGTCACAGACCATGATTGCAATTTTTTTCTGCGTAATCAGCGATATCTGCGGGAGCACTTCCTCATTACTTTAAAAACGCTTTTCTCAACTCTTGAGTCTGTTCATCATTAATGGGTACCATCACTCCAATAGAGGCTGACATCACAATTGATTTGGCACTGAATTCTGCCACTACTACATAAACAAATGTTTGCGCCAAGCCACCACCACAGGTTTTAAAATCTATTTCCTTACCGGAGAAAGTATATACACCACACAATCATGTGACGCTAAATTGTCTGTTAGCAAATCTGATTTTGATTGTATTTTACCCGAAAATATATTGGCATTTGTAAGTGGCTGCCAGAGATTCAAATCTTTTTTCAGATCAAGAGTAAATTTTTGTGCTGTTGCCGCACGGTTGAACACACAAATTGCAATGCAGTTATTTGATAAAGGCTTTTGTAAAACCTGTATATCATTATTGCGATAAACAGTTAGGGCTTGCTTACCCAATACATCCTGATTGATTTGTATCAGTTGTTTATTGGTGATGAGTTGTAAAGATGCGTTATCTATTTTTTTAAGATCAAGATTTACAATTAAGGGCGCATCCAGCATACACCATAATGCAAAATGGGTGCGGTACTCAGTTGGTGTACATCCTTTAAATCTTCCGTTTACAGAAGATGAACCTCCTTTGCCATATAAACCAACCATTAATAAATCAGGGTCATTCCAGCCACCGGGACCGGAGTAAGGAGCCAGTGCTTCCTGTTGATCAAATATTTCCATAATGCCTGTAAGGCCATTGTGATTGGATTGCCATACATCGCGGCTGTCCCATGTAGTTCTCCATAAATGTCCGCCTGCAGCCCTTGCCCAAAGCCATGGTTTACGGGGCCCCCATTCGCAAATGGCGAATACAATGGGCCTGCCGCATTTTTTTAATGCATTCCCCATCGTGCTGTACCGTGTAAACGCAGTGGCCACATCTTCTGGCGCATTGCAATAATCATACTTCAGGTAGTCGATACCCCATGCAGCAAATGTTTTGGCATCTTGTTCTTCAAAACCCAAACTGGCAGTTACCCCGCCACAGGTTAATGGGGCAGCATCGGAATATATACCCAGCTTCAATCCTTTCTGATGTATATAATCCGCCAGGTATTTTATCCCATGCGGAAAACGCTGCGGATCGGGAAACAATTCATTTTGTGTATTGCGCCCACCCACCCAGTAATCGTCAATGATCAGGTATTGGTAACCTGCAGCTTTCATTCCGGTGGCTACCATGGCATCTGCCATATCCATAATTACAGATTCACTCACGCGGCCTTCAAAAAAATTCCAGCTGTTCCATCCCATAGGAGGTGTTAATGCCAAAGAATCCCATGCAGTATATTTTTGTTGGGCAAGACTAAACTGTTTACTGGTTAGTACAATAAAAATCAGCAGGAGTAATTTGTGTAAGCGCATATAATTTGATTAACAATGTTTGTAAAAGCTGAAAGCCAAAAGCTGAAAGCTTAAAGCAAAAAGCCGAAAGCGAAAAGCAGAGTGCCGAAAGCCGAAAGCTGAAAGCAGAAAGCCGAAAGCTGAAAGCAGAAAGCAGAAAGCTGAAAGCTGAAAGCAGAAAGCAGTGCATTTCCAGTATCAAGCATCCAGTACCCAGCATCCACTACAACATTATTTTTATCTCATCACCTTCATGAATCATTTTTTCCATGATCAAGGTACTATTATTAATAACAGTGACTTTTAGTTGTGCATCTTTTCTTTCAATATCAATGCTGATATCCTGTTGAAAGGCGCGGATATGTTTCAGGTGCATTGAAGGCCAGGCAGAAGGTAAGCGGGGAGTAAAAGTAAAACTGTTTAAACCTGTAGGACGAATACCAAATAATCCTTCAGTAAATATGCGACAGTATAATCCGCTTTCGGCAGAGAGGTGTCGCTGACTGCCTTCGGGGTAGGCTTCTACAGGATAAGGAACATGATCACCTAATAAACGACGGGTGGAATAGGCATGCAGAAACTGAAGGGCTTTATCTGTTTCTCCTGCAGCAAATACGCCACGCAATGTATACAAGGTGGAGCGGTCCCAAAAAGTTTTATCTCCCGCAACACTTGCCAGTCCATCGGCTGTCCATAATCTTGGCGAAAATAAAGCCTCGATTGTTCCTTTCTTCCGTTCATAGATACCCATAGTTAAAGGAATGCAGATCCATGCACGAAGGGTATCATTTTCTTTGTAATATTTGTACGTGTTATAGCCTTCGATTGCAGCACCGAAATACAGCTCGATATTGGTTTTTAATTTTGTTGCCTGCTGCTGATACTGTTGCAGTTGTTTTTTTTCTTCACCCACAATTTTCCCCAGATAGCCCGCAGAATTCAATGCATCATAATATAAAGAAGCAGTACAAAGATTAGCGGTACCTGCCGGAAAACGGCCTTCCAGTTCATCTGCATCAGAGCTTACCACACCTGAGGCATTTAATTTTCTGCGGCAATATTCTAAACACCATTTTATTAAAGGCCATAGTTGTTTGGCCTGATTGATATCTCCTGTGGTTAAAGCATAACGGCTTGCGCCGTAGGCAATCATTGCTGCATCACCACGGTCACCAGCACCCGCCCAAATATCTGTTCCTTCGGCAATAACAGAACTAGGAATAGGTGTGTAGGCATCGTTCATGAATTTCGCAAATTGCAAATAGGCATTCAGCGATGCTTTGTTGCCATAATCGTAACCCAGAAAAGGGAAGAAGGGACCGATATATTCAGCTTGATCATTAGCCCAAATGGCAGCATAATACGATTCTCCGCCCGGGCCATGCATGGGGCCATTTTTAGTTTCGTAAATACTTTCAGCAGCACGGATTTTTGCAAAAGCAAATGCTCTGTTCAATACGCTGTCGGGGGTTTCTATTACTAAATTGCTCCATACCGATTGGATAAAATCTAAACGCTTGTTTTTTTCAACATCAATATTTACAGCAGGAATTTCCTGTGTGGCTTTTATAGCAGTGTATGCAATGCTAAAGTTCAATGAGTCGTTGTTGCGTAAATTAAAATGTCCCGCATGCATCAATTCGGCACGAATGGTATAACTGCCTTCTGTTCCTTTAGCAGGATCTGTGCTGTACACTTCGTTTGACTGAGGAATTTCTATAACAAGGGTATTGCCTGAAATATTTTTTATGGAATACGACTCGCAGTACGCGGGCTGTTCAGCGGAAGGGAAATATTGCCTGGTTAATTCAAGCGTTTTGCCCACATTACTTTTTACCGTAAGCGTACCGTTTAATATAACAGCAGTTACCTGTTCTGCACCAACAGGTTTATAGTTTACGGTTATCTTATCAAAGCCATCCTGTTTGAACCGGCGGGTTAGGCTGGCATGGGTATTATTGGGAATGGTTCGCAGCATTGGCCAAATCAAACTTCTTGTTGCATGAAAAGATCCATCTGCCCCTACACCATACCGCAATACACAGGAAATTCTTTTGCCACTCATTTCTATATGATCGTCGTGGGGAATATTACCGCTGATTGGCCAGATTATTGAACCATCGGTTTCCATCTGCCACCTGCGATATTCCTGTGCCTGTAAAGCTGAATGGATTGAAACTGTACCAAGGAGGAGTATATAAAAATGCAGGAACTTTATTACCATTGCTTTCATTGATTAATTTTTACTGCTAACAGTTAACCAATTATTAAAAGAGCCGGAAATAATCGGCAGTTGCAAGCTTTGTAAAATTAGTTGTAAAAAAACAATTATCAATGAAGCAAAAAGCTGAAAGCCAAAAGCAGAAAGCAATGCACTTCCAGGATCCTGTATCCATTATCCAGCATCGAGCATCCCTCACACAACTATTTCATCAGCAAATCAACATCCCCTACAATTTCATTGTCTTTATTATTCTTGTCATAAAAACGAATATGCAGGTGATAGGTTTCACCTACCACCATTGGATCGCCGGTGTTTACGCTGGCTCTTAATAAACGGGCTTCGGCAGCAGTGGTACCGCCGGTCATATCTGCAAATGCATCAGGTAGGTTAAGTACTTCTTTTTTATTTTTATCAGTAAGCAATATGCTGCAACCCGGAAATACCTTGCCGTTTTTTTCTTCAAAATAATCTACTCCGCTTGCCATCACTGATATTTTACTGCCCAGTGTAATGCCATTACTGCTGACCCGGTTGCCATCGCCATCAGCCAGATAGGCTTCTTCAACTGTAAATCCATTATAACTGATACTGAGTCCGGTGCTCAGGTCTTTTTTTACGCCCTTGCTGAAATTGCAGGAGCATAATAATAAAATGGAGATCGAAAAAATGAATGAAGATACCTTGTACATAATATTAATTTTTACAGGTGATAATTGTTTTTTATTTCTGGTATTGGTACCGGTAATATTATCTTTATTTAATTCAATCAATGGTAAATTTAAAACGACTTCAATTTTATAAACCTTTATTAAAGAAGATCACGCCTTCTACAGAAGCACTGCCCTCTGCCACATGCTTCACATTGGCTTTTGCAGCAGCCGAAGCTTTTACCCCAAAACCACATTTAGAATCGTAGATCAGTTCCAGTTTTTCTGAACCTTTTATTTCGGCGCCTTTGAGTTTAAAATCGGGGGTGCTTAATCCAATACCAATGGTACATTCAAAGCTGCCATCGGTGTGAAACTCTGTTGATGCTGTTGCCATCCCCGCATTAAATTCACTGGAAACATTTACGGCATTTTCCGATTGTACCTGCATATTGCCATTGGCATCTTTGCTGTATGTTTTTGAAGATTCTACAGTAATATGATCATTTTGTGTTAGCGCAACTTTTGTTTTAATGAATTCTGATGCCGGGCACAGGTTGGCATCAGGTGCAACAGCAGGCGCCTGGCAATCTGGTATTATTTTGTCTGCAGATTTTAGTATGAGTGTTTGATAATGTACTTTTTTTATCAGTTTATCATTCAGTGCCAGGTAATCATCTATCTGTGCAAAATGTTTTCCATCTTTTCCTTCGGTCATCGATAAATGAAAGGGCCCTTTCATGGCAGCACCGGCAGCATCAGGTTTTAGTGGAGACCATGGCGTTATCTTTTGCCATTCGCCGGTATTATACAGATCCAGTTTTTCAGAGGGTAATCCTGTTATTTCTATATTTCCATCTTCATCAATAGAACCTGTAAAATTCCATTTCCGCATTTGAAAACCATTTTTCAAATTGGTTTTAAAACCTCCTCCGTATGTTTGTGCCAGGCCCGACATATTAGCAACAGCATTAACTGCTCCTCCTCGATATACATACATAATTTCCCCTGTGCCAGTAATGTTACCCATTTTTGATACCTCCATGGCAAAACTTTTTACACAAGCCGTTGTTACCAGATTGATATTGGTTTGATACATGTCTTTGCCAAATTGTGTATTTGCCTCTGCGGCGGTTTCACCAGACTTGGCACTAATTACCTGTGCTTCATAATGGCCTTCCCACAAAGCAATTTTTTCACTTTTTGTCTGGCTATTTGTTTTTTTTGCTGCTGCAACAGGTTTATTATTTCCGGTTTTGTTTTTATTAACCGAGGCATTTATATTTTTTGATGAAGGCGAACCTTCTCTTCCCTTTCCAGCATAACCATTTTCCCAGGCTTTATCAAAGCTTTGCTGCGCTTTTTCTGTATTCCCTTTCTTTTTTTGAATTACTCCATCGGTATAATAATAACCGCCGCATTGTGCGTCATTACTGATAGCCCTGCTAATGGCATTTTCGGCAGCCGGAAGATTATTGCTGAAAAAATAGGCTATAGCAAGATTTCCCCATGGCGATGCCATTTTAGGAGAAGATGAAGTGACCTCCTGCAAAACTGAAATAGCATCGCCATATTTATCCATCTCCATTAATAGCATAGCAAAATTATTCAGGTAAAGAACATTGGTATTTTCTAATTGTGAAGCCTTTGCAAAAGCATATAAAGCTTCCATATAATATTTTTTAAAGAACAACATTACACCCTGCGTGTAATATCCTCTTGCCAGATCATTATTTACTTTTTTAGCAACACCGGCCGCTGCCCTGTCTATATCGATTGATAATTTTATTTTTCTGTTTGCATAATTCAGCCATTTAGTTATAATTTCTGCAACAGGTAATGTGGAGGTTTTAGTGTTATCTGCTGTTGTGCCCTCCTTTTGCCAGGTAGAATTTCCTTTTACATTTTTAAGCATTTTAAAGGGAAGTATCAATGTTCCATCTTCCAGCGAGTAAGCACCGGATTGCTTTCCCTGCTCCATTTCTTTAAATGAAATTTCAATATTGCTGCCACTTATTTTATAACTGCCTTTATCTGTAACGGTAGTGCCGGGCATTTTTGCTGTAAATGAAAAACTACCATTTGCAATAAAGGTAATACTGATAACGGCACCAGTTTTTGGCACCTGCCCATCGCTTTCTTTTACCAAAATATATTTACCTGAAAGTGTTTGGGCTAGCAATACGGTTAAAGGAAACAGTAAAAGCAGCAATGCCAATAATTTTTTCATTTTTGCTATTAGTTTTTATAATACTTTGTTTTGATCTCAGGAATCAGTGCTGATAATTTTTTTATTCTGGTTTCATCAGAAGGATGGGTGGATAAAAACTGCGGCAACTTATTTTTATTTACAGCTGACATACGTTGCCAAAAGGGAATGGCTTCAGCAGCATCATATCCCGCCATACTCATAAATATTAATCCCAGTTTATCTGCTTCACCTTCCTGCATGCGGCTATTGGGTAAAGCCAGAGCCAGATTAGTACCTACCATATATAATCCCAGAAATAAAGTTTGGGTTTGTTGTTTTTTATCTTTGAGAGCTTCTTCTAAAACCAATCCGCCTAAATTAATGAGTAAAGCATCACTCATTCTTTCGTTGCCATGGCGAGCAATAGCATGTGCAATTTCATGGCCCAGTACTACAGCCAGTGCCGTTTCGTTTTGCGTTACCGGTAATAAGCCGGTATACACCACCACTTTACCACCGGGCATACACCATGCATTGATGGTGTTGTCGTTAATGGTATTGTATTCCCATTTAAAGTTTTTTATTTCTTTACTCATGTTATTCTGCTGCATATAGGCTTCTACTGCATGCTGAATTTTACTACCTACCCGGGTAACCATTTGTGCCCTTTCATCGTATTGCGATAGTGTGGCACTTGCTTTTACAACAGAATCATATTGGGTAAAAGCCATGGCCTGTATCATAGCATTGGGGACCAGGTTCAATTGTTTACGGCCTGTTACCGGAACAGTTTTACAAGCGCAGATACAACAGATTGAGCTTAGGAAAATGATGATTATTTTTTTACGGCCGTACATGATTATTAGTTTACTGCCAAAGTAGTAATTGTGTGTACTAAACATGTCCCCTAAAACCAGTACTTTATTGAAAGTATCATTATTTACTAATTATTTTTTGAAAGGGGATATATTTTATTCATTAGTTGCTGATTAATATTTTTTTGATGGCTTCAAAATCAATATTTTTTATAAAACCATCCTTAATGTTTAGTGTAAAAGGAGTATTGGCTTTGTACCTGAAAAGGACTTTAAAAAACAAGGGCTTTGCTGGGGATGCGGTTTGCTCTTTGAAATACTCCGGATTCCATTTGAATACTTTTTTCCCATCTGCACCGATGTAGAATTCGGTAAAAGTAAAATACCCGGTTTTTTCAAAATCACTGTTGTTGTCGCAATAACGGTTGTCCCGTATTTTAGGATTGATAACAGCAGGCTGTTTAAGCCATTCATCAGATTGAGTACGCAATAATTCTTTAATCCTGGTCTTTTTTATTTCTTTTTTCATTGCACTGTTGCTGATCTCCCTCTCGGCATTTTGTTTGTTCTCCAGATGTGATTGATACATGGCTTTGTTACCGTTTATTTTATATTTGGGCATGTACTCATTGGCTTCTCTGATTTGTATATTGTATTTTTTGGATACAATATTAAAGTCACATTCATAAAACTCCAGCACACTTTCTAAATATTCTTTTCTGCTTACTTCCAGTAATATTTTTTTATTTTTTGGAATGATATACCAGCAGCGGTAAATATCTCTGAATTGATTCTCGCTGTCGTAATGATCATCATCATAATAACCTTCACCACTGTTTACATATTCCACCTGATTGTTTTTGTCAAAAGCCAGATACCGGAGAAGGGCAATTCTTGCAGTTCCTGTTTTTTGAGGAGTACCATCAAAGCCGGAACCGTAAGAAGCATATTCTGCAGGGATATCAAAATAGGGAACGATGTAAGGGTTGGCAGTGATAGAAAAATCTGACGTGAATTCATCCGTGGTTATTTTTTTTCCATTAACACAAACATGCTGGTAAAATCCAATTTTGTACGTATAGCTGCTATGGGGGTAAGTCTCAAATAAATCTTTTTGATTAAACTGATACCATGCATGGGCATTGCCGCCTTTAAGGCGAAACACTTTTTTAATATCCGTTTCTAAATTTTTCAGTGTTTTAACGGCTAGCTTTTTTTCTGCTGCTGCAAAATCGTTAACAAAACCTCCATAGGGCGTTTGAGCGGCATCGCGGTAAGTACCGGCATCATTCAGCAAGTCGCTATTTGACTTACAGTTTTGAGAAATACTGTTAGTAGTTTGTAACAGACATAAAGTAATTGACCACAATGTTGTGTTTATAAAATTTGATATGTTCATCAGCTATTTTCAGTAATTAATAGATGGGGTACTACTTTTCTTTTGCATTTATGTATTGCCTTATATTCCTGCTTAAAAATTAGTCCATTCTTTTCCGCTGTCGGAATCATAGCCATATTTACGGGAAACAGTTTGCGCACCATTAGAACTGGTTTGATAATAGGTCCAACCAATGCGTGTAGCGGTAATAGTGACATTACTGAGCTGCACATTATTACAACCAATTGCTTCGCTGCAAGCATTTACGCGTATTCCTTCCATTTTAATAGTATACACCATCGCCGGCCTTCCCATCCCTGGATCTGCTTTTGTTACCGTAACCAATCCATTTAATAATACTTCTCCATTTGCCATAGATCTTTTCAGCTCTGCAGAAGCGCCCGTGATGGGCATGCTGAATGCGAGCTGGGTATTGTTTTTTCCACCGGAGTTTACTGTAAATACCCCCAGCTGTTTTTCGAAACCTTTTCCAGAGGCATCGCCGTTAATTTGTTTGCCGGCAGCATCGGTTAGTTTAAAAAAGATATCCGTTTTTTGCGCAAATGCAATTGCGGGAAGTAACAATAGAAAACAAATAATTGTACGCATGATTTTAATTTATTTATATTTTATTTTGCTAATCCATATTTAGTATAAATGCCTGACCCTGAATTTTGTGCATCCAGCAGATTAAGTATTCTTGCACCTTTTATACATGACCAGAATGCATGAAAGGTTTTTGGGCCACTTTCAATTTTTGTAAAATGTACCTGCCAGTTATTAGGTACAGATAATGCACCCGATGATTTTACTTCAGCAAACTTTGCATTGCCGGCCATACCATTTATTACCAGTAATTTCCAGTTGTAAGTGCCACCGTCGCCAAAAATAAATTCCTCGTTCGACTGATTCATATGCATTCCGGCATAATCGCCGGTATACACATTGTACAACTGTTGTATGCCGGTAAAGTCACTTGTCCACTTTCCTTTAAAATCTGAAGCATCCACAGCAAATTTATTGTATACAGTCATGTTGGCTAACGGGTTCATCAGCTCTGATTCACTATCCCAGCGGATGGCTTCCGGATCAAATCTGTATTGCTGTATAAAACTGGCTTTATCTGGCGCAACAAATTCCAGCCACCCAGTTTGTCCTTGTCTGAATAAAACAACAAACACTTCTTTGCCACTTGAATTTTCTGTGGCATAGCCCATACCAAGGTAAGGGCGGTTGTAAGTATTGATATAAGCAGTTTTGTAATTTTTTAGGCTGCTGTAATGCGGGGCTACTAAAATATTCCATGCTGCACTGGTTAGTGGCTCGGGGTCGGCAGGAAAAATAGTACCTTCTTTGGGATAATGCAGCAGTACTTTAATACTTCCTTTTGTTACCTCAACCCAGTCGGCTTGTTCTGTGGCAGTCCAGCCATCATCAAAGTTGGTTGTGCTGAATTTAAAACCGGTGCTAATTGCCGGCGTTACAGGCATTTCCTGAATTTGTGTTTGAGGCTGCGGTTCGGGTGGCGTATTGTTTACCTGTGGTTCAATAACCGGATTGATTGGTTGCGGCACATCATTTTGTACTTGTGTACCAGCATTGACTCCTGCAGGCGCCTGATTGCTTTCGGCAAAGTAAATATTGATCTCTTTTTTATGGGTAAAAAAATACATCAGTATAAACCGCCCGTTTTGCTGCAGCCAGAAATATTCTTTTTCACCTGCACTTGTAAGCTGCCAGCCGGCGTTTTGGGCAGCTGTTGAAAATACATCAATAGTGTAGTTGTTATCTGGCAGTAACGGCAAATAAAGTACTTCGGTGTTTTTTAATGCAGTGCCATTTTTTTTGCCCTGCATATCCAGCAAAAATTTAGCGGCGCCTACACTGAGCATTCGTTTATCTTGTTTACTGTCTGCTGGTAAAGCAATTCCGGTAAGCGGCGATTGAGTTACCGGCACTACTTTTTGTGCATACAAATTTTGTATCAGTAATAAGCAAAACAGCGGCAGCAAAAAGTATTGTATGCGTTTGGTACATACTGAGTAAAATGGTACAACTGCTAACATAAATATAAATTGATGTTTAAAAATAGTAACAGTTAGTTTGCGGCACTATCCTGTAAAACAGGGATTTATTTCCCCAACATACTTTTCAGCAGGTTAAAATCCACCGCTTTAATAATATCTGCCATAAATTTTGCTGCAATAGCTTCCTTGTTATCAGCTCTTACATACACTGAAAAAAATTGAGGCGTTGATTTAGGTAATTTTTTGTTGAAGTAGGAGGGATTGGGTTTGATAAGTATCTTGCAAAAGGGGTCATCAGCAGTGGTGAAAAGGTAGTTTAGTGAACTATGAGGATCTGATTTTACAATAGCGGGTTTATCTAATTCCACAACAGGCATTTTTAGTTGGGTTTCAATTGCTGAAAATGCCGGTGCAAAATATTTGTCATTATCAGCCAACAGTTTTTCGTATCTGGCTTTTATCTGCCCATAGTCCATTTTCAGGTACTTACTCATTTTGGCAGGGTCGTTTATAAATTCTTTTTCTTTAAATGATTTTTCTAATTCAATACTTTTCAGTACATCCCCGTGTCCTGCGGCAGCCATATTTTTTTGAACCATTAATGCTTTGATTCTTTTTTCTAAAAATTCTTTCCGGGTTACATAAGCATAAGGAAGTTTGCCATCATAAGTAACCAGCCACATCGTTCTTTTGCCGGTCATGCCCATGCCAAGCGAAACATCAATATCCTTAAAAAACCAATACCCATCTTTTAAAACAGGAAGGTGATACATCACGTTAAAGCCTTCCATCAGTAAACGATCTCCCTGTGCGGTATCATAAATTTCAGTTTCAAAAATGTTTGCAGCAATTTGAAAATAGCTACCTGTTTCGTGTTGAGTTTTAACGTTATTACCATCGCAATAAAAATTTAACGGGATAATACTGTAGTAAAAACTGTTACCCGGCATATTGGTATACCATGGATTATAGGCGCCATGAAAATTGGCTTCTACAGCTATAGGAGAATATTTTGCTTTTATCATTTCATGAATA
>JBAXET010000037.1:0-21888 GCA_037140275.1 Ferruginibacter sp. | reverse complement strand
ATTGCATTATTTTATATGCAGGATATTTTTTTATTTCATCCGGAGAAATTACCGGCTGACTATGCATGGAATTTTACTGTGCCTTTTAAAGAGATAAAAATTCCTTTTAATGAAAAAGACACTATTGATCTGGTGAAGTTTTTCCCTAAAGATTCTTTACGTAAAGGGGTGGTGTTGTACTTTCATGGCAATAAAGAAAATATTGGCCGCTATGCAAAGTTTGCTGGAATATTTACTGCCAAAGGGTATGAAGTGTGGATGGAAGATTATCCCGGCTTTGGAAAAAGTACCGGCAACCGTACAGAGAAAAAATTATACGAGCAGGCAATGTCTGTGTATACCATGGCCGCAGGTAAATATGGCAAGGATAGTATTATTTTATATGGTAAATCTTTCGGTACCGGTATTGCATCTTATGTGGCATCACAAACCAATAGTAAAAGGCTGATATTGGAAACTCCATATTACAGTATACCTGCACTGTTTGATTGTTATGCATTCATTTATCCCACACAAAGAATGTCGGCATATAAAATTCCAACCAATCAATATTTACAGAATGTAAATTATCCCATCACCATTTTTCATGGTACTAATGATTGGGTAATTCCTTACCGCTGTGCAGCAAAATTAAAAACTGTATTGAAGCCTGCTGATCAGTTTATCACTATTGAAGATGGCACCCACCATGATCTGGCTAGGTTTGAAATTTATAAGAAGACGGTGGACAGTTTATTAAATCTCTGATAAGTAGGTTTTACTCCTGCTTATTTTCAATTGATAGGTTCCACCCACTTTTAAAGCATAGTTTTCTGTACCATGACTAACAGGAAACCCAAAACAAACAGGGTATTTGTATGGGGTAATGATTTCCTGAATCACTTCATAAACAGTTTTTCCAAATGGCCGCTCGGTATCCTTCATATCAGTAAATCCTCCAATGATCAGTCCGGCCAGTTTGTCTAATTTTCCGCTGCGTTTTAACTGGTACAGCATTCTGTCTACGTTGTATATATACTCTCCAATATCTTCAATAAATAAAATTTTGTTTTTAGTATTAATATCAGAAGAAGTACCGGTAAGATGCGCCAGTAAGGAAAGATTACCACCCACTAATTCTCCACTCACTGTTCCTGTTTTATTGAATGGATGAGTGGTACAATTATATTTTGCTTTTTTGCCGGCTATTGCTTTTTGTAAAGACTGTATGAATTCGTTTTTATACGCTCCATCATTAAAAGCAGCAGCCATTGGTGCATGCAGGGATGCAATTTTTAAGTTGGAATAAATATGTGAATGTAAAACAGTAATATCACTAAAGCCAATCAGCCATTTTGGATTTTTTTTGAATTGAGTAAAATCAAGTTGCTCAATAATACGACCTACGCCGTAACCACCACGGCCACATAATATTGCTTTGATAGTTTTGTCATTCAGCATGGCCTGCAACTCGTCTCTTCTTTCTTCATCAGTAGCAGAAAAATAATTAGCTGAATTACTGCCTAAAGTTTTACCCAATATTACCTGATAGCCCCATTGCTGTAATACCGTTATGCAGGTTTGTGCTTTTTTTGCAGCCATATAACCGGCCGGACAAGTAATGCCAATAGTATCGCCTTTTTTTAAATAAGGAGGAATTTTTATCATTATACTTCTTTTAATATACTGCCGGTTTCTGTAACCATTAGCTGGTGTTTAATGCCACATTTTAAAGCGTAATTATTTTTCTGATGGCCAACCGGAAAATCAAAACATACCGGATAGTCAAAGCCATTAATTTTTTCCAGTACAATATCCTGAACTGTTTTCCCAAATTCATCAGCAGGATCTTCAACAGGTTTTACTTTAAAGCCCCCAATGATGAGTGCTTTAAGTTTATTTAATTTACCGCTGCGTTTCAAATTCCAGAACATGCGGTCAATACTGTATAAATACTCTCCTGTATCTTCCACAAATAAAATTTTTCCATCCGTGCTGATATCGCTTTTGCTTCCGGCTAATGATTCCAGGGTTTTTAAATTACCTCCCACTAAAACACCTTCTGCAGTACCTGTTTTATTTTTATTATTTACCGGGGCATTGTATTGCATCTTTTCGCCGCTTAAACATTTTTGTATAGAATTAATGGTGTCTATTTGTATCGGTTCAGCTTTAGTCCAGTCTTCGGGAAAGCTATTGCACATTTTAGAATGTATGGAAGCAATGCCAAAATTTTTATTCAGATGCGAATGTATAACGGTGATATCGCTGAAGCCGATAATCCATTTGGGAGATTGTGTAAATTTTTTAAAATTGATATCATCAATAATTCTTACTGCCCCATAACCACCTCTTGCACAAAGAATGGCTTTTACATTTTTATCGTCTAACATATCCTGAAAATCCTGCAGGCGCTCTGCATCAGTGCCGCCAAATGTAAAATCCTTTTTGTCCACAGCTTTACCAACCTTTATTTCAAAACCCCATTCTTTTAATTTAATTACAGCAGGCTCAATATCTTTTTGAGTGATAAAACCGGCCGGGCAGGTAATACCAATCACATCACCCTTTTTTAAATAAGGCGGAATCTTTAACACCCTGTCTGCCTCATCAATATCTTTTCCTTGTCCGAGTGCAGCCAGTGTGGCACCCAGTGGAACTACAGCCGAAAGAAATTTTTTACGATTCATCTTTTTTATTTCAATACTAAAGTAATAGAAAGCAGTTTACAATTCAAATCCCATTCCGCTTTTTAATGCTTTCTGGTATTTACGCATGTCGAACTTATAATAATAGGGAGCTTTATGAGCCACTCCTTTTTTAGTTTCTGCCAGTCTTTTTAAAATACCGGTACCCATAATTTTGCGTTGAAAATTTCTTCGGTCCAGCGTGCGGTCTAAAATGGTTTCATATAATTTTTGCAATTCAGGCATGGTGAATTTTTCGGGCAATAAATTATATCCTACCGGATGATAGTTGAGTTGTAGCCTTAAATTCTCTAAAGCTTTTTCCAAAATAGCTTTATGATCAAGAATCATTTCGGGTAGTGAATGAATATTATGCCATTCGCAGGCATTGGAAATTATATCGGGCAGGGGATGCACTTTCGAAAAATCAACCAATGCAGTATAACCAATAGTAATAAATCTTTCAAACATCCAGCTCTCTTCAATCTCAATGCCCACATTTTTCATAAACTGATTGTTTATTTTTTTAGTGGAGCGATTGGGTTCACTAAATACATGAAACTGCTGCAGGTAAATATTATCCAGACTGGTACGGTCTTTTAAAATACGTTTAGCGGCAGCATCCATATGTTCCTCCTTTAAAATAAACCCGCCAGGCAAAGCCCACATGCCGGCATATTTTGCCTCCAGCAATAATACTTTCAGTTCATTTTGGTGAAAGCCAAAAATGATGCAGTCCACAGAAATATTACGGAGGTAATGTTCGTGTCCGCTGATGTATAAATCCCTGATCTTTTTTTCAAAACTCATATGTAAAGTTAATACCGGCAGTCATATAAAAATATATTTCCTTGTTTCAGGAATAATATTTATCATTGTGTCACAATAACGCAATGATAAATTAAAACTTGCTTCAAATGAAAATAACGATTGTTTATTTTACTACGCTATTGATGGCTGTTTCGGCAGCCGCTCAAAATGACCATACTGCACAGGCCAAACTGCTGGTGAGTAAGATGACACTGGACGAAAAAATTAATCTGGTGGTGGGCATGGGAATGAAACTGCCCGGAGTAAATGCTACTGATTGTGCACTGGTAGGACAAACTATGGATAAAGTTGCAGGGGCAGCAGGCACTACTTTTGCCATTGAACATTTAGGGCTTCCTACAACAGTAGTGGCTGATGGTCCTGCTGGTTTGCGTATTGAGCCCACACGTGTAACTGACCGGCGAACGTATTATGCCACAGCCTTTCCCGTAGGTACATTACTGGCATCTACATGGGATACCAAACTGGTGGAGCAGGTAGGAGCAGCCATGGGTAATGAAGTAAAAGAATATGGTGTGGATGTGATACTAGGCCCGGGCTTAAATATTCACCGCAACCCATTAGGTGGAAGAAATTTTGAATACTATTCAGAAGATCCGCTGATCTCAGGTAAAATAACTGCAGCAATGGTTAATGGTATTCAGTCAAACGGCGTGGGCACTTCTATCAAACATTTTGCCTTAAATAATGAAGAGCAAAACCGTAATACTGTTGATGTGCAGGTAAGTGAAAGAGCCATGAGAGAAATCTATCTGAAAGGATTTGAAATTGCTGTTAAAGAATCCAATCCCTGGACGGTAATGAGTTCGTACAATAAATTAAACGGCACTTATACTTCGGAATCATATGCTTTACTCACCACCATCTTAAGAAAAGAATGGGGTTTTAAAGGGTTGGTTATGACAGACTGGTTTGGAGGCAAAGATGCAGTAGCACAAATGAAAGCAGGTAATGATTTATTAATGCCCGGTACTCCACAGCAGAAAAAAGCCATATTAAATGCCGTAAACAGCGGAGCCCTGGATATAAAAATACTGGATGAAAATGCAACAAGAATGGTGGCCTATATTTTAGGCACTCCTTCATTTAAAAAATATGCTTTCTCCAATACTCCCGATTTAAAAGCACATGCTGCAATGGCACGTACTGCTGCTGCAAACGGTATGATATTATTACAAAACAACACTGCCGCTTTACCAATTGCAAAAACTGCAAAAAATATTTCGGTATTCGGTAATACTTCTTATGATTTTGTATCGGGTGGTACCGGAAGTGGTGATGTAAACGAAGCCTATACCATTTCATTGGTGGAAGGATTGGTTAATGCAGGATATACTGTAGACGCTGCTTTAAAAAGCAGTTATGAAAAATATATGAATGAATATAAAGCTGCACATCCTAAAAAAGGGTTCTTTGAAGAATTTATGAATCCCACACCAAGACCTGCTGAATTAGCATTGGATGCAGCAACAATTAGCAAGCAGGCTGCAACTACTGATATTGCTTTAATTACCATTGGCAGAAATGCAGGAGAGGGGTCAGACAGAAAAGTGGCAAATGATTTTAATTTAACAGCAGCCGAACAGGCACTGATAAAATCTATCGCAGCGGCTTATCATGCTGTAAATAAAAAAGTGGTAGTGGTATTAAATACCGGTGGTGTTATAGAAGTAGCCAGCTGGAGAAATGAAGTGGATGCAATATTATTAACCTGGCAACCGGGTATGGAAGCAGGTAATGCTGTTGCTGATGTATTAAGCGGCCAAATAAATCCTTCCGGCAAACTGGCTACCACTTTTCCTATGCAATATGCTGATGAACCTTCTGCTAAAAATTTCCCCGGAACAGAACATCCTGATCAGGCAGTAGCGGGTATGTTTGGCATGAAACAGATACCTGCAGAAGTAGTATATGAAGAAGGTATTTATGTGGGCTACCGCTATTACAATACATTTAAAATTGCGCCGGCATATGAATTTGGTTATGGTTTAAGCTATACCAATTTCAGTTACAGCAATGTAAAATTAAGCAGTACCGATTTTAAAGGAAAGATTACTGCAACCATAGATATTACCAACACCGGAAAAATAGCGGGTAAAGAAGTGGTGCAATTATATCTTGCTGCTCCTGCAGTAAAATTGAATAAACCATCACAGGAATTAAAAGGCTTTGCAAAAACCAATTTGTTACAACCGGGTCAAAAACAAACCATCAGTTTTACTATCCATTCTGCTGATCTGGCTTCTTTTGATACCAACAGTACTTCATGGATGGCCGAAGCCGGTAAATACGTTATAAAAATTGGCGCTTCATCAGCAGCCATTAAGCAAATGGTTTCATTTAAACTGGCTAAAGCTGTTGTAGTGGAAAAATGCAATAAAGTTCTGGTGCCGCAGGTATCCATAAATGAACTGAAAAACTAATATTCTATACAATCAGGCAGAAAAAGACCCTTGCGAAAGCAGGGGTTTTTTGTTGCAACTATGGTTGCCAACCTTGCTTAAGGACTACTCACCAATAAAAATATATAAAGGTGGGCAACCTTTAAACCTCTGTTACTGCCGTTTTTTTGTTTGTTTGGGTATTGACGTTGCTTTCGGTAATTTTGCAACGCAATGAACGATCCAAAAAGATATTTAATTACTTCGGCACTGCCTTATGCTAATGGTTTAAAACATATTGGCCATCTGGCAGGAGCATATATTCCGGCAGATATTTATGTACGCTATCTGCGTGCCCAAAAGCGTGATGTGGTTTTTGTATGCGGCAGCGATGAGCATGGTACAGCTATTCCTATTCAGGCTATGAAAGAAGGGACTACAGCGCAGGCTATTATTGATAAGTATCACGAAGCCATGAAACAGGATTTTAACGACCTGTCTATTTCATTTGATATTTACCATCGTACCAGTGATCCATTACATCACGAAACGGCACAGGAATTTTTTACCAAACTGAATGATGCTGGTGAACTGGAGACCAAAGAAACCGAACAGTTTTACGATGAAGCTACCAATACATTTTTGGCCGACCGTTATATTAAAGGCACCTGCCCTAATTGCGGCAGCGACCGTGCTTTTGGCGATCAGTGCGAAAACTGTGGTACTGCATTAAGTCCGGATGAATTAATAAATCCTGTAAGTACCTTAAGCGGCAATACTCCCATCAAGAAAAAAACTACACATTGGTATTTGCCATTAGGCAAGCATGAGGAATTTTTGCGTAACTGGATTTTAGAAGAACATAAAAATGATTGGCGTAATACAGTGGTGGGCCAATGTAAAGGATGGATTGAGGGCGGATTGCAATCAAGAGCAGTAACCAGAGATTTGGACTGGGGTATTAAAGTGCCTGTAAAAGGTGCCGATGGAAAAATGTTGTATGTATGGTTTGATGCACCTATCGGATATATTAGTGCTACCAAACAATGGGCAATTAATAATGGTAAAGACTGGAAACCTTACTGGTATAATGATGATACCAAGTTGGTACATTTTATTGGTAAAGACAATATCGTTTTCCATTGCATTATTTTTCCTGTGATGTTGAAACTGCATGGTAATATTTTACCCACAAATGTTCCGGCTAATGAATTTTTAAATTTAGAAGGAGATAAAATGAGCACCAGTCGTAACTGGAAGCTCGACATGAGGGATTATATCAATGATTTTGTGAAGAAGGAAAACCTGCCTACCGGACAGGCAGGTGGTGGCGGACAGGCAGTAGATATGCTGCGCTATTACCTTACTTTAATTGCACCAGAAACAAAGGACAGTGAGTTTACCTGGAAAGGTTTTCAGGATGCAGTAAACAGTGAGCTGGTAAGTATATTCGGCAATTTTGTAAACCGCACCTGGGTGCTGATGCATAAATTGTGCGGCAGTAAAGTACCAAAATTGCATGAAGATATTTTAGATGAAAAAGACAGGGCGCTGATTGAAGACATTAAAAATGCGAAAATCAGGATAGAAAAAAATATTGAAGAGTATAAATTCAGAGATGCATTATTTGATGTAATTGATTTAAGCCGGAAAGGAAACAAATACATGCAGGAAAAAGAACCCTGGATTGTGGCCAAAAAATTAGCTGAAAATCCGGAGGCACAAAAAAGCATCGATAATTGTTTACACTTATGTTTACAATTAACAGCTAATCTGGCTATCCTGATCAATCCATTTTTGCCTAATACTGCAAAAACAATGCTGAGCATGATGAAAGTGGTGGATAAAATGCTGGACTGGGATAATGCCGGAAAAATTAAATTGCTTAGTGCGGGCTATAGTTTAAGAGAACCACAATTATTATTCAGAAAAATTGAGGAAGAAGAAATTGTTGCACAGGTAGAAAAATTAAAAGCAGGCATGGTAAAAACAGTTGACAGTAATAAGATGACAGCTGATAGCCAAAAGGCAGAAGCTGCAATAGCAGTGAAGCCTGAAATTGTATTTGACGATTTCGCAAAAATAGATCTTAAAGTAGGCACCATTGTAACTGCAGAAAAAGTAGAGAAAGCAGATAAATTACTAAAACTTCAGGTTGACCTTGGTTTTGAAACCAGAACCATTGTATCAGGTATTGCATTGCATTTTGCGCCCGAAGATATTATTGGAAAGCAGGTAGTGGTAGTCGTTAATCTGGCACCGCGAAAAATGAGGGGTATCGAAAGTAACGGAATGATCTTAATGGCAGAAGACAATACAGGTCAATTGCATTTTGTAAAACCGGAAGCGGCAATCAATCCTGGAGCAGGAGTAAGTTAAGTTTACACCATATACGGCATAGTTATATTCAAGGTACATCCGTTATCGGGATAGGTAATAATCTCCACCTTGCCATTATATGCATCTATCCTGTTAAAAATATTGATGAACCCGATACCGCTGGCCTGTTGTTTGTCTTTGTCGAAACCAATACCATCATCACTGATAATAAGATTACACTGCTGCTGTTTTTCTGTAATGGAAATGGTGGCCGCAGAGGCACGGGAATATTTAATGATATTATTACTTTGCTCCTGAATAATTCTGAAAATTACCAGTTGCTGTTCCTGAGTTAATTTATCCACCACCACCTGATCAATCTTTATGGTAACAGTAATATCATTAAACTGTTTCATGTTTTTACTAATATCCAATACACTCTGCTGCAGGCCTACAGTTTTTACTATAGAAGAGTTTAGCCTTCTTGATAATCCCCGTATTTCTTCCACAGCCTGTAGAATATATTCAGAAGCTTTGGCTAATAATTCATCCTGATTATCACTATTCTTTGTAGCACCTATATGTAAGCGGGCGCTCATCAAAAGCTGGTTTACATTATCATGCAGCTCTGCACTGATCATACCACGCTCTTTTTCCTGAGCCAAAATGGTAGCCTGATTAATGAGCTTTTGTTTTTTAAGTTGTTCCTGCAATAATTGTGCTTCCAGTTTTTTGCGATCCGTAATATCCTGTATGGCGCCAATTAAACGGATGGGTTTTTCATCTTCGTAAATGGCAAATCCCTTATCTAAAATATACCTGTAGGAACCATCAGCATATTGAAACCGGTATTCATCCTGCCAGTTTTCTTTACAGGATGCCAGTTCCTGTTCAAATTTTTTCATCACCCTTGATTTATCTTCAGGATGTATTTTTTCCATCCACCAGTCAAGGTTTCCATCCACTTCTTCTTTTTTATATCCGGAGATTATATAAAATGCATCACTGCGGTATATTTCATTTGTTTTCAAATCCAAATCCCATATAGCTTCTGAAGTGGCATTTACAGCATAGGTAAAACGTTCATGCATTTTCTCCACCTGTTTGCGTGCAGTAATATCAATTGCCTGCCCACCTATATATCTTTTATTATCTGCGGTTTTAAAAGTAAAAGTATTTGAAACAAAATTTATAATGCTGCCATCTTCTTTGGTTAACGCATGCTCACTGGCACTGGGGCGGTCAACCAACAAAATTTCTTTATTGCGTTCAATTAATTTAGCGGCCAGTTTTTTGGGAAATACTTCAGTAATATGCAGCCCCGTAGGATCGCCTTTAAAGTTGGTGGAATCAGTATAGGCCTTATTGGCAAAAACAATATAATTGTCCTCATCGTATAACCAGCATCCGGATTGACTGTTCTGCATAAACATATTGAACAGGCTCTCAGTGGTTACAGCAATGCTGTCGGTATTATTCAGTACGGTTTCTTCAATAAGATGATTGGAAATTACTACTGAATGATTATTTACTAAAGTAGCCGATGAAATAAAATGAAGCGTTTCTCTTTTATCGTTTACATAGGTGGTTTTACCACACCAGCTGCCATTGGTAAATAAAGTTTGTAATACTTTATAACGGGAACTGTTTATAAAACTGAATTTTACAATTTCGCTTAATGTTTTAGTGGCAGAAACTATATCCGGTAAATTGAAGATCTGTTTTGCAGCAGAATTAAATCCTGTAATATGAAATGACGTAGTGGTAATAATTACACTATCGGGTAATGAAAATAAAACCGGATCAACTGATACAGCTTTATAGCTTACAGACAAAATTGCCCCATTATTTTCAAATTGCCTTCCGGCTTTTGGATTCATGATATTGGATTATAGTTTTCCTGCTGTTGCCGGTTCCCGGCCTATAAGGATAGTAATCTGTTAATTATTAATGAGTTGCTTTGTTAAATAAATAATGACATATAATTAAACGTAGTTTTAGCAATTTTAGTATGTTAATTATACGGTGATTAGCGTTTTTTCCCTCAATCCGCTTAACTTCGAATTAAAATTAGTTAGCTAAACAACTAATTTAAGCAAACAACCCTATTTTTGTATACACATTAATCAATTGCTGATATGAAAAGAGCTATTAAAAAAATTGCCGTTTTAGGAAGTGGAGTAATGGGAAGCCGTATCGCCTGCCATTTTGCAGGGGTTGGGTTACAAGTATTGTTGCTTGATATTCAACCAAAAGATATTGGTGCAGAAGCAAAAAAAGCAGATAAGAATAAGATCGTTAATGATGCGCTTGCAGCTGCTATCAAGTCGAATCCCTCACCGGTTTATACAAAAGATGTGGTTAAAAAAATAACCACCGGGAACTTTACCGATAACATGAAAGATATTGCCGATTGCGATTGGGTAATTGAAGTGGTGGTGGAGCGTTTGGATATAAAACAATCGGTATTTACCGAAGTGGAAAAATACCGTAAGCCCGGAACATTAATCACTTCTAACACTTCGGGTATTCCTATTCATATGATGGCTGAAGGGCGCAGCGATGATTTTAAAAAACATTTCTGCGGCACTCACTTTTTTAATCCGCCCAGGTATTTACGTTTATTAGAAATTATTCCCACGCCGCATACCGATACTGCAGTAGTCAATTTTTTAATGGACTATGGCAGTTTACAATTAGGTAAAACAACCGTATTGTGTAAAGACACGCCTGCGTTTATTGCTAACCGTATTGGTGTATTTGGCATGATGGCCATTATGAATGCCATGGAAAAATTGCAGTTAAATGTTGATGAAATAGATGCATTGACTGGTCCGGTAATTGGCCGTCCAAAATCTGCTACATTCCGTACAGCTGATGTGGTGGGTATTGATACCTTAGTAAAAGTGGCAAAAGGTGTGGCTGATAATTGTCCGGATGATGAAGCCAAAAATATTTTCAGCATTCCTGCATGGTTAAATAAAATGGTGGAAAATAACTGGCTGGGTGATAAAACCGGACAAGGATTTTTTAAGAAAATGCCCCCATCCCCTAAAGGGGAGAAAGAAATCCGTACGTTGAATCTGGCAACTATGGAATATGAAACAAGACAAAAACCAAAATTCGCAACCCTTGAAGCTGCCAAGCCTATTGAAGATTTAAAATCAAGATTGAAAGCATTATGTGCTGGTACAGATAAAGCCGGAGAATTTTACCGCCAGTTTCATTATAATTTATTTTCGTACATCAGTCACCGTATACCCGAGATCAGTGATGAACTGTATCGTGTGGATGATGGAATGATGGCTGGTTTTGGCTGGGAGATAGGGGCGTTTGAAAGCTGGGATGCATTAGGTGTTGCCAAAACAACCGAAGCTATGAAAACAGCAGGCTTTAATGTTGCTGCCTGGGTGGATGAAATGCTCGCTGCCGGAAATACGTCTTTTTATAAAGTAGAAAACGGTAAACGCTTGTGTTACGATGTGGCCAGCAAAACCTATAAAGCATTACCGGGCGGTGATGCATTTATTGTAATGAAGAACTTCGACAATCAAACCATCTGGAAAAACAGCGCCTGCCGTACTTATCATTTAGGTGATGATGTGCTGGGATTGGAATGGTATACTAAAATGGGCAGTATTGGCGGTGAGGTATTAGAAGGCATACAAAAATCAATATCTCTTGCAGAAGAAAAATATAAAGGACTGGTGATTGCGAATGATGGCGCTAATTTTAGTGCGGGTGCCAATGTGGGCATGATATTTATGCTGGCCATTGAACAGGATTATGATGAGATTGATATGGCCATAAGAATGTTCCAAAATACGATTATGCGGGTACGTTACTCTTCTATTCCTGTTGTAGTGGCGCCTCATGGTTTGGCTTTGGGTGGCGCCTGCGAAATGAGTCTGCACGCCGATAAAGTAATTGCTGCTGCAGAAACCTATACGGGCTTAGTTGAAGTGGGCATTGGCGTTATTCCGGGCGGTGCCGGCACAAAAGAATTTGTATTGCGTGCCGCAGATGAAATGCATGATGGGGAAGTGGATACGCTTACTTTACAAAACCGCTTTTTAACCATTGCTACAGCAAAAGTGGCTACATCAGCCCATGAAGCATACGACCTGGGTATTTACAGAAAAGGAAGAGATTTGGTAAGCATGAATTTGGGCAGAAGAATTGCCGAAGGAAAACAGGCCGTTATTGATTTGTTTGATGATGGTTATGTAATGCCGGTGCAAAGAAATGATATTAAGGTTTTAGGTCGCAGTGCACTGGGTACGCTGCATGCCGGTATTAACGGAATGTGGCGGGCTAACTATGCCACCGACCATGATGTTACCGTGGCTAAAAAACTGGCTTATGTAATGTGCGGCGGCGATTTGAGCGAACCACAGCTGGTAAGCGAACAATACCTGCTGAACCTGGAAAGAGAAGCATTTCTTTCTTTATGTGGTGAAAAGAAAACTTTGGAAAGAATACAGAGCGTGCTCAAGAGTGGTAAGCCGCTGAGAAATTAATACCAATATAATTCTGTTAAGCATCCCGGACATTTCGGGATGCTTTTGTTTTTATAATACATTTGTTTATTAAAATAAGGATATGAAAAAAATATTTTTTGTTATTGCCCTTTTTATTGCCACTGCATCATTGGCTCAGAATAAATTGCTAACCATGGAAGATGCCGTGGTAAACAACCGTACCACTCTGGCTGCTGAAAATTTAAAACAAGTACAGTTTGTTTATGGTACTGCCGATTATGTGTATCTGAAAAAGATGGATGGAAAAGACGTATGGATGAGAGGAAATATAAAAACTCCGGAAACGGCTTTTCTGAATCTGGATCAGTTAAATGAAAAAATTAAAGCAGCGGGATTATCTGAACTGAAAACAATGCCTGCTATTCAATTTAACATTTCTACAGATTGGATATTAAAAGTTAACGGCAGTAAAATTGCCCTGAACCCGCTTACCAATCAGGCTAAAGAAATCATTAATTCCACACTGGCCGATAAAACGGCTGTTGAAGAAAGTAATGCAGGTTATGTGGCATATGTTGACAATCATAATCTTTTTGTTAAAACGGGTTTTGGTAATGATAAGCAGGTTACCAAAGATGGCTCTGCCAATCTCGTATATGCGCAATCGGTACACCGTGATGAATTTGGCATTAATAAAGGAACTTTCTGGAGTAATAATGGAAAACTATTGGCCTTCTACAGAATGGATCAGCGCATGGTGACTGATTATCCCATTATCGACTGGACAAAATATCCTGCTGTAAATGAAAATATCAAATATCCAATGGCAGGCGGCACCAGTCATCAGGTTACCGTGGGTATTTATAATACCGCCATCAATGCCACTACCTATATCAGAACAGGTTTCCCTTTAGATCAGTATCTTACCAATATATCCTGGAGTCCGGATGACAGGTGGATCTATATCGCCGTATTGAACAGGGCTCAAAACCTGATGAAACTTAATCAGTACAATGCCATCACCGGTGATTTGGCAAAAACATTATTTGAAGAGAAAGATGATAAATATGTGGAGCCATTAGTGCCAGTTTTATTTGTAAAAAATAATCCGGGCCAGTTTATATGGCAAAGCAACAGAGACGGATGGAATCATTTGTATTTGTACGATGATAAGGGCAATCTGGAAAAACAATTAACTAAAGGCAATTGGGAAGTACTGGAAGTAAAAGGCTTTGATGCAAAAGGTGAAAACCTTTTTTATACCGCTACAGAAGAATTGCCCATTACCAAAAACCTGTACCAGCTCAATATTAAATCGGGTGTGTCAAAAAAAATCACTGCTGTTGCAGGGGTACATACCGTACAGGTAAGCAGTGATGGCAGTACAATAATTGACGCCTTCAGTACAACCGATAATCCACGCACTGTGCAGCTTACCGATATTAAAACAGCCAAATTAAAATTATTATTTCAGGCTACCAACCCGATTGCTGAATATGCAATGGGTAAGCTCAGCATCTTCACTATAAAAAATAGTATGGGTACCGATTTGTATTGCAGGATGTTTAAGCCGGTGAATTTCGACAGTACAAAAAAATATCCGGTAATAGTATATTGGTATGGCGGCCCCCATGCACAAATGATTCTGAATGCCTGGAATGGCGGCGCAGGGGATTACTGGTTTCAGTATATGGCAGAAAGAGGCTATGTTGTTTTTACAATGGATACCAGAGGAAGTGATAACAGAGGAAAGGAATTTGAACAGGCTATTTTTCGCAGAGCAGGCGATGCACAAATGGAAGACATGATGAGCGGCGTAAATTATTTAACGGTATTGCCATTCGTTGATAAAAATAATATGGGTTTATTCGGCTGGAGTTATGGAGGATTTATGACGACTGATTTTGTATTGAACCATCCCGGAGTGTTTAAAGCTGCAGTGGCCGGCGGGCCTGTTATGGATTGGAAATATTATGAAGTGATGTATGGTGAAAGATATATGGATACACCTGCTGAAAATCCTGAAGGATATGAAGCCACCAATTTGATTAAACAGGCTGGTAAATTAAAAGATAAACTATTGCTCATTCATGGCATGCAGGATCCGGTAGTGGTACAGCAGCATTCGGTAAATTTTGTAAAAGCTTGTGTAGATGCAGGTGTGCAGGTAGATTATATGATTTATCCCGGTCACGAACATAATGTGCTGGGTAAAGACCGTGCACATTTATACCAGAAGGTAACCGATTACTTTATGAATAACTTAAAATAAAAATGGGAGAAGCAGAACTGGTAAGTGCCGGTAATCAATTGATCATACACGCTGTAATTATTATTTATGGTGATGCGGCCAATGATGAAGTGGCAAAATATATAGCTGCAGATATTGCACATTTTTGGAATGATGCCAATGGAACTGCAATCATTGATCGCAGACAATATAATGTGCATTTTGATATTACAGGCATGTATGCAAAATCATTAACTCCGGTAGCGGTATATGAGAATACAGATCCGCGTAATAATTATTTCCGTATAGAAGAATTTGCTACAGGTAATATTTCTTTTGTTGACGGGCTCAATTCAAATACCGGGTATTTTAAACTGGATAATTTATTTCATAATTCCACTACTGCAGCACATGAATTTGGACATAGTATCGGACTCGATCACCCGAAAATTCTTGATATTCGCGGAAAGGGTGTGCCCGGTATCATGTATCCCAGAGGTACTATTACAGATCCGCCTTTTCAATATGATCCGCAGGCGCAACCACACGGTCCGGGCGGAACCATGAGTCCTTATTGCAGAAGAGTATTGCAAAAAGATATTGATGACCTGCGTTTACATAAATTAAGATTCAATAAAAAAGGATTTGCAGTTATTGGAGATTTTACTTCAGTGTGGCACCAAAAGCAATTGCCATAGATATTGCCAATTTTTCACTTATCTTCAATCCTCAAATCAGCCTATACTTTATGTCAATACTTTCAATTGAAAATCTGTCTAAAAACTATGGCTCTGTAAAAGCATTACAGGGTGTTAGTTTTTCAGTGCCTGCTAATACGGTTTTTGGCATATTGGGTCCTAATGGCAGTGGCAAAACCACTTTGCTGGGTATAGTGATGGACGTACTAAAAGCTACAGGCGGAAGCTATTCCTGGATGGGAGAACAAAGTTCTGCTTCCATTAGAAAAACGATCGGTACATTATTAGAAACACCCAACTTTTATCATTATCTGAGCGGAGAAGAGAATTTAAGAATTGCTGCCAGAATAAAGGGAAAGGGGGAAGAAGATATTGATAAAGTTTTAGAAACTGTAAATCTGCTGCAGCGTAAAACTTCAAAATTCAGTACCTATTCATTAGGGATGAAACAAAGATTGGCCATTGCTTCTTCATTGCTGGGTGATCCGGAAATACTGGTATTTGATGAACCTACCAACGGATTAGATCCTGCAGGTATTGCTGAAATACGGGAGCTGATAAAGGAACTGAATCAAAAAGGCAAGACCATCATTATGGCCAGTCATATTTTAGATGAAGTGGAAAAAGTATGTACCCATGTAGCGATCATTCAAAAAGGCGTTTTAAAAACAGTAGGTTCGGTAAATGAAGTAATGGCAACTTCAGGAACTAATGCTGCTTCAGTATTAATAGAATTAAGTGCAGCAAATAATATTGAATTAAAAAATATTTTGCAGCAGATGACCGGCGTACTATCGGTAACAACTGCAGATCAGCATTTACAAATTACCTGCCAGGAAAATATCACAGCCGAAGCCGTAAATAAATTTTGTTTTGAAAAAGGCATTGTACTCAGTCAGCTGAATCAGAAAAAGAAATCCCTGGAAACAAGGTTTCTTGAAATTACCGGAACTAAAAGTGAAAAATAATTTAACGCATTTTAATACATTACCATGATTGAGTTATTAAAAATTGAATGGCTGAAATTAAAAAACTACACAGCTTTTTTAGTGATGTCAGTTTTTTTTGTGATAGGTGTTTTTGCCATTAATTATATTGTTTATTCTGTCAATAAAAATATTGTAAACAATGTTCCCGGCGCAGGGCTAGTATCCTTTTCCCCATATAATTTCGATAGTACCTGGCAAACTACCAGTTATGCTACCGGATATATATTGTTATTGCCTGCCTTATTGTTATTGATGCTATTTACTAATGAGTATACGTTTAAAACGCACCGTCAAAATATAATCGACGGACTCAGCAGGTCGCAGTTCATCAGTGTTAAAATTATGCTGGCACTCATTTTTGCAGTAGTGGCTACATTTCTGGTAGCATTAACTGCCTATCTGTTTGGGCTTGCATCAGGCACTTCATTTTCATTCCATGGTATTGTTTATGTGGGAAGTTTTTTTCTGAAAGCACTTTCGTATAATTTAGTTGCTATTTTATTTTCTGTACTCGTTAAGCGTACCGGATTTGCTATTGGTGTCTTTTTTATATATCTGGGTTCGGAAAACATCATTTCTCAGTTACTGAATGTGCTGAGCATGAAAATGAAAAGAGACAATGGGACTGACTTGGGTAATATTGGCGATTATTTGCCCATGAATTCATCTGACGGTTTACTGGCCTTTCCGGATAATGCATTTAAAACAATGAGTAAAAGCATTATGCCTACAGATTATGTGTGGGTAGAGCTGGGTTTTGCACTGGCCTTCCTGTTGCTTTTCTATTTCTGGTCAACTAAAAAATTCCTTAAGGCCGATCTTTAATACTTACAATATTTTCTAAAGCGCTTTCAATATTGTCGAATTGAAATGTAAAACCGCTGTCCTGTATTTTTTTACAGCTAACGGTATTGCTTTTTAGTATTTCAATACTTCTACCGCCCAGCATTATTTTTAAAACAAATTCAGGAACAGGTACCCGTAAATAAAAACGTGGCCTCATTTTTTTAGCTAAGGAAATGGTAAGCGTTTTATTATTTACCGGATTGGGTGCCACTGCATTGTATACTCCTTGAATGCCGGTATGCTCTATCGCAAATACAAACATCCTGCACAAGTCATCTATATGTATCCAGCTGATCATTTGTTTGCCATTACCTAAGATTGCTGCAATGCCAAATTTCAGCGGCTGCATAAATTCTTTAAGTGCACCCCCGTCTTTACTTAGTACAATGCCGATTCTCAATTTCACCAATCGTTTGTCCATTTGTAAAATAGTTTTCATGCTATCTTCCCATAATTTGGTGGTTTGTCCTAAAAAACTGTCATCAGCTGTTTCTTCTTCCGTATGTATGGCGTTAGTGGCACTATACCACCCAATAGCACTGGCGCTTATTATTGCTTTTACTTTGTTGGGATGTTTTATCAGGCTATCCACTATTAACCTGGCACTGTCGGCACGGCTGCTGATGATCTCTTTTTTATACTCGTTGGTCCATTTTTTATCCATTACCCCGGCACCGGCAAGGTGAATGATATAGTCTGCCGCCTGTATGGCTTCTATGTCTATTTGCTGATTTTTAATATCCCAGCGGGCATAGCTCAGGTTGGCTGCTGCAGCTGATGCTGCAGTATCGGGAATGCTTCTGCTTAATATAATCACCCTGTAACCTTTAGCCGTTAAAGTTTTGCTAAGGGTGCTTCCAATTAAGCCGGTACCTCCTGTTATTAAAACGGTTTCCATGATGCTAATACTTTGTTAGTTTATGTAAAAACAAAATCCCGCTCATCTTGTTCAGTATAAGTATTGATATTAAATCGTAATTTTAAAATAAAGATAGCATTCTATGAACAGGCTTTTTTATACCATCATATTATTAGTTTTAACTACTAGTGGAGTATTTAGTCAAAAAGTGGTGTATTCCGATTTTGATCAGGAAGACAGCCGGGATATTAATTTTGAGATCATTGGCAAAATGAATGGTAATATACTGGTGTACAAAAATGTAAAATGGCGTCATAAGATCAGCATATTGGGCGATGATATGAAGATTAAAGAAACCATCAAGCTGGATTTTATGCCCGACAAAACCTTTAATGTAGATTTTGTTACCTACCCCAATCATTTCTATATCATTTATCAGTATCAGAAAAAAAATACCCTGCATTGTATGGGGGTAAAAATGAATGCAGAAGGTAAAGCAATGGCCGATCCGGTAGAACTGGATACTACTCAAATACCTGTATTGGCCGACAATAAGATATATACAACCGTTTTTAGTGAGAACAGGCAAAGGATCATGATCTTTAAAATTCCCAAGCGTAATGACAAATACATGATTGCAACCTATTTGTTCGACAGCAGTCTGAAACTATTGAACAAAAGCCGGAACTCGATAGAGATTGATGAACGCAGGGATAATTACGATAATTTTTCAGTAGACAATGAAGGCAATTTCATTTTTAGTAAAGATTCTAAGTCAGGTAACAGAGATAATAGCAACAGTCTTAATTTATATATTAAAGAAACCAATCAGGACACATTTAATATTCATGAGCTTGACCTGCAAAAAAATTATATCGATGAAGTAAAACTTAAAGTTGATAATTTAAACCGGCGATATGTACTCAATTCATTCTTTTATAAAAAAAGCCGTGGAAGTATCGATGGTTTATATACTTGTATTTGGGATAAAGCAGCAGCTAAACCTTTTAATCAGGGCTTTGTTGTTTTGGGCGATTCTGTACGTGAGGTAGCTAAAATTTCCGGACAGCTCCGTTTTGCTTTGGATGATTATTTTATCCGTCAGGTGTTTGCCAAAAAAGATGGCGGTGTATTGCTTACTGCAGAGGATTATTCCACTCAGTCGGGCCGCAGCAATAATAATAACTGGAACCGCTGGGATTACCTGAATAATTATGGCTATAATAGTTCTTATTACAGCCCCTATTATTATTCTTATAATCCCTATACTGGCTACTACAGGCCGATGAATAGTTTTGGCAATCAGAGTACCAGGTATTATTATGCCAATATATTAATACTTAGTTTAGATAAAACCGGTAAGCTGGAATGGAGTCAGGTGATACATAAAGATCAGGCCGAAGATGACAACGATAATTTCCTTTCTTTTTCAACCATCAACAGTGGCGGACAAATTCATTTTTTATTTAACGACGACAAAAATAAAAATCAGATCATTGCTAATCACAGCATTTCACCCGACGGCTCTATAACCCGTAATCCTACATTAAAAAGTCAGGAAAGGGGCTATGAGTTCATGCCTAAACTAAGTAAGCAGGTTGGGGCAAACCAAATCATCATTCCATGTGTATACCGGAGTTATATCTGTTTTGCAAAAGTGGAACTGCAGTAAAAAAGAGTAATTTTTTTTAAACAGTTGTAATAATTAGCCACCTTTGCAACATTATTTATATTTAACTAAAGGCAATTACCTGTGACAGGCACTTTTAAAGCCAACAATCCTTATAATACTTTTTTGATGCTGATTTATGGCATCCTGCTCAAGCTGCCCATGTTTCTGCATCCTAAAGTGCCGCAGGAACAACTGATTGATGGATTTTTATACAGGGTTTTGCTCAAATGGTTGCAGCCAATAGCAGGAGGTTTTCCGGTATTGTATGCCATTATTGCTTTTTTATTATTGTACACACAGGCAGTTTCATTTAATAAAATGGTAAATGAATTGCGGCTGATGCAAAGGCCCAATTACCTTACCGGCATGAGCTATTTGCTGGTCACTTCATTATTTACAGAGTGGAATATGCTTTCTTCTCCTTTAATTATAAATACCCTGCTCATATGGGTTTGGGCCCGCATGAGTGCACTGCATAATGATACCAGTCCTAAAACCACCCTTTTTAATATTGGCATTGCAATAGGAGTATCTACTTTCTTTTATTTTCCGTCCATAGCATTTGTGGCATTGGTAATTTTTGGATTGGCCATTATCAGGCCATTTAAACTTTCTGAATGGGTGATCTCCCTGATGGGGATTATTACTCCTTATTATTTTTTGCTGGCCTGGGCTTTTTTAAGCGATAGATGGAAACAATATCATTTCCCGGGTATTGCATTTACCAGCCCTAAATTCAATCAGAATAGCTGGTCGTATTTAGCTATTGTAATTGTTATTCTCACCAGTATTACCGGATTTATATATGTACAGCAAAATTTCAGACGGCAGTTGATACAAGCCCGTAAAAGCTGGAACCTGATTTTTTTATATCTGGTAGCCGCAGTATTTATTCCTTTCATTAATGCCACACATACATTTGAGTATTGGATATTATGTGCAGTGCCATTATCAGCCCTGCTGGGTGCTGCGTTCCTGTATCCCAATAAAAAAACTTTTCCGTTGGTATTGCACTGGCTGATGGTGGCTTTTGTAATTGTGATCAGCTACTTTGCCCACTAAAAAAATTGCTATTGGCTAGTGGCAACCATATTTTATCTGAAAAAAAGATTTCATACACATTCGCTATTTTTTACATTCCACATTCGCTATCGATGTTTTACCTTTGCATCTAAAATAGCTTTTATGAAATTTGGCGTTGTGGTTTTTCCCGGTAGTAATTGCGACAGAGATATGATTGATGCTTTGCAGAACGACCTGCAACAGGAAGTGATTCAGCTTTGGCATAAAGACAAAGATATCAGTATGTTTACTACTGATGATTGTATAGTATTACCGGGCGGTTTTAGCTATGGCGATTACCTGCGTTGCGGTGCTATTGCCCGTTTTAGTCCCATGATGCAAAGTGTAATTGAGTTTGCCAATAATGGCGGTAAAGTACTGGGTGTATGTAACGGATTCCAGATTTTATGCGAAAGCGGCTTATTGCCCGGTGCCTTATTGCGCAACAGCCAGCAACAATTTGTATGTAAAAACGTTTTTATTAAAGAAGCGGCTGCAGAAGGTAGTGCAGCGTTGAAAATTCCGGTGGCACATGGTGAAGGCAGGTATTTTGCCAATGATAAAACCCTTGAGTCAATGGAAATGCACCGTCAGATTGTATACAGATACTGTGATGAAAATGGAAAAATTACCACAGAAAGTAATCCAAACGGCACTATTCATAATATTGCCGGAATTTGTAATAAAGAAAGAAACGTATTTGGTATGATGCCGCATCCGGAAAGGGCTACCAGCAGTATTTTGTCGAATGAGGATGGCAAAAAAGTATTCAGTCATTTATTTCAAATATGTTAAGCATTGAATGATGCCGCTATTATACAGGAATTAAAAGAAAACAGCAATGAGGCTTATGC
>JBAXET010000036.1:0-22086 GCA_037140275.1 Ferruginibacter sp. | reverse complement strand
GGCATTCTTTTCTTTCTTCAGGCGTTCGAACGCCTGAAGAAAGAAAAGAATGCCATTATTCTGGCACACTACTATCAGGAACCGGATATACAGGATGTGGCTGACTATATTGGTGACAGTTTAGGCCTTGCTCAAAAAGCTGAAAAAACAGATGCTGATATTATTGTTTTTGCCGGTGTTCATTTTATGGCTGAAACCGCTAAGATATTAAACCCTTCCAAAAAAGTGCTTCTACCCGACCTTAAAGCCGGTTGTTCGTTAAGTGATAGTGCACCTCCACCCCTGTTCAAATTATTCAAGGAGAAGCACCCTGATCACCTTGTAGTGACATATATCAACTGCTCAGCGGGTATAAAAGCCTTAAGTGATATTATCTGTACTTCTTCCAACGCCCAAAAAATTATTGAAAGTTTACCTAAAGAGCAACCAATTATTTTTGCCCCCGATAAAAACCTGGGTGCTTATATTAATAAGCAAACGGGCAGGGATATGTTACTATGGAACGGCGCCTGTATGGTGCATGAAATTTTTAGTCTGGAAAAGATTATAAAACTTAAAATACGTCATCCAAAAGCTAAAATAATTGCCCATCCAGAATGTGAAGCGGCGGTACTTGCCGTGGCTGATTATATTGGCAGTACTACCGGCTTACTGAATTATACAAAAAAAGATGATGCTAAAGAATATATTATAGTTACCGAAACCGGTATACTACACCAAATGCAGAAAGATAATCCTTTAAAAACATTTATTCCTGCACCTCCCAATAACAGCTGTGCCTGTAATGATTGCCCGCATATGAAATTAAATACACTTGAAAAGTTGTATTTGTGTATGGAATATGAACTACCCGAAATTACCATGGATGAAACACTAAGGCTCGCTGCTAAAAAACCTATCGACCGTATGCTGGAGATTAGTGCTAAATATGGTTTGTGAATTAGTGTCTCCCGCAGATTACGCAGAATACACTGATGAAATACAATAAAACCACAAAATACACAAAGGTTAACACAGAGTTGCACAAAGGTTTTTGCCACAGACTTGCCTACCGGCAGGCAGGTTACACGAATTAACACTGATTGTTTTCATCCGTATAAATCTGTTTAATCCGTGGCTAATATATTTTCTCCGAGATCCGTGTCATCTGCGGGAGATTTCAACAAGTTTACCCCTGTTTTAAATATGCCGCAATTCTTGTTTTTATATTTTGCCGGATATTCATGTAAAACAAATTAATATCCCCCACATGAAAATTTTTCTTTGTAAATAATATTTTACCAAACACATTCGGTTTACAAGTCCACAATACATTCTGGTGTATATTGGCATTTACAGCCCGCGGAATAATTTTATTAAAATTTAATAATACCCCACCTTTATTATTACTACTGGAAATATAACTGGTATCACTGTTCCATATTAATGGATTTATTACCACCGCTTTAAAATTTTCCTTTGCTACAAATAAAGGTTCGGTATATCCTCTTTTATATGTTCTCCAGCTAACAAAGCAACCCGTTGATGTGGAATCTTTACAAACCGGAATTGCAGTAAAAAAATTATCAGGTATGGGTAATCCGATGATATATGCACAGACCAGTTTTTTTTGCAGCGCCTTTCCATCAAAATACTCTTTTAATAATCTTGCCGCATGTTTGGTGCCCTGACTATGTGATGCAATAAAGATGGGCCTGCCATTATTAAAATGTTCCAGGTAATAATCAAAAGCAATTTTTATGTCTTCATAAGCAATATCAAAATATTTTGCAGATACCGTATCGGCAATATAAAATGCTTTCAAATGAGCCTGCCGGTACCGGGGTGCAAAAACCCGGCAAGATCCATTAAATACGCTTGCCTGATATAAAATACTACTGTAATCTGTTTTGGAATTAATCTGCGCATCATCAATATCGGCATTCCATCTTGTATCGGTTTCGGCAGTTAATGAAGTGGGGTAAATGAAAAATACATCAGCACTTGAATCGGGCTGAAAATTTTTCTTTAATGGTTTGGGCACACTGTCGGATGGGTCTTTCTTCCAAGGGTGTGCTGCCCAGTAGTTCAGATTACTGTAGTCGGGTTTTTTATCAACACTTGAAAATTGATATTCCGGGTTTGAGGCATAATTTTTTTTACTGCATGACGGAGAACTGATGATAATACAAAATAAAAAGACTGTAACTATAACGCGATATAAAAAATAAGTTTCGTAATTTTTCATCAATTAATTTTGATTTTTTAAAAGCTAATATTAAAATTAACACTGTCAAATTTACATTTGTTACTCAGAACTGTAAAAATTATGATAATTTATACCTGTGATTTAACAATTTTGAATAACAACAGCAACAAAACGATCTGCGCTAATATTTGAAACTACTAAGGCATATCCCATTTTTAAGAGCGGTGTTTTTTCACAGCATTACTGCTTTTGGCGGCCCGCAGGGTCATATGGGCATGATGCTGCGCACTTTTGTTGACAGAAGAAAAGATTTGACAAAGGAAGAATTGATGGAATACAATTCTTTTTGTCAGCTGCTGCCAGGCGCATCATCCACACAAATACTTAGTTTAATTGGTTATAAAAGAGGCGGTGTTCCGCTGGCTGTATTAACACTTATTATATGGATAACACCTGCCTGCTTTTTAATGGGCGGATTATCTTTTTTGGTTACTGGTATTGGAAAAGAACATTTGAACACGGGCATCTTTCAGTTTATCCAGCCTATGGCGATTGCCTTTTTGGCCTATGCTGCTTTTAAAGCTTTTAAAATTTCAATCAATAATTTAATTACACAAATCATTATGCTTGTGGCCATGGCCGCCACCTATTTTTTATTTAAAACACCCTGGGTTTTTCCGGCATTAATTGTATTAGGTGGTATGGTTACCAATATCAGCAGCAGGCGCATACCCGAAAAAACAATAATCAAACCAAGGCATATCCGCTGGACTAATATTTGGGTATTTGTAGTGGTATTTATTATTGCCGGAGCATTGAGCGAAACCGCCCGCAAAAACAATTGGGAAAACAGAAAAGCATTTAATCTGTTTGAAAACTTTTACCGCTTTGGCAGTTTTGTTTTTGGTGGCGGTGATGTACTGATTCCGCTGATGCTTGATCAGTATGTGGCCCGCCCCACATCAGAAAGAATTCAAAACAAAGATCAAAATGTAATTCGTATTGAAAGAGATGAATTATTAACCGGTGCAGGAATGGTAAGGGCAATACCCGGACCGGTATTTTCAATTGCTTCATATACGGGTGGCATGGCACTTAAAAAAGAAGGGCCCGAAAAACAATTACTTGGTTGTATCATTGGAGCTGTAGCCATTTTTTTACCCAGTGCATTATTGGTCTTATTCTTTTTTCCGGTATGGCAGTATTTAAAAAAATATGTAGTGGTATACCGTGCCCTGGAAGGTATTAATGCGGTGGTGGTGGGCATTATGTGGGCAGCCACACTATACTTACTTAAAGATGTTTCTATCATCTCATTTACCACGCTCAGCCTTTTAAATATTGGCGTTATTGCCGGTACATTTTTAATTCTTCAGCTTACTAAAATTCCCGCTCCTTTTATTGCGTTATTCTGTTTGCTACTGGGCTGGTTGTTTTAAAAATTGATTTCCATAATAGAAAATGCAATACCCGAGGTTATAAATCCCCTTTTAGTATCACTTAAACCAAACTTTTCGTAAAAGCCTTTTTTATCTGTTCTGGCATTACACCAGAGTTTTTTTATGCCTTTACTTTTAGCCCCCTGAATTACAAAATTTAATAACACCGTACCAAAACCTTTTCCCTGAAACTCTTGTACCGTTGCAAATTTTCTACACTGCATTGTGTCCTTTTCTGTAAAACAGGAAACCACCGATACCAGTAATTCACCAGTATACAAACCATACTGAACAGCTTTATCATCACCATCAATTTGTATAAATTCAACGGGCTTGTCTGGCTACATTACCTTTTGTCTTACATGCCAGGTTTCTGCAGCAGTTATTTCTTTAATCAGCATAATTATATCAACAAAAAAACCTGCGCTCGTTGCACAGGTTAAATAAATATTTTTTACCACTAGAGTTGCTCATACAAAGCCCTCAGCTTTTCCCGGGTAATAATTTTTTCCCAGTCTTTTCCAAGCGCGTTTTCCCAAAGTGGTTTCATGCCCAGTGATACATTGATCATCTTATCAAAATCTTCATCACTTAAGCCGGCGCATATATGCTGGGGTATGTTGATGTTATTTTTTTCCACCATCAGCTTAAATTCTTTCACCCCTTCAGGATAATAGTCTTGTAATTTATCAAACACAATACAGTTACCCAACCCGTGTTTGGTGCCCAGTAAATAACTTAACCCGTAACTCACGGCATGGGCTACCCCTACCTGTGAGTAAGCGATACTCATACCGCCAGCATAGGAGGCCATCATAAGCTTGTCATCGCTATCTGCATCCCAACCGGTTTTGTTTACATATACTTCACGGCAAAGTTGCAGCGCTTTTTCACCATAGCTTTTACTGAACTCATTTAAATAGGTGCCGGTTAAACTTTCAATGCAATGGATATAGCAATCCATACCGGTATAAAAACGCTGATTGGCCGGAGCGTCTGCGGTTAATTCAGGATCTAATACAATCTGATCAAAGGGAGTAAAATCGGAGTTCATGCCCAGTTTTTTTGTAGGCCCGGTAAGTACAGTGGTGCGACTCACTTCGGCACCGGTACCACTAAGTGTAGGAATACCCGCTTTATATACACCAGCCTGTTTTACCAGATCCCATCCCTGATAATCAGCAGATGAACCAGGGTTGGTCATCATTAAGCCCACCGCTTTTGCCAGATCCATGGTGCTGCCCCCACCAATACCAATAACACCACTAACGCTGCCAAATTCATCTTTTAATTGTTGTGCCAGTTGATCTACCTGTGTGGTTTTGGGCTCATAGCTAACATCTGCAAAAATTATTTTATCATTACCACGTAATGGTACACGGCCAGCCAGAGCTTTTCCATCAAAAAAATGATCTACCAAAAATACCATGGGTAAATTAGGCTTGCGGTGAGGGGCTAAAATTTCATCTAACTGATTAAAACTACCACGGCCATAAATTACATAGCCCACCATCTTGAAGTTGCGGAATGCCATTGCTTACATTTTAAGGCACAAATTTACTGAAAAGCGGCTGAAACAATGCATGTTGCTACAGAATGCAGAGATAAATCAATGCTCCCGCAGATATCGCAGATGAAATACTGATTCAGCGAGTTCTGCGAGTTCTGCGGGAGATCATTCAGCTACTTCTACAATAAGGTTGCTGCTCTTTCCAAATCTTCAGGGGTATCAATTTCCACGCCCATATATTGGGTCACCACCATCTTTAATGTAATACCATTTTCTAAATAGCGCAGGCACTCTACTTTTTCGGCTGCCTCCAACGGCGTCATGGGCCAGTTGGTAAAATTGAGCAACGCCTGTTTGCGAAATGCGTACACGCCTATATGTTCGTAATAAACCGGACTTACATTTTTATCACGCAGATATGGAATGGGGCTGCGGCTGAAAAACAAGGCGTTCATATTTTTATCCACTGCAACTTTTACATAGTTGGGGTCGTTGATAAATTTTTCGTCATACATTATTTGCATCAGCGAAGCCACCTGAACTGATTCGTCGCTAAATGTGGCTAATAATTTTTCCAATGGTTCTTTTTGTACAAAAGGTTCATCGCCCTGCACATTTACCACAATATCCACGTCCATATCTTCAATGGCTTCGGCAATACGGTCGCTGCCGCTTTCGTGCTGCTTCACACTCATCCTTGCTTTTCCGCCATGGCTGGTGATTTCATTAAAAATAATATCACTATCAGTTACCACCACCACTTCATCAAATAAACCGGTGGCAACTGTATTGTCGTAGGTATGGCGAATTACAGTTTTATCTTTTAGCAACTGCATCAGTTTGGCGGGAAAACGGGTTGCGGCATATCGTGCCGGTATCATGGCAATTTTTTTCATCATCAAAAATTATTACAACAAAGTTACCAATTAAGTAGCCTAATAGCAGTTAAAACAAACCGAAATTCTTATATTTGACTGCCATATTTTTTTTCGATTGCAGGTCATACAAAACCTAAACTAAGTGTTATGCAAGCAAGCGAACTATTGCAATCGTATGTGGTAGACGCCCATACCTGGGACGAAATGTATAAAGATGCTTCTGTAAGGGAGCAGTATAAAAAAGCGCTGGAATTTCTGCAGCAACTCTCCATAGAAGAACTCAATAAAAAAGAAGAGCTGGCCAAACGCCTGTTCATGAGTCAGGGTATAACCTTTACCGTGTACAGCAGCGGCGAGGGCATAGAAAAGATATTTCCCTTTGATATTATTCCACGTATCATTACTGCTGCGGAGTGGGACTTTATAGAAAAAGGCATTAAGCAAAGACTAAAAGCGCTCAATCTTTTTTTAAAAGATATTTACAGCAACCAATTTATTATTAAAGATGGTGTGGTGCCGGCGCAGATGATCTACAGCTGTCCTCATTACTTGAGAGAAATGCATAATTTCCCTGTGCCCTACGATATCTATGTGCATATATCGGGCATTGACCTGATACGTGACAGCGATGGCTCTTTTTATATTCTGGAAGATAATCTGCGCACACCCAGCGGCGTTAGCTATATGCTGGAGAACAGAGAAATTACCAAAAGAATTTTTCCTGACCTGCTGCCGCAAAATAACGTGCGCAGTGTAACGGAATATCCCAATATTTTACACCGTAACCTGGTATCGCTTTCACCAAGACAAACCAATAATCCTACTGTAGTATTATTAACACCGGGCATCTATAATTCGGCCTATTTTGAACATACCACTCTGGCAAGACTGATGGGCGTGGAGCTGGTGGAAGGAAAAGATCTGGTGGTGGACAATCATAAAGTGTATATGAAAACCACGGCCGGGCTGCAGCAGGTGGATGTAATTTACAGAAGGGTGGATGATGACTTTTTAGATCCACTAATGTTTGACCCCAACAGTGTGTTGGGGGTGGCAGGAATAATGAGTGCCTACCGCAAGGGCAATGTGGCTATTGTAAATGCAGTGGGCAATGGTGTGGCTGATGATAAAGCCATTTACACATTTGTTCCTGCCATGATCAGGTATTATTTAAACGAAGAGCCCGTTTTAAAAAATGTGCCCACGTATCATTTGGCTAAGGATGAAGAAAGGGAGCATGTGTTTAAGAATATTGAAAAAATGGTAATTAAAAAAACCAATGAAAGCGGTGGTTATGGTATGCTGATGGGCAGTGCAGCAACAGAAAAAGAAATTGAAGTGTATAAGAAAGAAGTGCTGGCTGATCCGCGGCAATTTATTGCTCAACCTATCATCAGTTTATCTTCGGCACCCTGTTATATGAACGGAAAATTACAACCCCGCCGTGTTGACCTGCGGCCTTATGCTTTATGCGGGCCCGGAGGCATTGAAATTGTTCCTGGAGGTTTAACTAGGGTGGCATTAAAAGAAGGATCGCTGGTAGTGAACTCATCACAGGGAGGAGGAAGTAAAGATACCTGGGTGCTGATGTAGAGTAGCTCCCGCAGATAACGCTGAATTCGCAGAAGCGAATTCTTAATAATAAAACAAAAAATCAGCGCCTTCAGCGAAATCTGCGGGCCAAATAAAAAAACAAAAATGCTAAGTAGAGTTGCCGACAGTTTATTTTGGATGAGCCGCTATATGGAAAGAGCGGATGGTATTTTAAGAATGCTGAAGATCAACTATGCATCTTCACAGGATGACATACAGGAATTTTCGTGGAAGCCGGTATTGAGGATATTTACTTTTTTAAAAGAAGAGGAAGTGGATGCACTGGCAAATAATACCCGGGCGGTATTGCAGTATATGGTTACCGATAAAGAGAACCGCAATTCGGTATACAATGTGGTAACGCAGGCAAGAGAAAACGGAAGAAGTGTGCAGGATCATATCACCAAAGAAATGTGGCAATGTCTCAATGATTTTTATCACGCCATCCGACAGGAAAAATTAATTACCCAGTTACAAAAAGAAGATCCGATAACGGTACTGGACGGTTTGATAAAATATGGCCTGCTGTATTTTGGTACCACCGATGTTACCATGAGCAGAGGCGAAGGCAATGCCTTTATTAATATTGGAAAATTTTTGGAAAGAGCGGTACAGTCTGCAGATATTTTAGATATCAAATTTAGTGATCTGAACTATGAGCTGGATAAACCCGCAGATACCACTTACTGGAAATATTTGCTGATGTCCATTTCGGGATATGAGTTGTATTTAAAAACCTACCGGGGTGGTTTTGAAGCAAAGAATGTGATGGAGCAGATTTTACTGAACGAAACTTTTCCACGTTCGGTAATATATTCCATCAATCACCTGCACCGTTATTTTGAAAGATTAAAAAATGAAAAAAATATAAACGGTTTCAATCAAATTGATTTTATGATTGGTAAAGTAAAAAGCAAGGTCAGGTTCAGCACACCGGATTCAATTTTACAAGAAGGCCTGCACCGTTTTTTAATGGACACTAAATTTGATTTGTTTCAAATTGGTAATACTTTAAATCAAAATTATTTTGCACACAGCTAGAGGGTGAATGGTGAATATTGCCATTCAACTTGAAAAGCGTTTAGCAATTGACCATTCACTATTGACTATTCACAAAAAACTACAACATGCCCCGATTTATCATACACCACGTTACCAAATACACTTACGCCGAATTTGTGCGAGACAGCGCCAACCAAATCATGCTGTTTCCATTAAAAGACGAATACCAGGAAGTACAGCAGCAGAAACTGAGTATTACCAATGAGCCTGCAATAGAAGTATATAAAGATTATTATGGCAACGAGATTGGTTCCTTTATGAATATTGCGCCGCATACCGAATTAAGGATTGACTCTACTATTTCTGTTGTAACCAAACCAAGGGTGTTTCCTAAAGATGCAGATTCTGTGGAAGCACAATGGAACCATTTGCAGGAGATCAGGTATATGGTACCCTTTATTGATTTTTTAAAACAGGAAAATTTTGAAAGGCTGGATGAAGTGAAAAAAATTGCCGATGACGGATTTTATAAAACGGTAACAGTATTTACTGCGGTGCAGCAACTGAACGAATACGTGTATAAAAGCTTCAACTATATCAAAGGTATTACTACGGTTGAAACCACATTAGATGAAATCTGGAATTTAAAGGCAGGTGTTTGTCAGGATTTTGCACATATTTTATTGGTGATGCTGCGCCTGCTTAATATTCCTGCACGATATGTAAGCGGTTATGTTTGTCCTCACGACAGTAACCTCCGAGGTGAAGGGGCTACCCATGCCTGGGTGGAAGCCTATATTCCTTTTTATGGTTGGCTGGGTTTAGACCCTACCAATAACTGTATAGTAAACGACTTGCATGTGCGTTTGGCCATTGGAAGAAATTTCAGTAATTGTTCTCCGGTGAAAGGAACCTATAAAGGCACAGCCAAACAAATTTTAGAAGTAGGCGTTTCTGTATCGCATGAAGACGGATTGGTACATAAAGAAGTGGCCTCAATATTAACACCAAAGCTGGTTGCAGAAACACTGAATGCAGATGGCACCAAAGACGACAGTAATTCTTTCAGAAGATATATGCAGATGGTGCAACAGCAGCAGTAAACAACAGCATTATTTTTTATTCATGCAAATCGTCTTCGTTGATCGTTACCGGCATGCTCTTACTTTCATACCCGCAATGACTGCATTGGTATACCTGCTCAGTAGCCACAGCGTAACTGGAAAAAAGCCAGGTAAAAATTGAGGTGAAAAAATTAGTGGCTCCCTGTTTATTTATTCTTGTTATGGTTGTTTGTCCGCACTGCGGGCATTTTACGGCTTTCATATACTCTTCGTCAAACAACTCCAATAATTTTACGGCTTCCTGTTGCTCACTGTCTTTAACCACAAGTTTTATTCCACCAATAGCATTGCTTAAAATTGGATCAATAGTAACCGTGTTTTCGTCTTTTAACCAGCACTCAATTCCTGCGTCCTGCAGTTTTGTAAGTGTGATATTGGCATAAAAATAATTGTCAAATGTGCGGATAGCAACGATGTCCATACTCCAAAAATTTATTTATTGTTTACCATCAATAATCAGCGGTGTATTTCCCTTACCCATCACAATTACTTTGGCATTCTGACTCAAAGCCAGTTCTTTCATGGCTTTAATTTGTTCGTATTGCAATTGCTGATCGGTTAAACCTGTGTTGATAATACGCTGATAATCGGCAATACCCTGCGCTTCTACTCTTTTACGTTCAGCCTCCTGCTTTTCTTTCTGTAAAACAAATTCCATTTTTTTGGCATCTTGCTCAGCATTGATTTTTGATTCAATAGAGGCTTTTACCGAATTGGGCAGAGTAATATTTCGCACCAGTAATTGTTCCAGCATCAGGCCGCGTAATTTAAAATCGTTTTCAATACTTTTATAAATACGCTGCTGAAATTCGTCACGCTTATTCCCAAAAAGATCCACCGCCTGATAATACACTGCATTGTCGCGGATTTTTGTACGGGTAATAGGCCTAACAATTTTATCGCGGTAGTCATCACCTGTTTCTCTTAATAATTTGGGAGCATCAACACCTACCACACGGTATAATACGGTGAGGTCAATGGTTACTTCAAGTCCGTCGCTGGTTAAAACACGGATGGCATCATCACCTTCCTTATTGCCCTCATCATTTACACCGCTCATGGTGTAATTCTGTGTTTTAATATCTATTTTATCTATTTCTAACAGGGGATTTACAAAATGCAGACCGCTGCTCAGCACATCAGGCTGAATACTGCCGAATAATTTTTTTACACCTACTTCACCTGCATCTACCTGTTTGATACAGGCGGTGGAAATGCCCAACAAAATAATCACTAAACCAACGATGCGCCCAACACTGGCAAATTTTGCAAGCGCAGGATTACTTTTTACAATAATGCCGGTGGCGATAAATATAATAAGACCTAATACTGCTAAAAACATGGTGTATAATTTTATACACACAAGGTCATTAAAATTAGTTAAACAAAAACACAAAGGTTTTGCACATTACTCAGGTTTATTAATGCAGCCCGCTTAATGAATCAGTTTTTAAAATTATTTTGTCGTATGTCTTATTGATTATTTCCAGTCCTTTAACATCAGGCAGCTCGCCGGTTTGATACTTTTCAATCATGGCAATGGTTTGCGTGAGTTTTAAAACAGTGTGCAGATCGTCCAGTTTCAAATTTTTACTATTGATAGTGCTGATCAGGGTATTGTGGGCAGCAATTGTAGTTTTATATCCGGCCAAACTATTATCAATTAACCGTTTGATCTTGTCTTTTAAAACAGAATCTTTTATTAATCCAAGATGTGCGCCAGTTGAATTATAATAAGATGTATTTCTGGAATCGAAAGTATTAAAATCTTCAGCAGTGTCACGGCTGTTATCTTTCAGCTTTTCTATACTTTCTTCCAGCTCGCTTAATGATTTGTTTTTATCGAGCAACTCTTTATACAGCTCTTCTACAATATCATTATAGCTCCGCTTTTTTAGTAAGGAATAGTCTTTCTGTTCATCCTGAAAAGCAACAGGAGTTGAAGCCGGACTGTTTTCTGCTGTACGGCGATGCTTGCTGCTACAAGCGCTAAGTGTAATTATAAGGCAGATAATAGCGGGGTAAAATAGTTTCATAGTGAATAATTTTTTACCCAAAGTACAACAGCAATTATTAAAGTTTTCACAATAAAAAACCGGGGCATTGCCCCGGCCTTTATAAATAACAATCAATGATTTTAGTTATTCAGCATTAATGGCATTACCAGCATGAGCAACTCTTCATCATCACCAACTTCTGTTGGTTTGATAATACCGGCTTTTGTTGGAGTGCTCAACTCCATATTTATTTCGTTGGTATCGGCACCATTCAGCATTTCAATTAAAAATTTAGCGTTGAATGCAATCTGCAGGTCTTCACCATCATACTGGCAGGCCATGCGTTCGTTACCTTCAAAACTAAAGTCCACATCCTGAGCAGCCAGCTGTAATTCGCTTCCGCTGATGCTTAATGCCACCTGGTTGGTGCTTTTGTTACTAAACACGCTTACACGACGCAAAGCATTTTGAAAATCGGCTTTATTGATGGTCATTTTATAAGGATTGTCGGCCGGAATCACCACTTTATAATCGGGGAAACGGGCATCAATCAGCCTACACACCAGCTCAGTACCACCATGTTTTACAAACAGGTGATTGCTGTTATAGCTAAGCGTTAGTTCATCTTCATTATCGGGTAAAGAACCTTTTAAAAGGCTCAATGGTTTTTTAGGAACGATAAAAGAATCTTTTTTAGGGCAGCTTACGTCTTTACGGGTATAACGTACCAAACGGTGTGCATCAGTGGCAACAAAAGTGATTCCTTTTTTATCCAGCTCAAAAAATACGCCTGTCATTGCAGGTCGCAGGTCATCGTTACTTACTGCAAAAATAGCTTTATTAATAGCTGTAACCAAAGCTGTTGATGTCATGGTAAAATTATTGGCATCATCTGCAGCAGGTTCTTTGGGAAAATTATCGGGGTTTTCGCCCATTACTTTATACTTACCATTATCGCTGGTAATTTCTACTCCAAAGTTTTTGTCGATATTAAAAGTCAGGGGTTGTTCGGCAATATTCTTTAATGAGTCCATCAGAATTTTAGCCGGGATACATACTTTACCGTTGTCTTTGGCTTCAATATCCAGATGTACTTTCATTACCGTTTCCAAATCGGTAGCCACCACAGTAAGCTTGTTTTTTTCAATTTCAAACAAAAAATCTTCTAAAATGGGCAACACTGTATTGGCGTTAATTACACCACTGATCTGTTGCAGCTGTTTCAGCAAGGCCGAAGAAGAAACGATAAACTTCATAATATGTATAAATTATATGTCCAAAGATAAAAGATTGCTTGTAATGAAGATAATAAAAATTACTAACCAAGGGTTGCCAACCTTACAAAAGAGGATTCAAAATATAAAGCAGGGTTCTCAAAGGTTGTCAATCCTGAAATACCAGCACCGGTATATAAAATGCTCTTACTAAGGTGGGCAACCCCGATTATGCCCTTATTTTTGCGGAATCATGAACCCTCAAAAATTTACCCCTTTACAGGCTTTACCCAGGGCCAAACACTACTGCGCCTATCAGGAGCGCTGCCACAGTGAAGTTAAGGATAAACTATACGGCTTTGGCTTAAATACAAAAGAGGTGGATGAAATTATCAGTACACTTATAGCAGAAAATTACATCAACGAAGAACGGTTTGCCATCCAGTTTGCAGGAGGGCATTTCCGCAGCAAAAAATGGGGCCGGGTTAAGATCAGTTATGCGTTGAAGCAAAAGCGGGTATCACCTTACTGTATTAAAAAAGCGCTGCAACAAATAAATGAAGATGATTATTTAAAAACCCTGCAGCAACTTTTTGAAGCAAAGTTAAAAACGCTGAAAAGCGAAAAAAACATCTTTACCAAGAAAAGAAAATTGCAGGATCATTTAATGCAAAAGGGCTTTGAAAGTAATTTGATAAGGGAAATGATGAATATAATTTGATCTGCCCTGGCGGATTTTTAACCATATTTAAGTCAACTTTTTAATCCTTTTTATTAGAAGTGGTATTTTTATCAATTACATAAAACACTTTTGGCTCACTGATACTTTCGCCATTGCCTTCGGTTTGATTTAAGGGCTGCCCTGAATTATCTAAAGCCTGTATGGTCCAAATAAATTTTTTACCTTTTGGCTGCACAGTATTTAAACTATCTGCCCCGGACGAATAAGGGATCATACTCAACTGTGGCTGCCAGATAAATTGTGTGGTACCTGTTATTTTTTTATCTAACAAAGGTTGGTTACTTCTAAGCGCCTGCATATCTTTTTGGTTTTCCAAAATTTCAAACATCAGTAAACGATAAGTAACAGGCGTTGTAAATGCCGGTACTACGGGTGTCCACCTGAAAGTAATGGTTGATTGTGCAATAGTTCTGTTTAACTCCTGTTCGTTTGCAGGCAACATTAAAACAGGTAGCTGATAGGCGGTTAAATAAAATGTTTTACAAACTACTGTAGATGCAGGTGCATAGTCCGGCATTCTAACCAGCTGAACACAAAGCATATAATTATCTGCAGGCAGTTTTCCCGTTTTTTGAAGTGCATTTAGATATTTGCCAGTAAAAATCATATTCTCCAATGGCAAAACATCTAAAGCATTTAAAATAGTAGAAGCTCCGGGTAAAGGGGTATACACTTTTGCGGTGTTTAAATTGGTAGATCCTATTACGGTTCCATCTAATGTTTTTAATTCTGTTTTTATTTTTACATCAAAACGTATGGCTGTACTGCTGCCCATAATAAAAGTCAATACATCTTTTCGGTTTGCCCATTCCGTTAAGTTTGCAGGTGGCCTGCCGGATAAGGTTAGGTTGATATTTATTTGAGATAATAACGATTGCGTTGTTATCATTAAACAAACTATTGCTATAATCTTTTTCATCGTTATTTGTTTTTCTTGGTATCAAATTTATACTGAAAACCGGTACGGCAAATACTCTCTAAATAGTTAGCACCATTAGGTATAATAGAGTTGCCGTATTTAAAATAATTGGTAGATAAATAGGTGTTCCAGCTAAATTGTTTGGTTATTTTCCAATCTACACTGCAGGAAGCGATCAAATTATTATCGCCTTTAAATGAATTAAGTTTTGTTAAATTATATTGTAACTGTCCACGTAGTTGCACCTTCTTTTTTGCAACAGGCACACTTAATCCGCTACTGATAGTTGCCAGAGTTGTTTTTGCCATTGGTACATCATTGTAAAAATACATCACACTAAAATCGGGTGTAATATCTTTAGTAAAAAAAGAAGGCACATAGGTAAGCAGGGCCGTATGAGTATTATTACTGGTGGTTAATCCGGAAAGAATATCCCGTTCATCATACTTGCTGTAGTTGTAACTAAGGCTAAGTATATTCATCATTTTTGAATTGCTCCAGGTATAGGTTGGGCTGATACCCAAATCGTTACTTACATTTTTTATACCGTAGGGATTAAGGCCACTGGCCGTTTGAAAACCAAAATTATTATAGTTCAAATTCAGGCTCCACTTATCATTAAATTGTGTAAACCAGTTGAGGTTACCAATAAACTGGTTGGCTTTTAAAGTAGTGTTGCTGATATTATTTACCCGCTGTCCAAGGCTGGCAACAATATTCATTTTATTTTTCCATGTATTTATTTTTGTATTAATGGTGTAATCCAAACGGTCTGGTTGTAAATATGGATAACCCACTGTTTGAAAACCTGCACCAAAATATTTAGTGCTGATGCCAATATCAAAATGCTGCCCTTTTTTGCCTAAAGATCCGGTTGCTGCATAATCTCTGGTTGTTGTTGTATGCGCTTTAATAAAGGGCTCAAAAGATTGTATTAATAAGGTTGATGCAGTGTTTAGATCTTTGGTAAAAACAGATTGGGCACCTTCTAATTTTACATACCATCCTTTGTTAAAATGCACATTGGATAGCATGCTGATTACAAAACCTTCCTGTGGTTTAATGGTTAGTGGCGGTGGTGCCGAAGAGTTGATAACATCTTTTCCCTTTGCAAAATTGAAAGCCACTTCATATTTATTTTCTTTTTCTTTACCTATTTGAAACATCCAGTTACTTCGTTTAAATGCGCCAGTAATTGCCGGAGGTCCAGCAAAATAATTAATGCCGGATTGTGAAGTGCCGGTAAAAAATTTGATCCGGTATAGTCCGGGTTTAAGATCAAAGCCTGCACCAAATACACCAATATCGCCGGTACTTAATTCGCTGTAGCGTAAATATTGTGTGCCTAATTGCAACTCGGCCCATTTGTATTTGGGGTTTACGGCAATATTATTTACTGGATTAGCCATCCATTGTTTAAAATTTTGTTTTGGGCCGCCAGGAATAAAACCACTGTAAGGGCCGGCAAAATTGGTAGGCAATGCCGCCAGATTTATATTAAATGGTAAAGAGAAATTTTTGCCAAACTGAAAGTTGGGCATAAAATTAAACCGCACCTGATTCCATGGCCGGCGTGGTGTATAACCCGTCCACCCGGCAGGGTTTCTGTCTAAACCATATCCTTCGTAACTGATACCCATAGTACCGCTTACGCTTACTTTGGTTACCTGTGCCATGCCTGCTGCAGAACAGCATAAAAAGAATAAAGCAATAATGGTTTTGTTCATTGTATTATTAAGTTATTTTTTTTGTTCGTTATTTACAGGCCTGTTTTTTATTTCTTTGATTTTTGCTTCTATTACCGGTATCAATTCCACATCACCGCGTTTTATCCCTTTTGCTTTCAATTCTTTTAATTGTTTCAATTGTTGCTCCAATGCTTCTGTTGTAATTTCTTCCTGCTTAGTTGCTGATACTGTTACAACTGTTGGGTTATTACCATTTATAGTTGGCAAACCGCCTGCAGGGTTGGTATTTTCTCTGCAGGTTTTACAATCAGTATTTAAAGCCTCTTGTGTTATAGTAGTTGCATCAATATCTTTATTTGGTAATCCAACGCCTGTGCCGCCATTGGGATTATCAAGGCCGGTAGTTGGCGGGATACTATAATCGAAGCAAACCACCACTTCACATTCTTTACAATCTCTGTCGCGGAAAGTAAATTTTACACATATTTTACCATACAGCGTACAACAGGTAATGATTGATTTTGGTGGCAAAATAAACTGCATGTTTAAGGATGCCGGCATAGTAAATCCATTATAATCGCTCCAGATTGTTTCCCTGGGATTTTGATGCGTATTGGTTAAAGACGGAGTAAATTGAATAATGGGCGGCATGGTACCCATAGTAATGCTGTCTGCTACAGCCACATTGGTATTAATGTTAGATGCATTGTAAATACTGCTCCAGGTATAGGGTAAATTTTTACAACCAATACATTCATTACTAAAGCCACTTTGTAATGTAAAGCCTACCACTTCGGCTCTTAGCTGTGTATATAACATGCCTGCAGGAGTAGTAATATTAAAATTTTGACTTAACAGGGTATAGGGCGGAGCTGATGTTACATGAGTAATACTTGTTGTTGAAGGCTTAACTGTAAGCTTAGGATCACAAGGACAAACAGGACATACAACTTTAAATATAAACTTACAGCTATCGCAAATTTTAGTACCGCATTTTCCATAAATGGCTACAGTGTACAATCCGCCATCGTTGGTTGTAAAGCTGGCCGTACCCGTACTTGTTGTACTGCTTCCGTTTGGAAATGTAACTACTATTTGAACAGAGCCGCAACTTGCAGGTATGCAATTGTATGCTGCTGAAAAATTATAGGTGGTTTTACATTTTAAAGTAACAGGCCCCTGATTTGTTTTACAATCTAACTTAGTCGTAGTTCCATTTCCCGGCCATGGTACTGCATCGCCAACCGGCACTGATGTTTTAGCCAATCCAAGGTGAGGATTAATAACAATGTTATCGCTTATATAAATATTTCCCCAGGTGCTTTTGTTACAATTACATCCATCATCTTCCACCAATCCTACATCAATATCATTATTGGTTTGGCAGTTAAATGTAATTATGGCACTTGTAAAATTATTGGGGTTTACATCACTATTTAATGCAGGGTTGCTGTTATTTATATTAGTAAGCATGTAGCCGGCAGGTGGAGTAACAGTTATGTAATAAGAGCCGGCAGCCAAGCCACAAAAGCTATAATAACCCGGAAAGCCATTTATATTATTGGCGGAAACTACCGGTAAGCCTACCTGTACATTTGATGCTGTGTATAATGTAATAGTGCATCCATTAATGCCTGGTTCGCCTGCATCTTGCAGACCATTATTGTTTGTATCAAACCATACAAAATTTCCGATACAGCCGCAGCCTGTATCTGCAATATTTACACATACTTTTGGTGATTCTGAACCAATATATTGTACTGCATTTTGAAAAGCAGATGCCCCAAAGCTATTCCAGCCAACCATACCCGATGTTGCTCCCGGAGGCGTTTGTGCTTTATATACAAATGTTTCTGTTTGCCCTGCACCTAATGTGAACGCACCAAAATCGATTCGTACTGATTTTTGATTTTGAATAACTCCAATTGCCGGAATGTTCCATGTAACCGGTAAATCGCAACCAATTGTTGTATTGGGTACTATATACAGATCAGCAGGAGTTGCTCTGTTAGGTTGTGGATTGGTAGAATAAGTAATAGCAGACGCACTACCCAGTGGTATGTAATTGGTTAAATAAATGGGCATGCTGCTACCCCTTACATTACAATTAATCACATTGACGTCGCTACCAGATACGGAGGTATTAGGTAAAAGATCAATCATACGTATTTGAGTAAATGCCACGTTGCCCGGGTTATTTACTTTTAGCCTGTAATAAACAGCAGCCCCCGGAGCAACAGTTACACAACTATCCCACACCAGGCTGTCTTTACTTACTTCTTTTACTAATTTTAATGCCAGTTTCTTTTCGCACACATATACATGTGAGGAGTTATTCCACCAGTTTACTTCACTCATTACCGCATTAGTTGCATCGTAACAATTAGCTGAATTAGTAAGCAAGCCGGCAGGTGCCATGTTTGTAATTTTTGCTTTAAAGTTTATTACATACCAATTGCTGCCCGTATTACATGATGCGGTAAGTACGGGTAAATTCCATTGTAAGTTGGTAGTGGTGGCTAATTCAGCATGTGCTACAGTAATACCTGTACCAGGTTGATTGATAGCAATACATTTTGTATAGGCTGTATAAGTTGCAAAAGTTGAACTGTTAGGAATATATTCTAACCCTGTCGGCAATACATCTTTTATACTTGCACCGGTTAAATTTGCATTACCGTAGTTTTGAACTGCTATGGAATAATTGATGGTATCATTTTCATTTAAGCAATATTGATAATCCCAATGATTGCACATGTCTTTAATAACTTCTACTTTAGGTATTTTAGCACTTATAATAAATGATGGACTACAACCGTAATTACCATTGCTGGTAGTGTATGTAGCGCCGGTCATAGCCACAGTATTGCCTACGTTTACCGGCGTTAAAGTATTCCAGGTGGTGGCTAATACCGTAAAATAAAGTTGTCCAAAACTTAAACTATTATTGCCATTAATGCCCATATTGGAAGAAATAGCAAAATTGCTGATTGTACATGCACCAGGTATACTAAACGGTGCTGCATAAAAGTTAATGTTAGTTGCCGCCAGTGGCCCAGTAAATGTTTGTGTATAAGGTCCGCAGGTTGTATTTACAGTAATGGTTACCCACTTGCCTGCAGGAATGGCTGCTAAGCCAAATGAATCAACATGTATTTGTCCGGGAATGGGAGTGCTGTATCCGATATTATTCCAGTTAAGAGATGAAGGATTACACTGATTGTAAAAACCTAAACCAATATTAAGACTGGCGGGGCAGCCAATAAAATATTGATAGCCCGAACCAAACCAATAAGGGGAGGAGAATGTACCACAACTATTACCCGGAACAGCAGCAACCAGCTTAATACATTCAGTATTGGAGTTCAGTGTTTTTAAAACGCTGGTACATACATTGGTTCCTTTTAATGTGGCGGTGTTGCATTTTGTCAGGCCAATATCTGTTACAGGAAAAGTAACATGTATATAATAATCATAAACACCTGTTACTACATCCAGTGTATTTACACCATTACCAATATTAAAAGAAACTGTTCCCACGCCTGTGGTAAATGGAATATTAGTTAAAGTGCCATCTTTTACATCTGCTACTGTGGCATTAGCCGGCAAATTATCTGTTATACTTGAGTTAGATAAATTAACACATCCGGAACCGTTAGATACCCGGATATGATAATAAACATCTAAAGGTGCACCACAATTAACTACATTATAATTGAAAGGACTGCCGGCCGTATAACCCTGGTACCAGATGTAGCTTCCATATTGTATGTATTTTGTTATGCTCCATGTTTCGGTAGAGGTGGCTGTAAGTGTGAGAGGGCTTGCCGCTACCGGAGTTGGATGCTGGGTAGTTTGAGTAGTAGCATTTAAAGTACCTGTTAAGCCTGCACATGCCATACCCGGCTTAAACTTAATGCTGTAAGAAACCGAGTAAGACCCGGTACTTTTTACGCCTTCATTAAAAGTTAATGTGGTAGCAGTGCCTACTGATGACGTACTGTAGCTTCCATAACCACACACATCAAAAATGGTATTGTTAAAGGTTGCTTTTATTTGTGTACCTGTTGCATTAATATTACTTATTGAATACTGAATATTAATAGTGTAACAAGCGCCGCAATTATTACTGGGGTTGCCTGATGATGACTGAGTAATACCTAATGTTTGTATTTGAGCATATCCCGCAAGATGACTGGCTATTAAGCTGCAAAACAGGTATATATATTTTAAACGCTTCATAAAAATATTTTAGTCTTTATTAATTATTTTTGACAACCGGTAATTTTATAATTATAGCAAATCATTTTATTACATACCGTGCAATCTTCGTAAGTAATTACATAACGAATACAAAAATTTACATCGGCATTGCAACAGCTTACCATTGGCGGAATACTTACAGTAAAATTGATTGGTACACCCCCGCTTATGTTGCTATCACTTAATGCATCAAGCTGGGCAGAGTGGGGCTGTGGAATAACAGCGGTAAAGTTGCTGTTAGTGGTAGACACATTAATAAAGTTGCCAAAATAATTATCGTTTTTATTACAGATAATACAGTTATCGTTTTCTGGTTTCATATCAAAATAAACCAGCTCGGCACGTATTCTTTTTACTTTTTTGGGAGATGATGCAACAAGTGCTGTAAAGTTTAATCCCCCGTTTCCATTATTAGTAATATTTCCCTGCGTACTTACATTAATGGTTACTTCATCACAAGCGCTGCAAGGGCATTTGGGATATTTTAAACTATCAATTTCATTACGTGCATTTCTGTTAGCATTAAATTTTAAAGCATCATCTACCAGTCCATAGTAGGTAAATTGTACTGCTGCGTTGGTAGCTGTTGAATAATCAAATTGAAAGTTGTGCGTACTGTTTGGTGCTAAAAACGCTGGTGTAAAAATAGAAGCCGGTAATGGATTAATATTGCTGATAGTTCCAGAGCTGGCTTCCAGTATATCGTTCATAGTAAGTGCACCATTGTAAACGCCACTCTTCATTCTTATATTATTTCTTAAATTGGTGCCGGGGCCGGGGTTGGGGTTTGTTACATACCCCGGAAAATTTAGTACATCGTTTATTAAAATATTGTTGGAGCTGCTTACCATATTTCTATAATGACCCCAAATATGGTATTTGAATAAACCATTTTCTTTTGGTAAACAAACTGCACTATCAATTTTAAACTCTGCATTTGCTCCAGCCATCATTGCTTGCGGCGGCGGGGGGTTAGTGGAATTGTTTTCTTTTACTCTGAATGACCAGGGTTCACTGTTACCATTATTATTACCCATTGGATTACCCTGCTTATTTAATGCTTGTACCGACCAGATAAAATCGCAGAGATAAGGTGGCCTGCATGGCCCTGTGTAAACATTTGAAATTACAGCCTGCGTAATATTCTCAACATCTTTAGTAATTATTGGTTGATCGCTCTTCATTGCAGCAACACCATTTTGCCCCTGCATCAATTGCCAAACACGTAACCTGTATGTAACGGGTTCTTTTGGTTTTGGCACTAATGGCGTCCATCTAAAACTTAACGGCCGTTTTATTTCTGCTTCCGTATAGGTTTTTCCGTTTTCCGGTGTGATCAATGTTGGTGGTGCATAGTCCTCTGCTTTTGGGCTTTCTACTTTAAATTCTTTGCATACTTCGTTACTGATGGCAATTCGGTCCTGGTTGTAAAATTGCACACAAAGCTGATAGCTGCCTTCTTTTAAAGCAGTACAATTACTCATCATTCCGGTGAGTTCATTTGTAGTAAATGTTTTTACATCAAAAGA
>JBAXET010000035.1:0-22348 GCA_037140275.1 Ferruginibacter sp. | reverse complement strand
TGCAGCAGAATATCTATGTGTTAACTGTAAACAAATAACCCATCTTTTTGTTTATCTGTAAAATGTTGTTATGGAAAATCTGAAAGGAAAATATGTTTTATTAACAGGAGCTTCGGGAGGCATTGGAGCTGCAACTGCAAAACTACTTGCAGAAAGCGGGGCAATTCTTTTTTTAACTGCCCGAAATATGGATACATTAAAAACTGTTGCCGATGCCTGTAAAGTACCCTATGAAAGAATAATGACTTTGGATATTACCAGTGCTGAGGAAGTAAATGCACTCAAAGAAAAATACTTTGAGCAATTGCCTTCAATCGATATTTTAATCAATGCGGCAGGCATTGGTATTATAAAACCGCTGGAAACATTGAGTGAAACAGATTTTTTAAAAACCCTGCACACTAATCTGTATGCACCCTTCCTTTTAGTAAAATCTTTTTTACCTGCTATGAAAGAATTAAAAAAAGGGCTGATCATTAATATACCCGGAGTGTTGGGAAAAGTTCCCATGGCAGGTGCAGCAGCATACAGCGCCAGTAAATATGGGTTAGTAGGTATGATGCAAAGCATACGCGAAGAGCTGAAGCGAACTGAAATACGTATTACTAATCTTTTTTTAGGAGGAGTAGATTCGCCTTTTTGGGATAATATTGACCTTAGGGTTCAGAAAGACAAAATGATACCCACACAGGAAGCCGCCAAAGCAATTTGGTTTTTATGTCAACAACCGGTAAGCGGAGTAGTAAGCGAAATGGTGCTGCAACCATTTAATCATCAGGCCATATAAATTGTTTTATTTGGTAGTTCGTCATCTATTTTGGAATTTTGAATTCTGAATTCAAAATTTATGCCTACTAACCATCCTATTACCGCCTTTGATAACACAGAAATTGCCTTTGCTTATAAATCCGATGAAGCACTAAAACGAGCACATTTTCTTTTTTCTTCAATGGGAAAACCATGGCTGGTTAATTTTGGATTAAGTCTTACCCCGGTTGCAATAAAATGGCATTTGCCATTTACCAAAACGGTAATTCGTAAAACTATATTCCCTCAGTTTGTTGGCGGAGAAACTTTACAAGAAACGGTAAAAGTGGTGGACAAATTGGAAGATTATAATGTTCAGGTAATACTGGATTATGGTGTGGAAGGAAAGGAAGGCGAAGCCAATTTTGAACATGCCAGAGATGAATTTAAAAAAGTAATTGACTACGCAGCCACTCAGGCCAATATTCCCTTCATGAGTGTGAAAGTTACCGGCTTTGCAAGATTTGGGTTGCTGGAAAAACTGGATACTGCAATGAATGCACTGGAAGGCACACTAATGCGCCGCTATTTATCGGCAGTAGAAGCTTTGCCTGAAGCAGAAAAAGAAGAGTGGCACAAGGTACGCCTCCGTATGCTGAGTGTATGTGAAGATGCGGCCAAAAAAAATATAGGTGTGCTTATAGATGCAGAGGAAACCTGGATACAAGATCCGGTGGATGCGCTGACTATTTTAATGATGGACACTTTTAATAAAACAAAAGCAGTGGTATACAATACACTGCAGTTGTACCGTCACGACAGGCTGCAGTTTTTAAAAGATTCTTATACCGCAGCTTCAGAAAGAAATTTCATATTGGGTACAAAGCTGGTGCGGGGTGCGTATATGGAAAAAGAAAGAGAAAGGGCTGCAGCAAATAATTACCCTTCTCCCATTCAGGCTGATAAAGAAAGTACCGACCGTGATTATGATGCTTCGGTAGAATTTTGTATTGAACATATTGACCGAATTGCAGTAATTGTAGCTTCTCATAATGAACGCAGCAACTGGTATACTACTCAGCTGATGGAGCAAAAAGGGATTTCGCATGATCACCCGCATGTTCACCTGAGTCAGTTATATGGCATGAGTGATCATATCACCTTCAATCTTGCCAAAACCGGTTTTTTTGTGAGTAAATACCTTCCTTTCGGCCCCATCAAAGATGTAATACCTTATCTGATGCGCAGGGCAGAGGAAAACAGTTCTGTAGCAGGGCAAACAGGCCGGGAGTTAGGATTGATTGAAAAAGAAATGAACCGCAGAAAAAAAAGCTGATATACTGCATCACTCCTGATTGGAATAGAATTTAATATTTTATCTTTGGGTGAAAACTATTTGTGAGCCGTTCATTTTTTGCACTCTTATGCTGTTTTATATTGTTTGTTTCTTTAACCCGGGCTCAGGTTAGAACAACAGCTGCTATTAAAATAACGCTCCCCATAAAAATTGACGGCGATCTGAATGATGAAGCATGGAAAACAATTCCTGCCAATACAGATTTTATCACTTCATTTCCTCATTTCGGGCAGCAATCGGTGCATAAAACAGAAGTAAAAATTGCCTATAGTGATGATGCAGTTTATGTAGCAGCATATCTGTACGACAAACCCGAAAATATCAGACGGCAATTTACTTCCAGGGATAATATTGACCGGCAGGATGTAGATATTTTTACTGTTGGCTTTGATACGTATAAAGACCGGCAAAATGCATTTCTTTTCCGAGTAACAGCAGCAGGTGTGCAGGCAGATGCTAAGGGAGCACAAAATAATACTCCTGTTTTTGATGCCACATGGGATGCGGTATGGGAAAGTAAAGTGAGTGTTAAAAATGATGGATGGGTAGCAGAAATAAGAATCCCCTTCAGTGCCATAAGATTTTCAAAAAAAGACGAACAGGACTGGGGAATTAATTTTGCCAGATATGTGCGTAAAGAAAATGAGAACAGCATCTGGAATCCGGAAGATCCTAATATCAATGGCGATATAAATCAATGGGGAACATGGGGTGGATTAAAAAATATCAGCCCTCCATTACGACTTTCATTTTTACCTTATCTGTCGGGCGGTTACAGAGTATCTCCAACAGGTACAGGAAATGTAACAGAGTTTTTAAAAAGTGGTGGAATGGATGTTAAGTATGGGATCAACGAAAGTTTTACTGTTGACATGACTTTGATTCCGGATTTTGCACAGGTGCAAAGTGATAATCAGCTGCTGAATCTTACTCCATTTGAAGTGAAGTTTGATGATTACCGCCCATTCTTTACTGAGGGCACAGAGTTGTTTAATAAAGCAGGTTTGTTTTATTCTCGCAGAATTGGAGCAGCTCCTTCAGGCTCCTATGAAGTGTTAAATAATTATGGTAACAATCCGGCTTATAAAATCAATAAAAATCCTGGAATTACCCGATTGTATAATGCCACCAAATTTTCGGGACGAAACAGAAATAATTTAGGTATTGGTGTTTTCAATGCTGTATCTGTGCCCATGTATGCCAGGGTTACCCGCCTTGCTGATGGCAGTGAAACCAGTATATTAACAGAACCTTTAACCAATTATAATATCCTGGTTTTGGATCAGGCACTTAAAAACAGGTCTTCATTAAGTTTTACTAATACCAATGTGCTGCGAAAAGGCAATAGCCGCAATGCCAATGTAAGCAGTATCGACCTTTCTTTATTCGATAAAAAGAATACGTATAATTTTTTATTCACCGGCAAATACAGTTCCATTTGGGGAAGTCAGCTGCATCAAAACGGATTTACCACCACAACAGGTTTTGATAAAGTAAGCGGCAAAATCCGTTACCATGCAGGACTGAATATTGAGAGTGATAAATACGATCCTAACGATTTGGGATATATCTACAATAATAACTCCATAGATATTGCGGGCAATATCAGTTACAATCTGTTGAAGCCGGTTAAAAAATATATCAACCGGGTGTTCAAACTTCGCTTTTTAAACAGTTATTTATACAATCCAAACAAATGGACTTATCTGGAGATGAGTGCATCGGCATTTCTGGTATTTAAAAATTTCTGGGATGTTTCTATTGCTGTACAGAGCAGGCCCATCTGGAATAACGATTATTTTGTAAACTCTACTGTGTATAACGGTTACTTTTTAAAGCGGTCACCCTATTATTATTTGGGAGTTGAAGGCAGTTCAGACAGCAGGAAGAAGTTCTTTATGAGTTATAAAATCGGAGGGGCCGAATCTCCGATGCCCAATGATCCTTACTTGACCTCGTCATTAGGATTACGTTACCGGTTTGATAATAAATTTCAGCTGAGTACGAGCATGAGTATTGAGCAGGATAAAGGCAACTGGGGATGGGCGTTTATGAATAATCCAAACGGTTCACCGATCATCGCAAGAAGGGATAAAAAAACAAATACTACTATATTAAGCGCTCAATACAGTTTCAATAAAAAAATGAACTGGACGGTAAGGGTCAGGCATTACTGGTCGGCTATTTATAATACCAATTTTTATAACCTTAAGTCTGATGGCTACTGGGATGAAAGACCTTTTATTAATGATAAAAACATCAGCTATAATACTTTTAATGTTGACATGTTTTATACCTGGGATTTTTTATTGGGCAGCCGAATAACCATTGCCTGGAAAAATGCATTAGGTAGTCAGGTACGTGTTGACCCTTACAGAAACACGTCTTATTTTAATAACATGGGCAAGTCAATCGACAATCCCCACAGTAATGAGCTTACAGTAAAAATTGTTTACTTTCTGGATTATCTTAAGCTAAAGCGGACGTAAGTAAATTAATTAAAACTGGTTTTGAAATAAATGAGAAACTGCTTATCTTGGTAAAAACTATTTATATGAATCAGGAAACTACAGAAACAACCGGGTACGTTGAAGCACCGAAATTATCAACAGGTTTAAATGTGCTTACTATTTTAACTTTTATAGGATCTGCTTACGGGTTGTACAGCACAGTAAGTTCTTTCTTGTCTGGAAGAAAGGCTTTAGAGGATTTTGAAAAAGCACAGGAAAAGTTGTCAGACCCCAATGTTCCTGCCTGGGCAAAAAAATTGGCAGGGCCTGAGTTGCATGACATTCTGGTTAAATCGCTTGACAATAAAGTGCCTTTACTTATTATCGGACTGGTTGGAATTGCTCTTTGTGTTTATGGCGCCATTGAAATGCGTAAACTAAAAAAACAAGGGTTTACTCTTTGGTTGATAGGTGAAGTATTGCCTTATATTGGTACAGCTATTTTTATTGGAAGCGCATTCTTTAAATCATATTTTGTGTATTTTCTGATATTCCCTTTAATCTTTATCATCTTATATTTCTTCCAGCGAAAAAATCTGGTGAATTAATAAATAAAAAAACCGAAGCAATTTGCTTCGGTTTTTTTATAACTATTATAATCTTTTAGTCTGTTCACCAGGCCCTTGAAGTAGCGCCGTTCAGCAACTTAATAAAATACAGGTGTTTGTTTTCCAGATAATCGGGAATGATGTTTTCTTTTTTTAACATCACCGGCCTGAAGTTATAGTCGCAAAATATTTTTATGCTTTTATCATTCAGATGATTGATTAAATCTTTTGGGTATTTGCAGAGCAGTTTGGTAAACAGGTATACTGATTCAAAACCTTTAAATGCCATATCGCTTGGCTTAATCTTGTATTTTTTAGAATACGCTGCAATCAGCATCTTGCTGTAATTATCCAGTTTGTTGTTATAATAGGGCGAGGTAAAGTGAATAGGAAAATCAATAAAGTCATCTTTTTTATGCAGGGATATAAAAGCATCCCAGTTGGGCATTCCTATTAATGTAATAGGATAGGCTGGTTGAAGTCCAAAGCATGATGCAGTAAGGCTGCTGGCAAAACTTTCATCCAAGCTTCCGCCAATGATAATATTTTGTCTGTTACTGTCCAGCTTTGCTTTTAATGCTTCGGCAGTAAACGAACTGTCGGTTACCAATGTTTTTATATTCAGTAAAGGCTTGCCATCCTGTTCGTTCAACGCTTTAAAATATGCCGCTACCTTATCTTCCTGAGTGCCTTTTTTACGGCATAAAAAAATCAGGTCAGTACCATGATTCTGTAAAAGATAACTGTACATAGCTTCGCAATGTGCCTTTAATGTAGCATTCATAATTACAGTAAACGGATTGGCAGTTACGCCACCATCATTAGGATAGGTTACAGAAATAAATGGAATTTTTTTAAGTAAGGCAAAATCTGCCAGTAATTTATAGTCAGTGTCTTTTACAGATCCTATAATCAGATCAAGACTATCAAGTTTCTTATTTTTTATAAGTAAATTAATTGGCTCGGTATAAGATCTGGAGTCGTATATGGAAGCTTTTATATTTTCTTTTCCCAACTGCATGGAGTCCAGTGCAATTTGGGCACCTTGTACAAATTCAAGAGAGGGGACAATAAATTTGGGTACTGCGTCGGTATATTTAAAATTATTATTGCTGAAAACAGAATCCAGATATAAAGGCGCAAAGATGCCTATTCTGTAAGTGGGATACAATTTTGATGAATCGTTTTGTGCATGTACCGTAAAAAAAGCAGTACAGGCAAAAGCAATAAGTAGTCCGGTTAATAATCTTTTATTCATAACACATCATCTTGTAATGTTCAATACCTGCGCACTATTCCCATTCAATGGTTGCCGGTGGCTTGCTGCTGATATCATAAACCACGCGGTTAATTCCTCTTACATTGTTGATTATTTCATTGGATATATCTGCTAAAAATTCATAAGGCAGATGCGCCCAGTCTGCAGTCATACCATCAACAGAAGTCACTGCTCTTAAAGCTACGGTAAATTCATATGTTCTTTCATCACCCATTACCCCCACACTTTTAACGGGTAATAAGATAGTTCCTGCCTGCCAAACAGTTGCATACAATCCTGTTTTCTTTAATCCATTGGTATAGATAGCATCAGCATCCTGCAATAATCGTACCTTTTCTGCTGTAACTTCTCCTAATATTCTTATCGCCAATCCGGGACCCGGGAATGGGTGGCGGTACAACATGGCATGGGGAATACCCAGCTCAAGACCCACACGACGCACTTCATCTTTAAATAAAGAACGCAGTGGTTCTACCAGTTCCAGTTTCATAGTTTCGGGTAGGCCGCCTACATTATGGTGACTTTTTATAGTAGCAGATGGGCCATGTACCGAAAGGGATTCTATTACATCAGGATAAATAGTGCCCTGGCCTAATAATTCAACACCATCAATTTTATGGGCTTCCTGATCAAAGATTTCTATAAAGCATCTGCCAATAGCTTTTCTTTTTTCTTCCGGATCTGTTTTGCCGGCCAGCTGACCGTAAAAATGATCTTTAGCATCAATGCCTTTTACATTTAAGCCCAGTTCTTTGTATATAACCAATACCTCTTCATATTCGTTTTTACGCAGCACCCCGTTATCTACAAAAATGCCATAGAGATTTTCTCCAATAGCACGTTGTACCAGTGTTGCAGCAACAGTACTGTCAACACCGCCACTTAAAGCCATCACCACTTTACGGTTGCCAATTTGTTTTTTTAAGGCTGCAACGGTATCAGTGATAAAATGTTCCGGTGTCCAGTCCTGTTTACAGCCGCATATATTTACCAAAAAGTTTTTGAGTATCAATTTACCTTCTGCAGAATGATATACTTCGGGATGAAACTGTAGTCCATATAAAGGAAATCCTTCATTACCACCTTTTTTAAAGGCAGCAACAGGTATACTGTCTGTAGTACCCAACAGTTCAAAGCCTTCAGGTAATTCTTTAATAGTATCGCTATGACTCATCCAAACCTGCGAGGCTTCGGATACATTTTCTAAAAACCGGTCTTCTTTTACTTTGGTAAATATGGCACGACCATATTCTCTCTTTTCACTTTTATCTACCCGGCCACCAAATACTTTGGCGGTAAGCTGTGCACCATAGCAAATGCCCAGTACAGGTACTTTTTCGGACATGGCTTTTACATCTACTACCAGCGCTTTTTCTTCATTAACCGAAAAAGGAGAACCTCCAAGGATAATGCCTTTTAAGCCGGCTTCATAAGTAATAACAGCGTTATATGGAACTATTTCGCAATATACGTTTGCCTCCCTTACGGTACGGGCAATTAATTGAGTGTATTGAGATCCAAAATCGAGGATGAGTATTTTTTCCGTCATAGGCCGCGAAGTTAAATAATTAGTTGAATGGTACAGGCTTTAGATTTTAGGTTTTTATATTTGTTGTAAAATATACAGCCATGAAACAATTATTTTTTTTATTCGCAGGCATTAGTATGCTTTTCTGTTCTTGTAATTATGAAACCGGCAGCGGTAATATCATTAGTGAAAAAAGATCGGTAGCCAGCTTTACCGGTATTTCTGTTGGAGGCTCATTTGAAGTGGAGGTAAAATCCGGCACAAGTCAGTCAGTTGAAGTGGAAGCAGATGATAATGTTATTAAATATATAGAGACCACGGTATCCGGAAATGTATTAAAGATACATTTAGGTGGAATACATAGCCTGAGTAATGTTCACCTGAAAGTATTGATTACCACCCCGGGTATAGAAAGCATAAAAGCTTCAGGCTCAGCTGATGTAAAAGTGCTGGATGTGTTGAAGGAAGACGGGAAAGTAAGCTTTGAAGCCACCAGTTCGGCCCAAATTGAGGCAGAAGTGGATGCGCCTGAAGTTGTGGCCACTGGTACCAGTTCGGCATCGCTGCACATTAGTGGCAGAACAAAGCATTATATAGCAAAAGTTAACAGCAGCGCCGAAATTAAATCTTTTGAGTTGCTGTCTGAGAATACTGAAGTTAACGCCAGCAGTTCCGGCAATGCAGAAGTGCATGCCAGTGTACATTTAAAAGCCCATGCCAGCAGTAGTGGCTCGGTAGATTACAGGGGAGGAGCCAGTGTAGAAAAAAGTGAGAGCAGCAGCGGTAGTGTGGAAAAGAAAGATTAATACGACAGGATAATATTTTTCTGTATTTTAATATGTAGCAGGTTTATAAGCAAGGATTGCAGTCAATTTGCCTGGCTCAAACCCTTTGTGGCTGCAATTATTTTGCTTTTCAGCCCTTTATTTGGGCAAAACATAAAAAAAACTTTCCCATTTCCTTTGCTATTACAAATGCAGCCCTTACCTTTGCACTCCAAATTAAAAAAAGGAAATTTAAAAGTTCTTTACATATGTCACAGAGAATCAGAATCAAATTACAATCTTACGACCACAATTTAGTAGATAAATCAGCCGAAAAGATCGTAAAAACAGTTCGCAGTACAGGCGCAGTAGTAACAGGTCCTATTCCTTTACCTACGCATAAGAAGATTTTCACCGTATTGCGTGCACCTCATGTTAACAAAAAAGCACGTGAGCAATTTCAACTGTGTACACATAAACGTTTATTAGACATTTACACCAGCAGCAGCCGTACGGTAGATGCTTTAAGTAAGTTAGACTTACCAAGTGGTGTGGATGTTGAGATCAAAGCCTGATGAACTGTATCCCCCAAACGGCGGATACAAGCAGAAGGTAAGTTCTTAAAAAGAAAAATATGAACATCTATGTACCTCCCACAGGGCGGCACCGCTGGATAAAAATAAGATACAATGAAAAGTATTATTGGAAAGAAAATCGGCATGACCAGTGTCTTCGATACAACCGGCAAACAAACTGCTGTTACCATTATTGAAGCCGGACCATGCGTAGTTACACAAAAGAAAACTGTTGAAACAGACGGTTACAATGCACTCCAGATTGCATTTGGCGACAAAAAAGAAAAGCACTCCTTGAAGTCTGAAACCGGACACTTCGCCAAGGCTCAAACATCTCCTAAAAAATTCGTTCAGGAAATACGCGATAGCGAAATTGACAAAAACGTTGGTGAAACCATCACTGTTGACATCTTTGCCGAAGGCGATAGCGTTGAAGTAGTAGGTACTACTAAAGGTAAAGGTTTCCAGGGTGTTGTTAAACGTCACGGATTTAGTGGTGTTGGTGGTCAATCCCACGGTCAGCACGACAGGTCAAGAGCACCGGGTTCAATCGGTAACTCATCTGATGCCAGCCGTGTATTTAAGGGTATGCGCATGGGTGGTCGTATGGGACAAGACAGGGTAACTATGAAAGGTTTGAAAGTAGTGAAAATTTTCGCCGACAAAAATTATATACTGGTAAGCGGTTCAGTACCGGGCCACAATGGTTCTATTGTATTAATTCAAAAATAATTAACAGTAGCCTTTGGGCTTTAAAAAATAAGTACAATGCAAGTAGACGTTTTAAATATAGAAGGAAAAAAGACTGGAAGAACAGTTGAGTTACCAGATACTATTTTTGGTATCGAACCTAATGATCATGTGATTTACCTCGCTGTAAAACAATACCAGGGTGCACAACGCCAGGGTACACACAAGGTGAAAACCCGCATGGAAGTAAAAGGGTCTTCTAAAAAATTACACAAACAAAAAGGTACCGGTGGTGCCCGTAAAGGCAACCTGCGTAACCCTTTGTATAAAGGTGGTGGTTCTATCTTCGGCCCAAAACCTCACAAATATGATATCAAGCTGAATCAGAAAGTGAAAACTTTAGCTAAAATGAGTGCACTGACTTACAAAGCAAAAGAAAATGCAATTGTAGTGGTGGAAGATGTGATAATGGATGCACCTAAAACAAAACAATTTGCTTCTATATTGAAAAATATCGGAGTAGGAGGTAAAAAATCATTGTTTGTTATTCCTGACAATTCAGATAATGTATACTTAAGCCTTCGTAATATCCCTACCGTTAGCGGTACTTTAATCAGGGATATCAACACTTACGATATTATTAACGCTAACGTGTTAGTGTTAACCGAAAATGCAGCAAAAGTTTTTACAGCTGAAGAAGCATAATTTAAACAATAACAAATAACCAGAAGATGAAACAGTCTGATATTTTAATAAAGCCGATCTTATCTGAAAAAGCTAACAAGCTTTCAGAAAAACAAAACCGTTACTCTTTTGTAGTGGACAAGAAGGCTAATAAACTGGAAATTAAAAAAGCAGTAGAGCAATTTTATGGTGTGCAGGTGAGTGAGGTAAATACCATTATTATGCCATCAAAAGCTAAAGCAAAATATACAAAAGCTGGTTTTATTGTAGGACGTAAGTCTTCAAAAAAGAAAGCGATTGTAACTATTGCTGAAGGCGAAACAATTGATATCTACGGAAGCGGAATCTAATTCTAATAATGAATGGTGGTCAGCACCGCAAAGTTTTGACAATATAAAAAGTAATTAAAATGGCATTAAGGAAATACAAACCAACAACAGCAGGTACCAGATGGAGAATTGGTAATGCATACGAAGAGGTTACCACTAACGTACCTGAAAAATCTTTGTTGGAAAAACAAAAAAGTACAGCCGGACGTAACGCACAGGGAAGAAGATCTATGCGCTATATGGGAAGTGGTAATAAAACCATGTACCGTATGGTAGATTTTAAAAGAGATAAAAAGAATGTACCTGCAGTAGTTAAAACTATTGAATACGATCCAAACCGTACCGCTTTCATCGCATTGTTAAACTATGCTGATGGTGAAAAACGTTACATCATTGCACCACAGGGTTTACAGGTTGGTCAGTCTGTATTAAGCGGAGATAATATAGCACCTGAATTAGGTAATGCACTTCAGATGAAGCACATGCCATTAGGTACTAACGTTCACAATATTGAAATGCAGCCTGGACAAGGTGGTATCCTGGTAAGAAGTGCCGGTACCTCTGCTCAGTTAAGTAATAAGGAAGAAAAATACGCAGTATTAAAAATGCCAAGCGGCGAGTTAAGAAAAGTATTGATTAATTGTTATGCAACTGTAGGTGTGGTAAGTAACAGTGATCACAATCTGGAAAGTGCAGGTAAAGCAGGACGTAATCGCTGGAAAGGTATCAGACCAAGAACAAGAGCCGTAGCGATGAACCCGGTAGATCACCCGATGGGTGGTGGTGAAGGTAAAGCTTCAGGTGGTCACCCACGCAGCCGTACAGGTAAATATGCTAAAGGTGAAATTACCCGTACAAGAGGAAAAGGATCAGACAAAATGATCATCCAAAGAAGAAACGGTAAAAAATTAAGTAAGTAATCAACATTGTTAAAATATTCTGATTACATCAGAAGAATCAACAAAAAATAAATAAACATGGCTCGTTCATTAAAAAAAGGTCCTTACATCGAAGCAAAACTGGAAGCAAAAGTTGCTGCTATCATTGAAGGAAAAGGTAAAAAAGGTGTTATCAAAACCTGGAGCAGAAGAAGTACAATAACTCCGGATTTTGTAGGACAAACTTTTGCAGTACATAATGGTAATAAATTCATTCCTGTTTATGTAACTGAATTTATGGTAGGCCATAAGTTAGGTGAATTTGCACCAACAAGAAACTTTAAAGGTCACTCAAGTAAAAAGATATCTTAATAAGTAATAAGTGATAAGTAATAAGTGATAAGCGCAACGCTTTCAACTTACAACTTAAAACCTACAACTTAAAACTTAATAAAAAATGGAAGCAGTAGCAAAATTGAACAATTACCCCACATCACCTCGTAAAATGCGTTTACTGGTTGATTTGATCCGTGGTATGGAAGTGGAAAAAGCATTAGCTATTCTTGAGCACAACCCAAAACATCCGGCTGTTCCTTTACGTAAACTGGTAGTTTCTGCCATCAGCAACTGGAAAGCAAAGAATGAAGGTGGTGACGAGAATGCCCTGGTAGTAAAAACCATTATGGTTGATGCTGCAAGAGTTATTAAGCGTATGCGTCCTGCTCCTCAGGGTCGTGGTTACAGGGTTCGCAAACGCAGCAACCATGTAACAGTAATTGTAGATACTAAAGCAACTAAAAATTAATATTTAAAAGATTTAACCAAGTAATATGGGTCAAAAAACAAATCCAATAGGTGCCAGGTTAGGAATCACTCGTGGTTGGGATAGTAACTGGTTTGCAAGCAAAACGGATTATCCAAAAAAGTTGATCGAAGATCATAAGATCAGAAATTACTTAAATGCCCGTATCAATAAAGGCGGCATAGCCAAGATCGTTATTGAACGTACATTAAACAAATTGATTGTAACTATCCACACTTCTAAGCCGGGTATCATCATTGGTAAAGGTGGTGGAGAAGTTGACCGCATCAAAGAAGAGTTGAAAAAATTGTGTGGTAAAGAAGATGTACAGATCAACATCCTTGAAATACGTCGTCCTGAACTAGATGCTAATATTGTTGCTGATACCATTGCCCGTCAGTTGGAAAATCGTATCAACTACAAAAGAGCTATTAAAATGTCTATTGCATCTGCTTTAAGAATGGGTGCAGAAGGTATTAAAGTAAAAGTAGGTGGCCGTATTGGTGGAGCTGAAATTGCACGTAGCGAAGAAATCAAACAGGGCCGTACTCCATTACATACTTTACGTATGGATATCGATTACGCTAATGTTTTTGCCTTAACTGTATATGGTAAAATAGGTATTAAAGTTTGGATCTGTAAAGGTGAAGTATTAGGTAAAAGAGATTTAAATCCAAATGTTATAGCAGGTGGTGGTAAAGAAGGTGGTCCGGGTGAAAGACAAGGTGGATTTGACAGAAGAGATGACAGAAGAGGTGGAGATGATCGCAGAGGTGGCGGTGGAGATAGAAGAGGCGGCGGCGGTGGAAACCGTGGTGGTGCTCCGGGTGGAAGAAGATAAATGCAATTTATGATTTAGGATATATGTTTTCCCTTCCTTTATCAAACTAATAAAAAATTAGAAATCTGATTGTGATTGAAGATGCCAAAAATCTGAAATCATAAATCATAAATCGAAGTAAGATGTTATCACCGAAAAGAACAAAATTCAGAAAGGCGCAAAGAGGTATGATGAAGGGCGACACTAAGCGTGGAGCTACATTGGCCTTTGGGACATTTGGTTTAAAAGCATTAGATAGTGTTTGGTTAACTAACCGCCAGATTGAAAGTGCCCGTCAGGCATTAACCCGTCATATGAAGAGGGAAGGAAATGTGTGGATCAGGGTATTTCCTGATAAAGTAATTACTGCTAAACCAGCTGAGGTAAGGATGGGTAAGGGTAAAGGTAACCCTGAAGGATGGTGTGCAGTAGTTCAACCAGGACGTATCATTTTTGAATGTGATGGCGTATCTGAGCAAATTGCAAAAGAAGCATTTGCTTTAGCAGCACAAAAACTACCTATTTTAACCAAGTTTGTAGTTCGTCACGACTTTAAGGCATAAGCCGGTTTAACAAATCTGAAAATAGAAAACAATAATACAATGGCTAAGAAAGTTGATTTTGTAAAAAGCCTTAGTGGATTAAGTGAGGCAGATCTGAAAGCGAAGATCCAGGAAGATGAATTGCGTTTGAAAAAGCTTTCATTTGCTCATGCAGTAGCTCCACTGGAGAATCCGCAAAGCATCCGTTCTTTAAGAAGGGATTTAGCAAGATTGAAAACCGCATTAAGAAAACAACAATTAGGGTTTTAATTAAACCATAAAAAGTAGCACAATGGCTGAAAGAAATTTAAGAAAGACAAAATTAGGAGTGGTAACCAGTAATAAAATGGACAAGACCATCACTGTTAATGTTGAAAGAAAAGTAAAGCATCCGCTTTATGGAAAGTTTGTAAAAAAATCTACAAAGTTTCATGCTCATGATGAAAAGAATGAGTGCAGCATTGGCGATACAGTAAAAATCATGGAAACCAGGCCGTTGAGCAAAACTAAGCGCTGGAGACTGGTAGAAGTGATTGAAAAAGTAAAATAATTCGCTATTTGCTTGTAGCGATAAGCTATCAGCGATACATATAATAAAGTTAATCAGCCAGGGGCAGTTGCCCGAAGCTAAAAGCTAAATAAAAATGATACAGCAAGAAAGCAGACTAAACGTAGCAGATAACAGCGGTGCAAAACAAGTGTTGTGTATCCGTGTACTGGGAAACAGCGGACAGGATTATGCCAAAATTGGTGATAAAATTGTTGTAACTGTTAAAGATGCCATGCCTGCAGGTGGTATTAAAAAAGGAACAGTTAGTAAAGCTGTTATTGTAAGAACTACAAACAAATTACGTCGTAAGGATGGTTCTTATATCCGTTTTGATGATAATGCAGTAGTGTTACTTAACAACTCCGACGAACCAAGAGGTACCCGTATTTTTGGGCCAGTAGCAAGAGAACTGAGGGATAAGGGTTACATGAAAATTATCTCTTTGGCTCCTGAAGTATTGTAAAGTAAAATGCTTAAAGCGAAAAGCTAAAAGCAAAAAAATAACTAATGAGTAGCTCCTAGCTTTCAGCTTTCAGCTTTCAGCATAAAAAGTAAATAAAATGAGCACAAGATTTAAACCAAAGTACAACATTAAAAAAGGCGATACCGTAGTAGTAATTACCGGTGAAGACAAAGACGTAAAAAAGCCACGTAAAGTACTGGAAGTTATTTTAGAGAAAGGTCGTGTACTGGTAGAGGGTGTAAACATCATTACCAAACATAGCAAACCAACTTCTCAAAATACTAAGGGTGGTATCATTAAAAAAGAAGCACCGATTGCTATTAGCAATGTAATGCTTTGGGATGCAAAAGCTGCTGCACCTACTAAAATTAAACGTACCAGGGAGAATGGTAAATTAGTTAGAATCTCTAAAAAATCAGGGGAGGTAATTAAATAATGAGCACAACAATCAATACTGCAAGATTAGCAGACAAGTACACTAAAGAAGTAGTACCTGCTTTAATGAAAAAATTCAGTTATAAAACTGTAATGCAGGCTCCAAAATTGACTAAGATTTGTTTGAATCGTGGTGTTAATGGAGCTGTTACAGATAAAAAGCTGATTGATATAGCTATTGAAGAGCTGAGTAATATCACCGGTCAAAAAGCGGTGTCTACCATGTCTAAAAAAGATATCTCAAACTTTAAATTGCGTAAAAACATGCCAATTGGTGCAAGAGTTACGCTTCGCGGAGTTAAGATGTATGAATTCTTAGACAGACTGGTTTCTGTTTCTTTACCACGTGTACGCGATTTTAAAGGAATTAACGATAAAGCATTTGATGGTCGTGGTAACTATACATTAGGTGTAACTGAGCAAATCATCTTCCCCGAAATTGATATTGATAAAGTAAATAAAATTACCGGACTGGATATCACTTTTGTAACTACTGCTCAAACTAACGAAGAAGCATTTGAGTTGCTGAAAGAGTTAGGGATGCCTTTTAAAAACATTAAAAAATAATAGCAATATAACATGGCAAAAAAATCAGTTGAAGCCAGACAAAGAAAGCGTGAAGCAATGGTTGCTAAATTTGCTGAAAAAAGAACAGCATTAAAAGCAGCCGGTGATTATGCAGCTTTGGATCTATTACCAAAAAACTCATCTAGTGTACGCTTGAGAAACCGTTGCCAGTTAACCGGCAGACCAAGGGGATATATGAGACATTTTGGTATCTCCAGAAATCAGTTCCGTGATATGGCGTTACAAGGTAAAATTCCAGGGGTTAAAAAAGCCAGCTGGTAAAAAGAGCAGGTTGACAGTTGTTCGATGACAGTTCATCAGAAATGCATCTTATAACTATTAACTAACATCTAACAACTAAGTTGGATATCGCATTGAAAAAATTTATTTAATCAATTAACTAAAATAACAATGGTTACTGATCCGATAGCAGACTATTTAACAAGAATTCGCAACGCACAAATGGCTAATCACCGTATTGTGGAAATACCTGCAAGCAATTTAAAAAAACGCATCACTGAAATTTTGTACGATAAAGGATATATCCTGAAATACAAATTTGAAGATGATAACAAACAGGGGTTAATTAAAATAGCGTTGAAATATGATGCTGCTACTAAATTACCTGTAATACAAAGTTTAGAAAGAGTAAGCCGTCCGGGTTTACGTACTTATGCTAAACCAGATGAATTTAAGCGTGTAAAAAATGGCCTGGGTATTGCAATCGTTTCTACCTCTAAAGGGGTAATGACTGATAAAGAAGCAAAATCTCAGAATGTGGGTGGTGAAGTATTGTGTAATATTTTCTAAGCTTCTAAACTTCTAAACCAGTTTAAGGCCTCGATTCTAATTAAAAAACAATTTCTGATACATTAAGCCGGACCTATAGCAGGCTGACCGGTCAGAAATAAAAAATAAAAAATATGTCACGTATAGGTAAAAAGCCGGTAACTATTCCAAGTGGTGTTACCATTACAGTTAACAGCAATAATGTAGTTACTGTAAAAGGTCCAAAAGGAGAATTAACTCAGTTAGTTGACCGCGATATTACAATTGAAGTTAAAGATGGTCATGTAGATGTAATCCGTCCAACTGATCAGATTCGTCACCGTGCAATGCACGGATTGTACCGCTCATTAATCAGTAATATGGTACTGGGTGTTACAGAAGGGTTTAAAAAACAATTAGAATTAGTGGGTGTGGGTTTTAAAGCAGCTAACCAGGGTAACTTATTAGATCTTGCTTTAGGATATTCTCACAACATTTTAATTGAAATCCCTAAAGAATTAAAAGTATCAACCTCTCAGGAAAAAGGTCAGAATCCGATGATCCATTTTGAAAGTGTAGATAAACAATTGATTGGTCAGGTATGTGCAAAGATCAGAAGCTTACGCAAGCCAGAACCATACAAAGGTAAAGGTGTTAAATTTGCAGGTGAAGTATTAAGAAGAAAAGCTGGTAAGGCTGCAGGTAAGTAAAAGGTGAATTAGTTAATCGGTTAGTTAATAATTTTTTTAGAACAGATTAACCAATAAACAGATTAACGGATTAACAAACAAAAGGATTAACAAGTTCCTGGCAGAATCAGGGATATAAAATAAACAGTTATGAATTCAAAAGGTAGCGCAAGAGTAAAAATTAAGTACCGCATTCGTAAAAAAATCAGCGGTGTTGCTGCAAAGCCAAGATTAAGTGTTTTCAGAAGCAACAGTGATATTTATGCTCAGTTGATTGATGATGCAAACGGTGTTACACTGGCTGCAGCATCTTCAAGACAAAAAGATATTGCTGCTCAAAAAACACCTAAAACTGATAAAAGTAAACTGGTGGGTAGTGCAATTGCAACTAAAGCAAAAGAGTTGGGTATTACTACTGTAGTTTTTGATCGTGGAGGTTATATCTACCACGGACGTGTGAAAGCGGTTGCTGAAGGTGCAAGAGAAGGCGGTTTGGTTTTTTAATTTTAAACTTTCTAATTAGAAAATAAATGTCAAATTTAATTTTAAACAAAGTAAAGGCAGGCGACCTGGAGTTGAAAGATAAAGTGGTTGCTATTAATCGTGTGGTTAAAACTACCAAAGGTGGTCGTGCTTTTAGTTTTTCAGCCTTAGTGGTTGTTGGTAACGAAGCTGGCGTTGTAGGTCATGGTTTGGGAAAAGCTAAAGAAGTTCAGGAAGCTATCACAAAGGGTATTGAAGATGCAAAAAAGAACCTTATTAGAGTTCCGATAATGCATGGTACAATTCCTCACGATCAGTTAAGTAAAGAAGGTGCTGCTAAAGTATATATTAAGCCTGCGGCTCATGGTACCGGTGTAATTGCCGGAGGTAGTATGAGAGCGGTTTTAGAAGCTGCCGGTATTACCGACGTACTAGCTAAAAACCTGGGTTCTGCTAATCCACATAATGTGGTTAAAGCAACTTTTAAAGCTTTGGCTACTTTACGTGAGCCGATTGCTGTAGCTAAAAGACGCAACGTTTCTTTGAAGAAAGTATTTAACGGATAAAATATAGTCAATGGTCATTGGTCAATAACTGACAACTGACTACTGATAACTAACAACTGATTCAGTTATGAAAAAAATTAAAGTAACACAGGTTAAAAGTGTAATCGACAGATCAGAACGCCAGAAAAGAACTATGGCTGCTTTAGGTTTGAAGAAAATGAATGCTTCTGTTGAAGTAGAAGCTACTCCTCAAATATTAGGTATGGTTAAAAAAGTGAACCATCTTATTAAAGTAGAAGAGTTAGCTTAAAATACTAACCGGTGCAGGTCGGTATTCAATCAAATTAAATTTCTTAACAGCGAGCCCCGAGTACTCGGGGCGTAAGTTTAAAATAAGTACAATGAAACTACACACATTAAAACCCGCGAAAGGCGCAACACACAAAGAAAAAAGAATTGGTCGTGGTGAAGCCAGTGGTAAAGGTGGTACATCTACTAAAGGTAATAAAGGTGGTCAAAGTCGTGCCGGTTACAAAAGTAAAATGGCTCACGAAGGTGGTCAGATGCCAATTCAGCGTCGTATACCTAAGCGCGGTTTCAAAAATAATAACCGTATTGAATTTAAAGTGCTTAATGTTGGTACTATTGATCAGCTTGCTGAAAAATATAATATCACAGAATTCAGTCTTCAAAATTTATACATCAATGGCTTAATCAGCCAGTTTGATAGTGTAAAATTGTTAGGCAATGGTGAAATCAAAGGTAAATTCACCTTTAAGATTAACGCCATCAGTGCAAAAGCAAAGGCCGCTGTTGAAGCTGCCGGAGGTTCTGTAGAGATAGTGAAATAATTTCACGATATTTGCCTGACCCACGCAATTGCGGGGTCATTTTTAATTAGCGCAAAACATTAAATAGCTTAATTCTGTGAACAAGTTTATTAAAACACTTAAGAATATCTGGAGTATAGAAGAGTTGCGTAATAAAATTACGTTCACACTTTTACTTATTTTCATTTATACAATTGGTACACACATTGTGTTACCCGGTATTGATCCAAATGAACTGGCTGCTCAGGCAAAAGGTAATTCTAAAACCGGTGGTGGTTTACTGGGTTTGCTTGATACTTTTGTGGGAGGTTCTTTTAACAGGGCTTCTATTTTTGCATTAGGTATTATGCCTTATATCTCTGCTTCTATCTTTATGCAGCTGATGACTATTTTGGTTCCTCAAATTGCCAAAATTCAGAAAGAAGGTGAAAGTGGCAGAAAAAAAATCAACCAGTGGACCCGTTATCTCACTGTTGGTGTAACCGCATTTCAGGCTATCGCTTATATCAGTTTCCTTAAATCACAATACGGAAGTGCCATTATTGCTGCTTACGAAAATTACTTCTGGGTATCAACAGTTATCATTTTAACCGTAGGTACATTGTTTGTAATGTGGTTGGGTGAAAAAATTACCGATAAAGGTTTAGGTAATGGTACTTCAATCATCATCATGATTGGTATCCTTGGCAGACTTCCGTCATCTGTTATTCAGGAGTGGGGAACACGTACCACCAGAGGTGCAGGCGGTTTGTTAATCATGCTCATTGAAATTGTATTTCTTATTGCAGTAATCATGGGATTGATTATGCTGATTCAGGGTACAAGAAGAGTTCCGGTTAATTATGCCAAGCAAATTGTGGGCAACCGTCAGTTTGGTGGGGCAAGAAATTTTCTTCCTTTAAAAGTAAATGCCTCCGGTGTAATGCCAATCATTTTTGCGCAGGCAATTTTGTTTTTGATTGCATTTATTACCGGGTTGGGTAAAACTACCGAAGGAAGTTTCTTAAATGATCATACTAACTTATGGTATATGCTGATTTATTCAACAGCAGTAATCGCATTCACTTTCTTATATACCGCTTTAATATTTAATCCTAAACAAATGGCCGACGAACTGAAGCGTAACAACGGCTTCATTCCCGGAGTTAAACCAGGTCAGCCTACTGCTGATTATATTGGTACCATCATGGATCGTATTACTTTACCAGGGGCAGTATTATTGGCTGTAGTGGGTATTTTACCAGGTCTTTGTCAGTTAGCTTTTGTTAATATGACTCAGGGCTTCTCTACTTTCTTTGGTGGAACATCTTTGCTGATTATGGTAGGTGTTGTTTTGGATACCTTACAACAAATAGAAACACAATTACTAATGCGTCAGTATGATGGTTTAATGAGCAGCGGAAGAATTCAGGGAAGACAGACTGCCACAACTATTTAATGTTACTTCCCCACAACGGGGACTTAAAGAATATAATTAAGCCCCGACTAATTTGTCGGGGTTTGTTTTAAACATAAGTCACATGATTCATTATAAAACAAAAGCAGAAATTGAATTAATGCGGGAGAGCAGTTTGCTGGTAAGTAAAACACTTGCCGAAGTAGCCAAACTGATCAGACCCGGTATTTCTACATTTGAACTGGATCAGTTTGCAGATAAATTCATTACAGATAACGGAGCCACGCCTTCATTTAAGGGCTATCAGGGTTTTCCTTTTGCCTGTTGTATTTCTGTTAATGATGCGGTAGTACATGGCTTTCCTACAAAAGATTTATTAAAGGATGGAGATATCGTTTCTGTAGATGTGGGGGTATTTAAAAATGGTTTTCATGGCGACAGCGCCTATACATTTGCGGTAGGCGAAATTGCACCTGAAGTAAAACAATTATTAAGGGTAACCAAAGAATCTTTATATAAGGGCATTGAGAAAGCCATTCACGGAAACCGTGTGGGAGATATTGGTTTTGCTATTCAGCAGTATACCGAAAAAGATCATGGCTATGGTGTGGTAAGGGAATTAGTAGGGCACGGGTTAGGCAGAAAACTGCATGAAGATCCACAAGTGCCTAACTATGGCAAGCGTGGCACACTGGCAAAACTAAAAGAAGGAATGGTGATTGCTATTGAGCCAATGATCAATATGGGTACTAAAAATATCTTTCATGATGCAGATGGCTGGACCATCAGAACAGAAGACGGCAAACCGGCCGCACATTACGAACATAATATTTGTATACAAAGAGGCAAGGCAGATATATTGTCTTCTTTTACAGAAATAGAAGCTGCAGAAAAAGCCAACTCAAATTTGTGTTCTGATTATTGAGGAGAGTGGTGAATAGTGAATAGTGAATAGTGAATAGTGAATAGTGAATAAGGCTTCAAAGTGAGGGTTATTCAGCAACCACTCACAATATTCTGTATTTCATCTCTACACGGTCATCGGTCCAAATATTGTTGGGGCTAATATAAGTATCCCTATACTGCATTACCACGCCTGCTTTTGCAAAAATATCTCTTACCAGTTCACTGCATATATAATTGCGATTGCGTTCTCTTTTGCTGATATGGAATAGAATTCGTGTCATAATCCTTACGATTTCATAATTGTCGTAAGGCCTTGTCAGTTCATCTAATCCAAAACAGATTCCTTTATTAAGCTGCTCCTTTTGAATTTCTTTATTCAAACTGGCAATCACCACCTGGCCTTTATACGGGCGCTTGGTTCCTTTATAATCTTTTAAATATTTAGATAAAGGCATCAGGCGTATACCCACACTGGGTTCTGCTTCAAGCACAAGGACTCTTCCCAGCTCTTCATCTTTATAAATAACTGCCACATGGCTCCAGGTACTTTTGGTGAGTTTTTGTATAATACCTGAAAAAGCATAGCTGCCGCTGCTGAAAAAAATATCTCCGGTTTTAAGGTAGTCTCTTATTTTTTCATAAGGCATTACGGGTGTTTTTTTTAGCTGTGCTTTGTTAAGAGAAATGGCCATAGTATGAGTT
>JBAXET010000034.1:0-23096 GCA_037140275.1 Ferruginibacter sp. | reverse complement strand
ACTTTGTACTTTAGCTAACTGCCTCGTGGAGGTTCGATCCCTCCCCCTACAGCATTTATTAAAAGCCTTCGTTGAATAAACGGAGGCTTTTTTTAGTTTGATGAAATTGGTATATGACCCAAATAAATCATCAAAACCGATATCGTTTGAAAACTTCAACTAACTGTCCGCTAGCTGGCGGATTCGATCCCCCTACAGCAGCAAAAAGCCTTTGTTTTCAACAAAGGCTTTTCTATTTAAATGAGCTACGGTTACTAATTTTTTAATAATTTAGTTCAGGTTAAACCTGTACCTGCCCCTTAAATTCTTATTATAATAACTTCCAAATGAATCTGCATTTTTAAATTCATCCCATATTAAAAAGGGTACATCTGCATGGATATACTCCTTAACACCTATTATAATTATTAAGTACCCAAATTGACCGTCGCAACTTAAATATGTTGCGCCACTGATCCAACTGCTTTTTGTAGTATTAAGTGATTCAGAAAATTTGAATTTTGCAGATTTAACTATGTTTAAAGCAACATCATAGCTGGAATATGTTTTGGGAAGATTACGGCAATTTACAGATTGGCATTCGGCTGCCAGCGAAAATGAAAGAAATAACATTATCCATATTACTCTTATCCTGTTCATTTTTAATTTTATTGAATTTATTCTTAATAAGATATCGGCACTATAAAATTACTAAAAAAATAGCAATTAATAATGGGATTATTCTTTATTTCAATATAAAAGCAGACCATTCTTTATTATTGCAATGAGTTTTCTTTTTTTGCAAAACTTTTGCATAAACATTGCTTTCTTTGCAATTCATTTAACCCGCTAATTTCCAATAATGAAAATTATATTGTTGGTGTTTGTTTTTGCATTGCCCCAATGTATCCATGCACAGGATAAGGTAATCCGTACCCTTCAGCTGGAATCGGGTAGTGTAACCCCAAAAGTGCCTGCACCGGATACTTCTAGAAAAGCATGGAAAAGAGGCGGCCTTTACCGGTTGAGTCTGGGACAGGGCAGTTTAAGCAACTGGGCTGCTGGTGGTGATGATTTTTCAATTAATATAAGCACCACACTTAATCTTTACGCCACTTATAAAAAAAATAAATTTAACTGGGATAACTCCTTAGACCTTGCATTTGGATTTTTAAAAACCACTTCACTGGGTTCCAGAAAAAATGATGACCGGATAGACATGGTGTCCAAACAAAACTATTCTGTAAATAAAAAAATGACGGTGGGTACCCTGCTTAATTTCAGGACTCAGTTTTTTGCAGGATATACCTTTAAGGATAAATCTAAAATCTATGCGTCTAATTTTTTATCCCCCGGTTTTGTGTTAACCAGTTTTGGAGTAGACTATAAACCTAAAAAAGAATTGTCTTTATTTCTTTCGCCATTAACATCCCGCTGGATTATAGTGCGTAACGACAGTCTGGCTTCAAAAGCAGCGTATGGTGTGGATACCGGCGCAAATATAGTAAATCAGCTGGGAGCTTTTGCCACTATCAATTATCAGAAAGAAATTGTAAAAAACCTGTCGTACAAAACCCGTTTGGATATGTTCTCCAACTATAAAAAAAATCCATGGAATGTAGATGTGTATATGACCAATATATTAGCTATCCGGGTTTTTAAAATGTTATCTTTTAACTGGAGTTTTGATGTAATTTATGATGATGATACCCGAATATTCGGTGAAAACAAAGATGCACCGGCATTACAGTTAAAATCTATTGTGGGCGCCGGCTTTCAGCTTAAAATATAGCCCTGCTTTAATTATCTTTGCAGGCCATGGCGCAAAAAAAACTACTTCGCTTTGCTGAGTTTACAGCATTTTCCAATACGCTGGAGTATCCGAAAGATATGCCCGGCCACTGGCATCAATTCTTTAAAAATACCAACCCTCTTGTGCTGGAACTGGCCTGTGGCAGGGGAGAATATACCGTTGGCTTATCCCGAATGTTTCCGCAGCAAAATTTTATTGGGGTGGATGTAAAAGGCAACCGTATGCATATTGGGGCAAGAAAATGTATTTCCGAAGGCCTGAACAATGCCGCATTTTTACGCACACAGATTGAAATGATTACGGATTATTTCGGCCCCGGTGAAGTCAATGAAATATGGATCACTTTTCCCGATCCGCAATTAAGAGTGTCTAAAGCAAAAAGAAGATTAACCCATCCCCGGTTTTTAAGGCTGTACCAGCAAGTACTTAAACCATCGGGTAGTATTCATTTAAAAACAGATTCGCCCGACCTTTATAGATTTACCAAAAAGGTAATTGAACTTTATGGTTTAACCATTGTTGAAGATAGTGATGATGTGTACGGGCAGGCCATGGTAAAGGAAGAACTGAAAATTAAAACGCATTACGAAAGTCTGGATATTGCCCAAAGCAATAAGATACATTACCTTAAGTTTACACTGCCTGCAGTAATTAAAGATTTAGATGACCAATTACAGGAGGAATTAAAAAATGAACAAGCTGACTGAGGGAGAAGATTTTTACTTTAATGAACAGGGTTATGTAGTACTTACAGAAAAATACCATCTGGAAAAAGGGGTATGTTGCGGCAATGGCTGCAGGCACTGCCCTTATCAATATAAAAATGTTAGCGAACCAAAACGCAGCGAATTACTGGCCTCCCCCAACCCCTCCCACGGTGGGGCTTAATACCCAAATAATTGATGTATCTTTTCAGCGCTGAAAAGAAGATTTTATGGCAAAAAAAGCAGTCAAATCTCCACTTAAAAAAGCTGAGGCGGAGCAACCACGCAGTACGGTTAAAGAATACAGTTTTTTTCAGGATGTATATGAAGTGGTGCGGCAGATTCCAAAAGGAAGGGTAACATCTTACGGAGCCATTGCTGCTTATTTAGGCACCAAACTTTCGGCCCGCATGGTAGGTTGGGCAATGAATGCGGCTCATCATGCCACACCCAAAGTACCGGCACAACGTGTGTTAAACCGGAACGGTATGTTAACCGGCAAACATCATTTTGCTACACCTACATTAATGGAAGAGTTATTAAAAAAAGATGGGGTATCTGTAAAAGATGATACTGTAGTGGATTTTAAAAAAAGATATTGGGATCCTTTAACCGAATTAAGTTTATAATATGAGCCATACCATTATACAGGGAAAAGTGTCGTTTGTAAATCACGAAAAAAAATACGTGATGATAGAATACGAAGTAAACGGAAAAAAGAAAACCATTAACGGCAGTACTGATGAAAAGGCTGATAAAACCTTTTCAAATAAAAAACATGTATTCCATATAGGTGATGTGGTGGATTTTGTGGCCGGACTATCGGGCCGTGGCGATAAAATGGTGGCCACTAATGTAGAATACCGTTATAATACCGCACTTGATGTATTGATCAATAAGGCTAAAACAGAAAACAGTTTTATCGGGTACCTGAAAGCAGCCGACGATAAAATTTTTGTAAAAGAAATTGACAGTTATTTATTTTTCCCTGTAGCCCATTCACCCTGGCGTATTGCGCCAACAGAACAGGAGTTAAATGAAGCGGTTACTTTTTCATTAGAAAATCTGGAAAAGAAAGAGAAGATTACTGCCAAGCTGTTCAACAATCATTATATACCTGAATTTTATACTGCGGTAAAATATCACAAAGCAAAAACCCCAATAGAAGCAGAAGTTGTTAAAGTAACACCGCATGGTATTTACCTGAATATAATTGGCGATAAAATACAGGCGAAAATTCCGGCCGAAAAAAACAGTATCCCTGCTGATAAGCAACTGCAACCGGGAGATAAACTGATGGTGCTAATCAGCTTCCTGAGTACAGCAAAGATTATTGTAGAGCCGGTATTATAATGCTTCCATATCTGCTTCACTGATACCCAGATGAAAGGCAGCTTTTGTTTTTGAGGGCACCATCATGGTAAACAATAATAGTAATGTAGCGGCCAAAGCCATGAATGCATAATTGGATGTAAGAAAAAAGCCAATCAAACAAAAGATAGCCGGCCCTTCAATAAATGCCCATTGAATAATACTTGCAGTGCGGTAGATTTCAAATTTTGCTACATTACCAGTTTCCAAAGTCTTTGCCTGCAATAATTTCTTTTTGAATAAAGAAGTGCCAATCATAAAACCACTGATTGAAAACACAATGGCAATCACCTGTAATATTTTATCCAGTTCATCCATATCACCGGATGGAACCGAATGGGTATATACCAGATAAAAACTCACTGCTGCAAATATCAGCTGGCCAACCAGCATTGCCTTATGAATAATAATCAGCCCTCTTAAACCATTTGTTTTATTCATATACTTATCCCTTAACTGTAATAAGGACTAATGAGTAAATACACCACAACGCCGGTTACTGCAACATACAACCATACCGGCCAGGTAATTCTGGTTAATTTTTTATGTTGTTCATACTCTCCTGTTAAAGCCCTGTAGGCAGTAAATAAAATGAAGGGAAGAATAATACCTGCCAGGGGAATATGTGTGATCAGGATAAAATAATATACCATTCTTAAACTGCCGGCCTGCAGCTTTTCTTCATCACTGATTATGCCATTATGGTCAACATCACCAAATTTGGTTTCTCCTGCAAACAGATGATGGCAGATATACGACAGTAAAAAAAGTACCGACAATACAATTGCAGTAAGCATTATCTTTTTATGCAGTGTATAGTTTTTTTGTTTCGCAGTAAATAAGCCCGCAACCAGTAACAGTGCTACTGCAGAATTGATAATGGCATTTGCTTTTGCAAACAGATGCACATTAAAACCCAGGTCAACCTGTAATGTAATTCTGCTTAATAATACCACAGCTGCAAATACCACAATGGATACTGCATAAATAATCAGTTTTGCTTTCTTGTCGTTCTTTTGTAACGAAGGTGTTAACATGTAAATATTATTTTTGTCTTTTTCGGTTTAATAAAAGTATCACTACAAATACGATTCCTATAGCAATAAAGATGATGGGCAGTATAGGAATAAAATCTCTGAGTATGGAAGGAGATGTTTTGTCTCTTTCGAGCATTAACAGCGGAATATCACGTACTAATCTGGTTAGTGCTGCAGTATCAAATCCATTATAATAGCCTCGTACAATATGATTGGTATCTAATAAAAAGAAGTTTTCGGTATGAATAAATGCAGTGTCCACTCCGGGATCGGCAACATTGGCTCTTACTTCCTGCAACGCAAAATCATAGATTTGTTTTTTATCGCCGGTCACCATCCACCAGGTATCGTGATTGATATTAAAGCGATCGGCAAATTTTCTCAGCTGCGGTACAGAATCATGTATTGGATCAATGCTGATGGAGATAAATTGTACAATGCTGTCATTTTGTACAAAAGAATCCTGCAACCGCTTCATACTAGTTGCTAAGCCGGGGCAAATAGACGGACAGCGCGTGAAAAAGAAATCCAGCACCACTATCTTTCCGTGCAGGTCGTATAAGTTTACTTTTTTACCCAACTGGTTGGTAAATGCAATATCTTTTACTTTATGCCAAACAGTATCAGTGATATTTTTTCCATTGTGCTCCCTTACTACCACACTGTCCGGTATAAAAAATTTTCGTGGCATAATAACAGCATCCTTACTGTAATACTTCACTAAAAAGTATCCGGTAAGTGGCAATAGTATTGCCAGCATTAAAGAAAGTATCGCCTTTTTATTCATTATCAGATATAATAAGTGATTAAAATGAAAAACAAATTTACGTCAACTAAGTTCTGCAGCCGGTAAAAAAAATCGTCCCGAATTTACGGGACGATCTATAAATACCATATAAATAATTTGCTGTTGATTATTCTTTAGTACCGCTTTCTTTTGCAGCTGGTACTGTTTGCTCAGTTTGAGCTGGTCTGCTTCCGGCATTGGTATTCCTTAAATTTTTCCAGCTGTTACCATCCCATAAAAAAGCCGTGATGAACCAGATAAATAAACACAAAGGAACTACAATAGTCATTATCAGGTTTCTTACTTCATCACCTAAGTGCATAAATACAGAAACAATATAATAAGCTTTTGCCAACGACAAAATACAAATAACACCTTTGATAAAAAGTATCAATCCTGAATTATGACCAAACCAGTGTTTAGCCAAACCAAAACCGAAGCCCAGTTCAATTAATGTAATAACAGATAACACTATTGTTACAATCATAAATCGTTTTACTGCATCATCCTTGTGTGGTGCTGCAAACGTTATTTCGGGAGAAGATAAAACCTGATGATGTTCACTCATTGTATAAAAAAGTTAAGAATGTTAAATTAGATAAAAACACAAGAATACAAATACCCAAACCAGATCTACAAAGTGCCAATACAGACCTGCTTTTTCAATCATTTCGTAATGACCACGTTGCTGGAAATGACCCATTTTGGTTTTGATATACATGATAATATTAATTACCACACCACTCAATACGTGGAAACCGTGGAAACCGGTAATTTCAAAGAAGTAACTACCAAAAGCGATTGGGCCGGGTGTTGCCACTTCTTGTCCGTTAAACATCACTTCAGGTCCAAATGGATTATGAGATACAGTAGTATTCCAGTGTTCGATCTGTCCGTTAACCAATACGGCATGTTCGCCGGTTAATAAGTGCGTCCACTCCCAGGCCTGACAGCCTAAGAACGCAGCACCACCAACGATTGTCCAGAGCATATATTTTTCAACACCTTTCTGATCCATCTGATGACCTTTATGTACGGCCATAACCATGGTAACAGAACTGATGATCAAAATAAAAGTCATTATACTTACAAATGCCAAGGGCAAATCTGCATGTCCTGCAAAAGGAAAAGAGTTGAACACATGGTTAGGATCTACCCAATGGTTCTGACTGAAACGTAATGTGCCGTAACTGATAAGAAATGCGCCAAATGTAAAGGCATCACTCATTAAAAAGTACCACATCATCACTTTACCATAGCTGGCGTTAAACGGGCTTCGTCCACCGTTCCACCACTTGGTATTTGTTGGAATTGCTGTTGTTGACATATTTCTTAAATCTAAAATAAAAAACTATATTCTTTATGATCAATTACCGTATCATCATTAAAAAAATCAGCAGGTATACCCAAAGTATATCTACAAAATGCCAGTAGGTGCTCACTACTTCCAGCGGCGTACTGTTATAAGTTCTTATATTGGACCGGAATGCTTTTATAAAAAGTACCAGTAACGCAATCAATCCACCTAAAACATGTACAGCATGTATACCTACAATAACATACAAAAAGGAAAAAGATACATTTCCTGTTAATGTTATTTCACGCCTGATAAGCTGGTTAAACCCTATCAGTTGTAATGCCATAAAAAGAACGCCTAAAATAATGGTGGCTGTCATCAGCCTCCTGTATTTAGGTATCTCCCTTGATTTATAAGAGCGGTTTGCAAGAAACAGTGTTATACTGCTTGCTGCAATTGCGGCGGTACTGTACCAAAATGCAACGGGCAATTCAAAACTTACCCAGTTTGCCTGGTTGCGTTTAACAATGTAAGCACTGGTTAAACCGGCAAACATCATTAAAATACCCCCTATGCCTATCCACAAAGTAAACTTATGCGGATGAATTTTTTTTTGTTGTTCCATTGCCACTGTACTCATTCAAAAATATTTTATCAACTCCACTTAACTATCAAAATCAATTTACCAGATGAGGTCTGTCTGCAAATAAAGCCAGCAACACAATCATCAGATAAAAATAAGAACTGAACATTACCCTTCTTGCGCTTTTGGCATCCATCCTTTTAAACAATAATACACTCACATATACCATACACAAATTACAACCGAGTAATATATACATACTGTTTATGCCGCCAATTCCGGTAGTATGCGGTAAAAAGCCAACCGGTATCATTAATGCGCTGTAAATAATACTTTGCACCGCAGTAAACTTTGTAGGCCCTTTATCAGCAGGCAGTAATTTAAACCCCGCAGTTTCGTAATCTTTATGTGCCAGCCAGGCAATTGCCCAAAAATGAGGAAACTGCCAGAGAAATTGTATTGCAAACAATACCCATCCTCCGGTACTAAAATCATCTGTTGCGGCTACCCAGCCAATTAAACAGGGTAAGGCACCGGGTATGGCTCCAACCAATACAGAAATAGAATTCACTTTCTTTAACGGGGTGTAAATAAAGCCGTATAAAAACAGGCTGAATAAACTTACCATCGCACTTTGAAAGTTGAAGTATCTCCACATAATGAAAACGCCCAGCGTACCTGCAATAAATGCAAAAATGCCAGCTTCATTGATACTCATTCTGCCACTAGCCACGGGTCTTTGAGCGGTACGCTTCATTAACGAATCAGATTTTTTTTCTAAAATCTGGTTAATGGCGTTTGCCGAACCTGTTACCAGCATACCTGCTGCAAAAAGTAAAAGAACTGATATTATTTTACTTCTAACAAATAAGAGTTCGTTAGGAGCAATTAAAAAACTAACTACAGTACTGAACACCACCATAAAACTTAAAGTGAATTTGATCAGCTGAATGTAATCTTTCACTTTAGTCACCAACTTAAACGATGTTGAGTTGGATATGGCTGTATTGTCCGGCATTGTATGTAATGGTGAACGGATATTATTCCTTCACCTTTTATTTAACTATTTCAAAAATCTAAAATTATCCTCACAGTCTGTCTTATCTGCACTATCATCATTTTAGTGATGTGTTTCATTGTCTCCTATGGGCACATTTTGTGGTATAAATTCCTGTCCGTCTTTTGCATAATCATAAGCACCACGGTAAACCTCAGGAATTTCACCAGGCCAGTTACCATGTCCGGGATTAATAGGCGTAGTCCATTCCAGTGTATTTGAACCCCATGGATTTTGTGTAGTAACTTTTCTTCCTTTATACATACTGTAGAAGTAGTTAAAGATGAAAACAAACTGAGCCAGAAACACAACTGCTGCTACAAAACTTATAAATTGATTTAATTCTGCAAACTGCTTAAATGATTCCCAGTTAGCGAAATCATAGTAACGGCGTGGCATACCGGCTAAACCTTCGTAGTGCATTGGCCAAAAGATCAGGTAAGCACCAACTATAGTTATCCAAAAATGGATATACGCCATGGTATTGTTTAAATAACGACCAAACATTTTAGGGAACCAGTGGTAAACCCCTGCAAACATTCCAAAGAATGAAGCCACACCCATTACAATATGGAAGTGAGCAATTACAAAATAGGTATCATGTAAATGAAGATCTAAGGCTGAGTTACCCAGGAAAATACCGGTTAAACCACCACTGATGAATAAACTTACAAAACCGATTGCGAACAACATACCCGGTGTAAATCTGATATTTCCTCTCCATAAAGTAGTTAACCAGTTAAATACTTTTATGGCTGATGGCACAGCAATTAATAATGTTAGTAACACAAACACAGAGCCAAGGAAAGGATTTAAACCTGTTACAAACATATGGTGCGCCCAAACCAGGAAGGCCAGAATTGCAATTGCAAATAATGATCCTACCATGGCCATATAACCAAATATCGGTTTGCGGCTGTTTACAGAAATAATTTCTGAGCTCATACCCATTGCAGGTAATAAGATAATGTATACTTCGGGGTGACCCAGGAACCAGAATAAATGCTGGAACAGGATGGCGCTTCCGCCTTCATTAGGTAATATTTTAGTTCCGTTAACTACGATATCACTTAAGAAGAAGCTGGTACCCAGATTTCTGTCGAATAATAATAAGATAGCACCTGATAATAATACAGGGAAACTTAATACCCCTAAAACTGCAGTAAAGAACAAAGACCATATGGTTAATGGCAACCTTGTCATACTCATACCTTTGGTACGTAAGTTTAAAATAGTACTGATATAGTTAAGACCACCCAATAGTGAACTCACAATAAACATGGCCATACTCACCAACCACAGATCCATACCAATTTTACTTCCTGAAGAGGCATCACCTAATGCACTTAATGGAGGATAGATCGTCCAGCCACCACTTGCAGGCCCTGTTTGTACAAATAAAGAAGAGAACATGATGATTGAAGCTAAAAAGAAAAACCAGTAGCTCATCATATTCAATAATGGAGAAGCCATATCCCTTGCTCCAATCTGTAATGGAATTAAAAAGTTAGCGAAAGTTCCGCTCAATCCGGCTGTTAATACAAAGAACACCAGAATGGTTCCGTGCATAGTAACCAGTGCATAATAAAACTCAGGCTCAATTTTACCGCCTTTAGCCCAGTGACCTAAAATATCTTCCAGCCAAGGGAAAGTTGATTCGGGATAGCCCAGTTGAAAACGGAATATTACAGAGAATAAACCACCAATTACAGCCCAGATAATACCTGTTACCAAAAACTGTTTGGCAATCATTTTATGATCCTGACTGAAAATGTATTTGGTGATAAATGTTTCATGGTGATGATGCTCATGATGTGTGTCATGTGCTGCATGATCATCTACTCCGTGTAATGTGGCTACGCTACTCATATTCGATTGTTTTTTCTAAACCAATTTTTTAAATTATTTGCCCGGAACTATTGCTACAACCGGGTTTGCTTTTGCTGTATCAGTTTTAGGTGCTTTGTCGGGAAACACTGAAAAATATTCTGCTTTTTGTTGTGCCAGCCACAGTTTATACTCAGCTTCTGATTCTACAATTATCACACCTCTCATAGAGAAGTGACCTTTACCACACATCTGATCACAACTGATTTCATATGTAAAGTCGGGGTTGTTGGTCCTTTCTTTCATTTCCTTAGTGGTGTACTTGGGAGTAAACCATTCTGTAGTAGGAATACCCGGAACAGCATCCATTTTTAATCTGAAGTGAGGTAAACCCACATCATGTATAACATCCTGTGCATTAATAACCAGTTTAACCGGCTTACCCACAGGAATGTGCATGGTTCCGGTAACATGAATATCATCTATACTTGCAGGATCATTGAAATCAACACCAAGCGGGTTTGCACCGGTAGTTAATTTATAGTTCTTTTTTCCTAATACTTTATCAGATCCGGGGTACCTGAATTCCCAACCAAATTGATGACCGGTCACTTCTACCACTACTGCATTTTTAGGTGCATCATCGGTAATTTTAAACCATACTCTTAAACCGAATGCTACCAGAATACAAAGTGTAATTGCCGGAATAGTGGTCCAAATCAATTCTAATTTTGTACTGTGTGCAAAGTAGTAAGCTTTGCGGTTATCACTTTCCTGATACTTAAATGAAAACCAGAACAACAGTATTTGAGTAATTACAAAAACAACTCCTGTTACCGCAACTGTAATCATGAACATGGTGTCAATGTCTTCGCCTTCAACAGAAGCAGAGCCCTGCGGGAAAAGTGTTTTTCCGTAATACAGTTCATTACAATACCAAACGCCTATCAGTCCAAAGACCAAAAATCCCATAAGCAGAAAAGCATTGATCTTATTATTTTGCTTGCGTGTTTTCTCTTCGCCTTTTAAGACGCTCACATATTCACTTGCTTTCGCAATCTGAAATATGACTACGAAAACCAAAACGCCTAAAGCAACCAGTAAAAACTCCTTCATGATTCAAAGTTATTTTCAGTAAATAGTATTCTTGTTTCTTGTCTAAAACATTCGCTTTTACAGCCCGTGGGCAATAAAATACGTACTGTTTTAAGTATGGTGAATTATACTTTCTTTTAAGAAAGGATGATTTTTTGCAATTAATGAATGGCTGCTGATATACCTTCCTGCACCCCACATAATTAAACCAATGAATAAAGCAGGTACACCAAATTCAAAAAGACTAAGGTGCCAGTTACCGTGCAGTGTGCCCGGCATAACCATCTGGTACAAATCGATCCAGTGACCAAAGATGATTAATACTGCCATCACGCTAATCATGGTCCAGTTTCTTTTACTTCCTTTTCTCATTAATATTAATAATGGGCAAAGGAAGTTTACAATCAGGTTTACAAAGAAAATTACGTGATAAGGACCTGATTTTGATGCTGTGCCAATACGTTCTATAAAATATTTGGTTTCTTCCGGCTGGTTACTGTACCAAATCAGCATGTACTGAGAGAACCACAGATAAGTCCAGAAGATAGAAAAAGCAAACATGAATTTTCCAAGGTCATGTAAATGCTCTTCAGTTACATAAGTTAACTGACCCTGATTTTTTAAATAGATCACAAACAAAGCGAGCAATGACATGCCAGAAACAAATGTACTTGCAAAAGTATACCAGCTGTACATAGTACTGTACCAATGTGAGTCGATACTCATCAGCCAAAGCCATGGAATGGTAGAAGCTACAGTTAAAGTAAATACTACACAATATAAAGAAGCGTATACGGTATTTTTCCAGATCCAGCTTTTGCCGGTTTCATAATCCATATGCCCGTCTTCATCACTTTTTAAACTGATACTGCGCATTTTTTTACCCAGTAACCACCACAAGAAAATAGCAATGCCAGACCAGATCAAAAAGAATTTAGGATTTAAGAAACCGCTTTTACCTGCTAATATTTTATCAAATAATGGAGATTTTACATCATACAGGTCTTTATTTAACCAATGGTAAATATCAGTTCTGTCGCACAAAACAATTGCCAGTAACACTAAAAAATTAACTATACCTAAAATTGGAACAACACTTGAAATAGCTTCGGCTACCCTGCGAAATGAAATCTGCCATGCACCCATTGCCATTGTAGTAACACACAGAAAGAACATTGATGCGTTAACCACTAATAACCAGAATACACTGTTCTGCAACAGCACTGCCCAAAAACGGGTGCCTTGTGAACCGGCATGGGTTTCGCCCGCAGCTGCATGTGAAACAGCTTCAAAAGGATGAAAAGCAAATATTCCATACAGTAATGCAAGTATACCGGCAACGATCAGGCCATACGTCCACTTTTTATAACTGCCCGGTAATTCAAAATGATTGTTCATCTAAACTTTATTTTGTGTTAATACTTTTATTTTTTTGCCATTGCGCTGTCTGCTTTGGGTGCTGCTGCTGCAGGAGCAGCCGCTGTCACTTTTGGCTCAAGCGTCCTGATATATTGCACAATCCTCCAGCGTTGCTCGCGACTTAACTGAGAGGCATAGCTTCCCATGTTATTTTGTCCGTAAGTCATTACATGAAAAATTCTTCCGTCACTATATGTTGGAGATAACGCAATAATACTTTTAACACCACCCAATTTAAGAGAAACAGGTCCGTTATTTTCTGCTTTTACACCATGACAAATAGCGCAGTTAATATTAAACTGCCTTCCTGCTTCCAAACTATCAGCTGTGGTTAAAGGAGCTAAAGGGTTTTTTACCAGACTGCTCAGGTTTAATAAACCATTACTGTCGTTTGGAACAGTGTAGGGAGATAATTCACCTCTCTTCATGGTACCTGCTACAGTTTGTCCATTGTAAAATATTTTATGATCAGATTCAGCCGGATCCATTGTAAATGCAGAATCTCTTAAGGCATAAGTTTCATAAGCCCTGCTATAAGTCATATCAGGCATATAAATTTTACCGGGCTGGCGTTTATTGTCGCAGCTTACCAAAACAACCGCTGTTGTTACAATAAGTGCTGATATAATTGCAATTTTTTTCATTTCGTTCTTATAAAATCTTTGAAATCGGTTTTTATTTTCTTAGTACCCTTTCTCTTCTTTATATAATTTTTGTTCTCTGTCGTAACGTCCAATCCACCATCCGGTTTCTGCTACCTGCACATTTACTTCTTTAGCACCTGCATTTTGTAAAAAAGCCTGTACTTCTGCATCATTGGTTTTATCGGTACACTCAATAGCCATTACAAACAAATCGTCGGTAGCCCTTTCATGAAAATGATGTTTTTTCACAAATGGAGCCAGATTACACAGGTAACAAAAAGTAAGTACCATACCAACAGCAGCAAATAATACTGTAAGCTCGAATGTAATAGGTATCCATGCCGGTAAAGCAAAAGTTGGTTTACCACCAATATTTAAGGGCCAGTCTTTGGTAAACACCCAGCTCATAAATGTAAGTGCGGTAGTGGTTCCGGTAATTGCATAGATGAAACCGGCACTATGTAAGCTTGTTTCTCTTAAACCCATAGCATGATCTAAACCATGAACAGGAAATGGCGTATAAACATCATGTATTTTATAGCCCTCGCGACGAACATTCTTCACCGCAGGAAACAATACCGCCTCATCATCAAAACTACCTACAACAAATTTTTTAATTCCTCCAGCCATATTAATTATTAATTAGTAATGATCAATTATTAATTCTAGTGTCCGTGTGCATGTCCCACTTCTGCTATATAAAACTTCTCTCCGTCCATTTTTTCTATATCAGTCATCTTAGCTTTATAGTTTTCTCCACTGGTTTTCAATACCGCTTTAATTTCCGCTACTGCAATTACAGGGAAGTATTTTGCAAACAAGAAGAAGCAGGTAAAGAATAATCCAAATGTACCCAGATAGAATCCGATTTCCCAGATACTTGGGCTATAGTACGTACTCCAGCTTGATGGTAAGTAATCTCTGTACACAGAAGTTACAATAATTACAAAACGCTCGAACCACATACCAATATTTACAATAACACTCATAAAGAAAGTAACAGTAATGTTCCTTCTTAATTTGCGGCTCCAGAATAACTGAGGCGATACCACGTTACAGAACATCATCAGCCAGTAGCTCCATCCGTAAGGACTAAAAGGATTTGCCCTGTTCTGACTGAATGCATACCACTCGTATGGATTTTGTCCGTACCAGGCAATGAACAACTCAGTTAAGTAAGCACAACCCACAATACTACCGGTTAATACAATTACTTTATTCATGGCCTCAATATGACCAATAGTGATATAATCCTGCAAGTTCAACACTTTACGTACTACAATCATCAGGGTTTGCACCATGGCAAAACCGGAGAAGATTGCACCCGCCACAAAGTAGGGTGGGAAGATGGTGGTATGCCATCCCGGAACAATTGAAGTGGCAAAGTCAAAAGATACAATCGTATGAACCGACAATACCAATGGTGTACTTAAACCTGCTAACACCAGAGATAAAGATTCGTGACGCTGCCAGTGTTTGGTACTTCCTGTCCAGCCAAATGATGCCACACCATAAAACATTTTACGGAATTTGGTTTTAGCCCTGTCACGCACCGTTGCCAAATCAGGTAATAAACCGGAATACCAGAATAATAATGATACAGTGAAATAAGTTGATATCGCAAATACGTCCCACAATAATGGTGAGTTAAAATTCACCCATAAAGGACCTCTTGAGTTAGGGTAAGGTAATACAAAGAATGCCATCCACACACGACCCATATGCCAGATGGGGAACTGGCCCGCGCACATTACCGCAAAAATTGTCATCGCTTCTGCTGCCCTGTTTACACCTGTTCTCCATCCCTGACGGAATAATAACAAGATTGCAGAGATAAGCGTTCCGGCGTGACCAATACCTACCCACCATACAAAGTTGGTAATATCCCAACCCCATCCGATGGTTTTGTTCAGGTTCCACTGACCAATACCGTAGGTAACCTCGCGATAAATACTGTACACACCAAATAACAGCAGACCCACGCTGATGAAAAATCCAATATACCATAAGCGGCTTGGTTTCATCTCTATGGGACGAATAATATCTTCCGTTATCTGGTGGTAATCTTTATCACCATCTACCAGCGGTTCCCTTAATTGCGATTCGTACTTTAGTAATGACATATTGTTTAAAGTCAAAAGTCAAAAATCAAAAATGAAACTGGTTCTGCTTTTAATTTTTACTTTTTATTTTTTACTTGTTTGATATCCTCAGATTTTAATATTCTTATACGTGTGCTTTTTCTTCCTTCTTCACTTCTTCTTTTCCGCCTTCTTCTTCAACACCTACATGCCTGTCGGTATTTCTAACTTTAGCCAGATAGCTAACATTAGGTAATACGTGCAGTTGCTCCATTACGTAAAAGTTACGATGTTTTTGCTCTACATTTCTGATCTTGTATACATCGCTTTCTTTGTCGTTAACATTACCAAAGCTGATTGCATTAGTAGGACAAGCCTGCATACAAGCGGTCTTCACATTTCTTACCAAAGAAGGATCCTGTGCTTTTTTAGCGTTCAGTTTGTTTTCCTGTAAACGTTGTACACAGAAAGAACATTTTTCAATTACACCACGGCTTCTTACAGTAACATCCGGATTTAACACCATTCTGGTTAGATCGTCATTCATCTGCATAACAGATTCATTCATATCAAGACCGATAAGCGGGCGTTGGTTATCGCCAAAGCTGTCTGCTCCGGTATAATCCAGCCAGTTGAAACGACGCACTTTATATGGACAGTTGTTAGCACAATATCTTGTACCAATACAACGGTTATAAGTCATTTGGTTTAAACCTTCACTGCTATGGTTAGTTGCAGCTACAGGACAAACGTTTTCGCATGGTGCGTTATCGCAATGCTGACACATCATTGGCTGGAATACCACTGATGGATTTTCAACAGTTCCTGTAAAATAACGGTCGATACGCAACCAGTGCATTTCGTGCGCTCTTTGTACCTGAATTTTTCCCACCACACTTACATTATTTTCTGCTGTACAAGCTACCACGCAGGCACTACATCCGGTACAGGTATTTAAGTCGATGCTCATTCCCCATTTAATCCCCGGCTTATCAAAGTCAGGATAACTGGTAGCTTCTTTAACAAAATCTGTACTGCCAAATGCAGTAGTATTTAATTTTTCCTGAGTAATTTCTTCTAATACCGCTTCAGGATTAGCAATAAAGCTGGTGAGGTTAGTTTCGTAAATAACCGGACGGCTTTCTGTAAAACCATGCACCTGAGTTTGTGCTAAAGGATATAAAGTGCCGGTTTTTGCAACAGTAGCTTTAGTGCTGTAATACAAATTGGTGGTTCCATCAGATTCAACAAACGGATAAGCATTTTTACCAGCACCGGTTGCAGACTTACCAATAGTAGCCATCAGTGCTTCTTCAGTTGCACCTTCTGTTCCTCTTCCATATCCTAATGCTACAGCAATTACTTTATTATGATTACCCGGAACTATTAATACAGGCAATTCAATTGACTTACCGTTTAGTGTAATTTTAACAACCGGTTTTTCCGGTGTTACTTCATAAGCATCAGAATCACGCTGATTAGTTCCCATCACGTCGATACCAATCAATTCTTTTGCAAGAGCAGGGCTCATCATTGCATAGTTGTCCCAGGTAACTTTAGTTACCGGATCAGGCAATTCCTGTAACCATGGGTTATTAGCCTGGCTACCATTACCGATAGAAATTTTCTGGTATAATACCACTTCAATATCACCACTTTTTACAGCAGCAATTTTAGCAACTGCTTCTGCAACTTTAGCGTTACTGAAAGTGCCTGCAGCTACAACTGGTGCCGCGGGTTCAACCACACCATCCTGTAATGCTTTATTATATAAATCTGCGCTGCCTAATTTAGCAGTCCAGAAATTTTTGAAATACAATTCGTAATCAGAAACTGCATTACCACTCCATTTTAATAATGAGGTTTGGAATGCTCTGGTTTTAAACAGCGGATTAATAGTAGGCTGAATAAAACTGGTATATCCTGTTTTTGGTTCTGCATCACCCCAGCTTTCTAACCAATGGTTAGCAGGCAGAATATATTTACAGTTTTCAGTGGTTTCATCCATGCTATTATTAAATGAAACACCTATCACTTTCTTTAATCCTTCAATAAATTTTTTGCTGTCGCTGTAAGAATAAGCAGGATTTACACCCTGAATTAATACTGCACCAACTGCACCACTATTCATATCAGCAACTAAGGTTGCTATATCTGCATCAATACCTTTGCGGTAATTAGAAGTTACTGCCCAGTTAATGGTTTTACCATTTGCACCGATAGCTTCGTTGATTGCATTTACTACAATCTGAACATTTACATCGTTGCTTCCGCTAACCACTAATGCGTTTCCAGCAGCTGCTTTTAATAATCCTGCAGTTTTTTTAACCGCTTCATTTAAAGCAGCATCTTTTAAACCTGCAGCAGTTCCGTTTAACTCATTCAGTAAGGCTACTGCCACTGTACCAGTTTCAGATGCTTTATGAATATAACGGTCATCAGCATTACTTCCGGTCATGCTCAGGATGCTTTCAAACTGAATATGACGGCTCAGTTCAGGCTTTTCTCCTGATACTTTTCTGTTAGTTGAGTATTGTTTACTGAATTCAACCGGACTTAACCAGGTACCTAAAAAGTCGGCAGCCAAACTTACAATCACTTTTGCGTTATCGAAGTGGTAAGAAGGAATGGCTTTTTTGCCATATGTTGCTTCATTAGCAAGTAACATACCGCTGTAACTTATTGCATCATATTCTACGTGGCGGCTGTTAGGGTATTTAGCTAAAAATTCGCTGATGATCTGTTGAGTTGAAGGAGAGTTTACAGTAGCGGTTAATAATACTACAGTTTTTCCTGCTATTGCAGTACCCACCATTTTATCGAAGTTGTCGAAGCTGGTTACTTCTTTAAAATCGCTGCCGTCTTTCTGCATTGGGTAACGAAGACGGGTGTTATCGTACAGGTCTAACACAGAAGCCTGCGCCTGAGCACTTGTACCACCTTTAGTGATAGAAGATGATTCATTACCCTCTATTTTAATAGGACGACCATCGCGTTGTTTAACCACAACAGCAATAGCATCACCACCATTTACATAGGTAGAAGCATAATAGTTGGGCACACCGGGAATAAGATCATCAGGCCTTTGTAAATAAGGCACTGCTTTACGAACCGGCATTTCGCAACTTGCAGCTATTGTAGCAGCAGCAGTGCTGAATCCTAAGTATTTAAGAAAATCCCTGCGGGGAGTTTTGGCATCCAGTATGCCTTTGTCGTCAAGATCCGCTAATGGCAGCAACTCTTCTTTAAATTCATTTTGGGCTGATTGCTGAAAGTTTTCAGTTTGATTCAGTTCTCCAAAACTTTGCCAGTACTTTTTATTCATAATTTGAAAATTCAGTATTATTCAAATGAGCCGATTTGTTAAATATGCTGATAAGCGAATTTTATAACAGAATGCCTCTTCTCAACAATTTATTGAATCAGCTGATAAGCCGATTATATTAATAGTGACATTTTTGACATTCTGTTCCTCCAATCTTTTCAACAGTTACGCTATCCATTTTACCGCTCTTAAGGTCTTTGTGGAATTTCTCGTAAATACTGTAAAATTTATTGCCAGTACTGTCTTTTTGATTGTAAAAGTCAACTTTAGTTTCTCTGTGGCAATTGATACACCAGCCCATGCTTAATTCTGCAAACTGGTATACTTCAGGCATTTCCTGAATATTACCATGACAGGTTTGACATTGCTGTTTTCCTACTTTTACGTGTTGACTATGGTTAAAATAAACGTGGTCGGGAAGGTTGTGGACTTTTACCCACTCAATTGGCTTGGCTCCATCAGGTATACCATCACCATTTTTGTCTTCGTTATATGTCTTTGTAGCAGCATTCCATCCGGCATATGCGTACAATTTCTCAATTTCTTTGTTGCCATCAACCGGAGTGCCGTCTTCTTTAACTATGGCTTCTCCTTCGTATTTAGCAATTCCTTTATGACAGTTCATACAAACATTTACCGAAGGAATGTTGGCATGTTTGCTATCCTGTGCACCACCATGACAGTATAAACAACTGATTTGGTTAGCACCGGCATGTACTTTATGAGAGTAGTAGATAGGTTGTTCAGGCTGGTAATTTTTCATACGGCCCAAACCAATAGCACCATTAATGGTATAATAACCACCAACAGCAAATAGTACCAGAATACCAACCATCAGGTAGGCTTTATTTCTGTAGAATGGAACAGGCTCTGTACGACGGATACCTTCTTTTTCGTCGGAAAGTTTGCGAAGGTTACTGTTTACCTGTAATAATATAAATGCAATAAGTGCTAATACTAAAGTAAGAATACCGAATATAAGAGAGTTGTCTTCGGCAGGCTGTGTACCACCAGCTTTAGGAGCGTTAGGATCTTCAGGCTTATAGTCATCTACATATTTTAAGATGGCATCAATTTCTTCTTTCTTAAGCTGGTCAAACTTAGACATCATGCCATTTTGCTTCCACTTACCGTACAGTTCATTGGCGTATTTATCACCAGAAGCAATTAAGCCGGCAGGATTTGCCACCCACTTATATACCCAACCATCAGGTTGTCTGCTTTTCCAACCTTGCAGAGCCGGACCGGTATAGTCTTTATCAGGCTTATGACAGCTGGCACAATTGGCTTTAAAAAGCGCCTTACCATCCTGAGCAAGTACATCACTGCTAAATGATAATAATGCAAAAAGAACAAGGCCTGAAAATATTTTGTTAAAAATTTTTCGATAGCGACTACTCATACAGTTATATCGGGGCTAATGTGGAAAAAATATCCTGTTTCGGGTGCAAATTTAAGTCAGGATGTTGACAATATATCAACATTGCAATATTTTTTTTTTGCATGACTGGCGTGGATTTCAGAGGATTGCAATTGCTTTGATAGCAGTATTGTCACATATTGGTAAAGCATACTTAATATATATATTTTTTCTGTTTGAGGCTCCAAATCACAATTTTTTGCTCCACTTTTGCCAAATGTTTGACAAACTGAAACAGCGCTGGAGAGTAAAAGGAATTGATCTTATACTCATAATAACAACTTTTGCTCTTGGTGGCAGCTTATGCGGCTATACCGGACGTAAACTGTTGGGGTTAACCGAAATTGATAAAGGTTTGTTGTGGGTTGTGTTATATGTCATTTTACTAACCCTGCTGTGGCCATTGAGCGTTTTGATGGTAAGTATCCCATTAGGTCAATTCTGGTTTTTTAAAAAGTACATCAGCAAAATTTTTAGCAAATTTAAAGGCAGGTCTTATAATACAACTTTAGAAAAAGAGCAAGCGGTTCATATTGCCATTTTTGCCAGTGGTGCAGGCACTAATGCACAAAAATTAATAGATCATTTTGCTGCATCTCCACATATTAAGGTAGCACTGGTTGTTTGTAACAAACCGGGAGCAGGGGTTATCAATATTGCCAATAATAATCACATCCCTGTTCAATTAATAGAGAAAGCAAGTTTTTTTAATGGCGACCACTACTTGCCTATTTTGAAGCAGCATGATATTAAATATATAATACTGGCAGGATTTTTATGGAAAGTGCCGGAAGCTTTAGTTGCCGCTTTTCCAAAAAAGATTATCAATATTCATCCGGCATTACTGCCCAAGTATGGCGGAAAAGGGATGTTTGGCCATCATGTACATGAAGCTGTGATCGGCAATCAAGAAAAAGAAAGTGGCATTACCATTCATTATGTAGACGAGCAGTACGACAATGGTGCGGTAATTTTTCAGGCCACCTGCCCCGTAGATACAACAGATACAGCAGATTTACTTGCAGGGAAAATTCATGAGCTTGAGCACCAGCATTACCACCAAGTAATTGAACAACTGATTCAAAAGCAAAATCGCAGTTAAAACAAACGGTGGTTTTTACAGATATTAATTATTGGGTGTAATATTACGCCGCTAAATATGGTACACTTGCGGTCAATTTTAAAAATCATTTTACTGGCATTATGTTTTACTGTTAAGGCAGATATAATATCTGCCCAGCTGATATTGAGCGGAACTGTTTATGACTCTTCAAAAATAAACTATGTGCCGGGGGTTAAGATAACGAACAACGCCGGCAGGTTTTCTTACAGCGACTCCATGGGCAGGTACAGTATTGTAGTTGCAGAAAAAGATTCTGTAACATTTACATTCCGCAATAAGTCGACCCAAAAATTTGCCACACAAACTGTAACCGACCCTGATCATTTCAACATTTCACTATTGGTGCCCTACAAGGGAAAATACAACACTATGAAAGAAGTGATTGTACACACCCGTTCCTATCGTGAAGACTCTATTGAGAACAGGCAGACCTATGCCAAAATTTACAATTTTACAAAACCTACATTACAAACATCCATTTCACCTTCCGGTGTACCTGGTGCTGATGTGGATGAGATCATCAATATGTTTCGTTTTAGAAGAAATAAAAGCATGAAAAAATTTCAGCTAAGGCTGGAAGCAGAAGAGCAGGATAAATATGTTACCTACCGATTTAATAAAACGCTCATAAAAAGAATCACCCATCTGGAGGGCGAGCAACTGAATATGTTTATGATGAAGTTCCGGCCTACTTTTGAATTTACCATGCAGGCAGATGAGCTTACGTTTAACCAATATATTATAAACTGCTCTTACCAGTATAAAATTGAGTTGCTGCAACAGGCAGCACCCAAACAAAAAACCTAACTGAATATTTTTTATGGAAGATCAACAACTGAACTTAGGCATTGGCACCCGTTTACAGCATACCCAGTTTGGCCCGGGAGTAATTGTTGGGGTACGCTATGCTACTTACCTGATTTCTTTTATTCATCATGGTATAAAAGAAATAGATAAAACAGACGAAAAACTGGAAGAGATCATAGCTGAAAATGTAACCGTTGAAGTGGAAACAGTATCTGAAGTAGAAAAGTCCTTATTAAAAATACTCCGGCAGTGGAGCGATGTAAATGAGCTGGTTCCACTGGGCGAAAAATGGTTGGGAGGTACCATGTTATTACAAACAGCCGATAAATCACTGAAGCCAAAAGAAATTCCTATCAGCGATTTCTTTCATAAAATTGTGATGCTGCGCGACAGGTTGAGAGTACTGGAACAAAATATCAACAGCAATAAAAAATTAAGCGATGAAGAGAAAGTAAATATTCAGCAGTACATCACCCGCTGTTATGGCAGTTTAACCACATTTAATGTTTTGTTCAAAAATAAAGAGCAATGGTTTGTGGGTGAAAAAGGAAGCAAGGAAGATTAAGTGAATAGCACTCATAAAAAAGCAGCCAACACTTTAAGTATTGGCTGCTTTTTTTATAACTGAATCTGATTAGTATTTTACAATTTTTTGTTGTGATACCTCTGCTTCATTCTTAACCTGCAGAATATAAGTGCCGGGTTTGTATTTGGCAATATTCAAAAT
>JBAXET010000033.1:0-23488 GCA_037140275.1 Ferruginibacter sp. | reverse complement strand
GCAATGTTGCATATTGTACCTGCGGACTTTGCACCAACTCTCCATACACCATGATGTGCATATATTGATCCAGCTGTTCTTTTATTGCCGCTACCACTTTTGGATGCCTGTGCCCCACATTACATACACTGATACCACCAATCAAATCAATATACGATTCTCCGTTTGCATCATATAAAGTGCAGCCTTCTGCTTTTACAATTTCCAAAGCAAGGGGAGCTTCGGAGGTTTGGCCCACATGCTGTAAAAAAAGACTTCTGTTATTCATATCCCAAAGTTCGTAAAGATTGCCGGATATTGAATGATTGGTTAAATTGCGGCAATAAATAATACAGACCCAAGCACTTTCAACAAAACAACACCATATGCCACTTATTTTACCGGTTAAAGGAATATTGCCCGTTATGGGAAACAACTGTTTTATAGCCCCCAACGCCACTATTGCTGGCGAAGTAATCATGGGAGATGATTGCAGCATTTGGTTCAATGCAGTATTGCGGGGAGATGTGAACTTTATTAAAATGGGCAATAAGGTAAATGTGCAGGACGGGGCTATTATACACTGTACTTATCAGAAATATGGCACCACCATTGGAAATAATGTTAGCATCGGACACAATGCAATCGTGCATGGCTGCGTTATAGATGATAATGTGCTGATTGGGATGGGGGCAATTGTAATGGATAATTGTCATGTGGGAAGCAATAGCATCATCGCCGCAGGGGCAGTAGTGCTTGAAAATACCACCATTGAACCGGGCACCATTTATGCAGGTGTACCTGCAAAAAAAGTAAAAGACATCAGTCAGGAACTGATACACGGAGAGATTAACCGGATAGCCAATAACTATATCATGTATAGCAGTTGGTTTAAAGAACAGGACTAGGATTTATCAGGCAGTTGTTTTTGATTTGAACCGTTTTATTCTATCTTTAAAGTATGAAAAAGGCAATACTATACATCTTTCTGGCATCGTTTTTAATGAGCGGCTGCTTTGTAACTAATATTTTTAGAAAGAAAGAAAAATATGGTTGCCCCAGTGATGGCAGAAATGTGGGTGCAGAAAAAATTGCATCCGGACAAAAAGTGAAGAAAGCAAAGTACAGGGGTGGAAGAAAAAGTGTTGGGGAATAAGCTTAAAGCGGAAAGCTTAAAGCAAAAAGCTGAGATATCTAAATCCTAAACAGAAGATTAAAACCTAAATCTATGTGCTATCAACTGAAAACCGACTACGGTACCACCGAAGCTGTTATTGACGACAACTGCGGCATCTCTAAATTCTATGCTATTGCCATTACCCTGGCAGATGAATTACAGGTAAAATTTATTAATCAGATTGATGATGCAGAAACCCTGGACTGGGATTTCAAATACAAGGACAACTTTTTGACCCTGCATTACAGCATTTTTAATGGCGTTAGCATTTTTCCACAAAAGGTAAAAAGCATTAAAAAAGACAATAAAGCGGTAATGGAAGTGGCCAACTATTTGGTTAAAATGGCGTATTAAAAATGCAGCTTGCTTTATAATTGACATAAAGAAAACACTATTGACATACCTGCTTAAAGCTAGTATATTGTCAGTATTTTTTTTCCTCAATACTCTCTAAAATATTCCGGTAACTGACATACCTGTCTTCTGAAATTCTGTTTTCCAGCACGGCTTTTTTAATGGCACAATTAGGTTCTTCGCTATGCATACAATTGTTAAACTGGCAGTCGTTAATAAGTGCACGCATTTCAGGAAAATAATGTGAGAGTTCCTGTTTGGGAATATCCACCAATCCCAGCTCTCTGATACCGGGAGTATCAATAATTTTTCCGCCAAAAGGCACATCAAACATTTCGGCAAATGTGGTGGTATGCATTCCCTTTCCGCTCCAACCACTTACATCCTGAGTTTTTAATTTCATCTCAGGAAAGATCTTATTTAGAAAAGACGATTTACCCACACCACTATGTCCGCTCAGTAAAGTCACTTTATCTTTCAGTAATTGCTTTACTTCTTCCACTCCTTCATTAGTTTCCACACTGATCTTTTTAACAGTATAGCCTGCAGCTTCGTAAATAGATTTTACCAGTTCAAATTTTTCGTCTTCCTTATTTTTATACAGATCTGCCTTATTAAAAATGATGATCGTAGGAATATGAAAAGATTCAGAAGAGATCAAAAATCTGTCGATAAAACCCTGAGAGGTTTTGGGATCCTTTAGTGTGGCAAACAATAATGACTGATCCAGATTAGATGCAATGATATGATGCTGATATTTATTTGCAGGAGAAGTACGGGTGATATAATTTTTACGGGGATGAATGATAGTGATGGTTACGCCCTTTTCCAATTCATTTTCCATTTCTATTTCCACTTCATCGCCAACAGCTAAAGGATTGGTACTGGTTAGTCCGTCAATCTTAAACTTACCCAATATGCGGGCATTAAAAGTATTGCCTTCTGCATCTTTTACAATGTACCAGCTTCCGGTGCTTTTATATACTGTTGCTCTCATGAGGTACAAATTTCACGAATTATAACCAATTACACTAATTAAAACCAAAAGCAGTAATTATGGAAATTTACGGAAGATGGTATAACGGAAAAGCATTTCTAATAGCAGGAATGCTAATGCAGCTATAACAAAAGGAAAGAATTTTTCGGTGTAGCGGGATAGCGTGGAGATTTCTACTTTTGATTTTTCTAAATTATCAATCTCGGTATAAATTTTAGATAAGCCGTCATTATCTTTTGCCCTGAAATACCGGCCTCCTGTTTCAGAAGCTATTTCCTGCAATAATTTTTCATCGATGGTAACCTTTGTGGTTTGCATTTGTATGCCCATAGGCGTATTTACCGGTTGCTGTGCATACCCATCGGTGCCCACGCCAATAGTGTATACTTTAATGCCGAAGGTTTTGGCAATTTCTTTTGCAGTCTTGGGATCAATCAAACCGCCATTATTTTCTCCGTCTGTTAGCAGGATGATGATTTTAGATTTGGATTTACTGGTGCGTAAACGATCCACACTGGTACCAAGTCCGCTGCCGATTGCAGTACCATCTTCCAGCAGTCCGTTATGTATATTCTCTATCGCAGCAAGCAATACATTATGGTCGGTAGTGATGGGGCATTGCGTAAAACTTTCTCCGGCAAATATCACCACACCAATACGGTCTGCTGTTCTTCTGCCCACAAAATCTGCAGCCACTTCCTTGGCTGCTTCCAGCCTGTTGGGCTTAAAATCCTGAGCCGTCATACTGCCGCTCACATCTAAGCATAATACAATATCTACTCCCTCACCATTGGTCTGCTGCAGATCGTTTTTTGTTTGTGGTCTGGCCAATGCCATGATGATGCAACTCAATGCCAGTAATCGAAACAGAAAAGGTAAATGCCTGAATGAAGACTTCCATGAGGACAATCCCGGCGCAGCTGCATCTGAAATAATAAGCGTACCATGCTGCGTATTATTTTTTGAAACGTACCAAAACAATACTACCGGTACCAACACAAAAAGTGCAAAAAACCAGGGCTGGCTAAAATTGATAGTATTGAAATAGTTGGTGAGCAAAATGGTTGTTATGTTAAAAATGATTAGTAGATATAGTTTAGAAGTTTAGAGGTTTAGAGGTTTAGGGATGTTGATAGCGCTGATAACTTTTTTGATTTCATTCAAACAAATTTCAGTTTCTGCAGCATCAGGTAAATACTTTGCAAATTTAACGGCATCGCCGCAACGCAATGCTGTTGCAACAGACGATAAAATATCTGAAGACAAGTTACTATTGGATAATAATACCAGCACATCGCCTGTAGTTTTGTTTAAAACACTCAGTTTCTGCCGCCTGCTGATATACCATTTAAATATCTGCGCCAGCGAAGAATGATATTGCCGTATTTCTTCAGGATTTTGCAGATTGAGTTTTTTTAATTTTTCTAATTCCTGCATGGCTTCATCGTATGCCGTTATCCGCGACTTAAATGGCAGCGCTGGATCTTTTTTTCTATTCTTTAAATACCTCCGTAAAAAATATGTCGCTAACAGTAAAACCAATAAGCCTCCGCCAACATAATACCAGAAATAACTTTTAATAGTTACTTCAATAATGGGTTTGATATCTCTTAGTTGATTGGTACTGTCAGGCGCTGCATAGCCCACATTAATTGGAATAGAATCAGAAAAAAGACTAACTGTACTGTCGGAGTTAACCGGCACAAAGCCAATCGCCAATGCCGGGGTATTCCATCTCCCCGAATCAAAACTGGTTAAAGTAATTGTTTGTTGTAAAACTGTTTTGTCATTGTCAAAAGAAGAATCAATTTTACTTTTATCCACCACTTCAAAATGTGCAATGGAATCGGGCAGGTTTAACCAATGTATATTAAATGCACCTGTGGGGAAGCTTGCTTTAACTTTATACTGGATTTGTTCGCCTATTAAAATATCATTTTTATCAATGAAGGTTTGTACAGCAGGTTGCTGACAAAATGCGGTAGAAGGAAACAACAATACTCTCAGTACTATGCTACAATATATAACCTGATATCTGCTCATTATGCTGCCGATCTGTGATGTACACAGACCTGTTTAATTTCTTTTTATAAAAAACTGTTGTAAAATTTTTACATAATCATCATCTGTACGCACATGCAATAATTCTGCACCTGCCTTACGGAAATAATTCTTACTCAGCTCGCTTTGCTGCATAAAATGCTGCTGGTAATTGTAGCGTACCATAGCATCGCTGCTGTCAACCCAAAGAATTTTACCGGTTTCCGCATCTTCCACCTGTATAAGTCCTGCATCGGGTAATTGCATATCCATTTTATCATATACCCTTATCCCAATCACATCATGTTTACTGCCTATCACTTTCAGGTCATCATCATATCCGGAAGCAAGAAAATCACTTAGGATAAAGGCAATGCTTTTTTGCTTTACTGCTGTGGTAAAATATTTAATGGCATCATCCAGATTGGTACCTTTTTTAGTTGGCTCAACGGTAAGCAATTCCCTAACAATGTACAGTGCATGCTGCCTTCCTTTTTTAGGAGGAATATATTTTTCAATTTTATCACTAAAAAAAATCACACCCACTTTATCATTATTGCTCACTGCGCTAAAAGTGAGCACTGCAGCCATTTCGGTAATCAGCTCTTTCTTTTGACGGGTAACCGTACCAAATAAATTACTGGCACTGGTATCAATTAACAGCATTACAGTAAGTTCACGTTCTTCTTCAAACACTTTAGTAAACGGATGACTGAACCTGGCGCTCACATTCCAGTCGATAAACCTTATATCATCACCGGCATAATACTCCCGCACTTCCCTGAAGCTCATGCCCTTTCCTTTAAAAGCAGAATGATATTCCCCTGTAAACAAATGCGTGGTGATTTTTTTGCTTTTAATTTCCAGCTCGCGAACCTTGCGTAATATTTCTTCGGTTGTTAACAAGTTTACAGATGTTAGATGACAGATGACAGCCCTTACTTAAGGTTACTCTTTTCGTAATAGCCGATTAATCCATTTATTATTTTAATACATTCTTCAATATGCTCTGATACTGATACAAATTTTTCTTCTTTAATAATTTCCACCATTACAGCAATGTTTAATAATGTTTCTACTTCATACAAAGACCCTCTTGCAACATGCAAGAACTGTATTGTGTCTTTTTTATAATTTCTTCCACTGCCTTCCGCGATATTACTCGGCACTGAAACTGCTGCTCTTTTAATTTGTGATGCCAGAACATATAGTTCTTCTTTCGGAAATGACTTAGTTAATAAATAGACTTCTTTAACCAACAACATTGATTTCTTCCAGGCTTCTAATTGTTTATACCCTGTCATTTGCGAAACGGATTTAAAGAATCAAATAGTCTATCCAATAACATTCTATCATCTGACAACTATCAACTGACAACTATCAACTGACAACTATCAACTACCCTCTGCCCTCCCTACGGCACATTCACCACCCTCAATATCTCATCAATAATCTGTTCTACATTTACATTCTCTGCTTCTGCTTCATAGGTTAATCCTATTCTGTGACGCAGCACGTCTTTACAAATACTTCTTACATCTTCGGGAATTACATAGCCGCGTTTATTTAAAAAGGCATACGCTTTTGATGCTAAAGCCAGATTAATACTAGCACGCGGACTGCCGCCAAAACCAATCAATGGTTTTAGTTTGGGCAAATTGTATTTATCAGGGAATCTTGTGGCAAATACAATATCCAAAATATAATTTTCTACTTTTTCATCCAGATATACCTGACGCACCAGTTCTTTTGCTGTCATAATTTCGCTGGTAGATGCCACCGGGTTAATAGTTGCGAAATTCAACCCCAAGGTATTCTGACGCACAATCAGCTGCTCTTCTGCTTTGGATGGATAACCCACAACTACTTTAAGCATAAATCGGTCTACCTGTGCTTCTGGTAAAGGATAGGTTCCTTCCTGCTCAATGGGGTTTTGAGTAGCCAGTACTAAAAATGGTTCGGGTAATTTATACGTGGTATCGCCAATGGTTACCTGCCTTTCTTGCATGGCTTCCAGTAAAGCACTTTGCACTTTGGCCGGAGCACGATTGATTTCATCTGCTAAAATAAAATTAGAGAAGATAGGCCCTTTACGAACCATAAATTCATTCTTTGCCTGGTTATAGATCATTGTACCCACCACATCGGCAGGTAACAAATCCGGCGTAAATTGTATACGGCTGAACTGCGCATGCACCGATTGTGCCAGCGATTTTATAGATAATGTTTTTGCCAGTCCGGGTACGCCTTCCAGCAATACATGCCCGTTACTTAACAAACCAATCAGCAGGCGTTCTATCATGCCCTGCTGCCCTACAATTACTTTTCCCAGTTCATCATTGATACGGGTTACAAATCCTGAAGCATGATTGATTTTTTCATTCAGCAAACGGATGTCTTCGGCTGTTTGTAGCATAATTTAGGTTTTACCCCCTCCTCCCCCTGAAGGGGGAACTGATTATGGAGAAGATGATGTTTTTGTTTTGTATTTCTTATTTGCGCACTTTTACATTTTTCCCTTCAGGGATTAGATGCACAAATTACGAACTATGCGGGAACAAAAATTTTGCCATATTGATGAACGGGGTAAAAGTCTGTTAAAATAAAGTAACTTTAATTAAAATATTTTTATATGGTAGACCAACAACTCATCACTGCTTCTAACCAGCTGGAAGGCTACAGGGTTACAAAGCATTTGGGCATTGTACGGGGCATTACCGTACGCAGCCGCAGTTTATTGGGCAATATTGCCGGTGGCTTTCAAACATTATTGGGCGGCAAGATCTCTATTTATGTGGAGTTGTGCGAAAAGACAAGAGAAGAAGCCTATCAGCTGATGGTGCAACATGCCGGCGAACGTGGTGCCAATGCTATCATCAATATGCGCTACGATGCCAATGAAGTAATGAATGGTGTTACAGAGGTACTGGCGTATGGTACTGCAGTGGTTGTAGAAAAAATTTAATTGGGGTCCTTTTTTTTATTCATCATAAATGAACTTTTATGAACAGCAGCTTTTTGTTATCCCTACCGGGAGGTGGTGAGTGGATGGTACTAATTGTATTTTTCATCTTTATAATTGTATCTCCGGTTCTTGCCATCATGTATTTTATGGAAGCAAAAAAACTGAGAATAGAAAACAAAGAGTTACTGAATAAATTACTGGAGAGAAAATAAACCGTAATTAACTCAAATATTTCCCTACAATGGGCACCCTTCTGCCCACCCCAAAAGCTTTTGGAGATATGCGTATGATAGGGCAAAACTGATTGCGCTTGTATTCATTCAGATTCACCATTCTTAAAACACGGTCTACCAGTACCGGATCAAATCCTTGCGCTTTAATTTCTTTGGGGCCATGTCTTCTTTCGATATACTGAAATAACAAAGTATCCAGTACTGCATAATCGGGCAGCGAATCAGCATCTTTTTGTCCCGGTCTTAATTCTGCACTGGGCGCTTTGGTAATAATATTATCAGGAATAATTTCGCCATTTCGGTTAATGAATCTTGCCAACGCATATACCTGTTGCTTATAACAATCGCCTAAAACCCCAATACCACCGGCCATATCTCCATATAAAGTACCATAACCCGTTGCCAATTCGCTTTTATTAGAAGTATTGAGTAAGATATAACCGAACTTATTGGCAATGGCCATCAGTAAATTGCCTCTGCTTCTGCTTTGAATATTTTCTTCGGCCAAACTAAAAGGAAGGTCTTTAAAAATAGGTTTGAGCTCTTTTAAAAAAGTATCGTAGATATTTCTAATAGGTACAATATCATAAGGATTACCCAAATTCAGACTCAGTTGTTCCGCATCATCCACAGAATGTGAAGTTGAAAATTCTGAAGGCATTAATACAGCCCGTACATTTTCTTTACCCAATGCTTCGCAGGCCAATACTAATGTTACTGCACTGTCAATACCACCACTGCTGCCCAGGATGGCTTTGGTAAAACCCATCTTGGTAAAATAATCTTTAATACCCATTACAATGGCAGCATATACCTGTTCAATATTTAAATTTTCATCTAATGCCACCGGATTTAATTCTTTATCGGGCACTCTGTTTGCAGGCTCAATGATGGGTGCATCAATGGTGCCATCATCATTCAATATAAAAGATTGTAAAGCAGATTCAAATGAAGGCAGCTTGCCGCAGAGGTTGGCATCCTTATCAAACACATAGGATGTGCCGTCAAAAACCACTTCGGTTTGACTGCCCACCGCATTACAATAAAACAAAGGCAGTTTGTATTTTGCAACATTGGCTTTGATGGTAGCTTTACGGTCTTCGTCATGTGTATAATCAAATGGCGAAGCTGATAAGTTCAGCATTAGATCCGGCTGCTGCTTCATCAGTTCATCCATGGGGCAAATGCGGTACATTGGATTATCTCCCAGGTTCCAAATATCTTCACAAATAGTAACTGCCAGTTTTTTTCCTTTAAAGGGGATCACTTTCCAATCGTATGCCGGTTCAAAATAGCGGTATTCATCAAAAACGTCATAGTTAGGCAAACAGGTTTTATGCGTTACAGCCTTTACTTCCTTTTCGTATAAAAAAAATGCCGCGTTAAATAAGTCCTTCCCTTCTCTTACCGGATTTCTGTCTGGCCCGCCTAAAAGAACACCAATAGTATCGGCATGTTGCTTTATTTCATCAATAGCTGCATAGCATTTATTGATAAAGTCGTCAAACTCTAAAAAATCTTTGGGGGCATAGCCACAAATACTCAGCTCGCTGAACAGAATCAGATCACCACCCTGCTTTTTGGCTTCTTCAATAGCACAAATGATCTTTTGTGTATTGCTTTCAAAATTGCCAATATGATAGTTTTGCTGTGCTAAAAATATTTTCATAGCCGCCCCATTATTGGGAATTATTTATGTCGTATTAAAAAATGATTGTTTTACTTTGTAAAGTTAAATTATTCAACAATGCGTTTACTAATTGGTTTATTAATTGTCAGCAATATTCTTTTCTCCTGTAACAACAGCGATAAAACACCTGATGTATCCGGCATTAAAGTACAATTGGTTACGCAGCATTTTGAAAAGGAACTGTTTAATTTAGATACAACAGCCTATAGTGCCAATCTGGAAAAACTAATTGGCAAGTATCCTTCTTTTGGCGAAAATTTCATTTCTACGGTACTGGGTGCCGATCCGCAATGGAATAGCGACAGCGTAGCTTTATATGTAAAGGGATTTACACAGGCTTATCAAAAAGTATATGACACCGCTTCGCTGGTTTTTAAAAATTTTGCGCCTTATGAAGCTGAAATAAAAAAGGGGTTGCAGTTTGTAAAACATTATTTTCCGGCATACAAAATACCCGACAAAATCATTACCTACATTGGACCACTGAATGGGTATGGCGATATTTTGGCAGACGATGCCTTAATTGTTGGTCTGCACCTGCATCTGGGAAATAACTTTTCACTATACCACTCAGAACTGGTGCAGCAAACCTATCCTGATTATATCAGTCGTCGTTTTGAACCGGATTATATAATGGTAAACAGTATGAAAAATATTGTGCTGGATATGTATCCCGAAAAACTGGAAGAAAAAACCCTGGTGCAGCAAATGGTGGAAAAAGGCAAGCGCCTTTACCTGCTGAGCAAATTTGCTCCTGCTGCTGATGAAGAAAAATTAATTGGGTACACCAAAGAACAATTAAAAGAAGCCTATAAGCATGAAAAAAATATATGGGACCTGTTTGTGCAGAACAATTTATTACAGACCATTGACGAGAATATGATTAAAAATTATATCGGAGAATCTCCCAAAACTCAGGAGCTTGGAGATGCCTCTCCGGGTAATATTGGCTCTTTTGCCGGCTGGCAAATTGTTAAAAAATACATGAAAAAAAACCCCGAGGTAACACTTCAAAAATTAATGATTACCGATAACGAGACTATATTTCAGGGAGCCAAATACAAACCTTAATTAAGCAGCAATTTGCGCCTGCATTTCGGCAGGTTTTTTACCCAGGCTTTTCATTACCCTGAAATGAGAGGCCACTGCCTGAAGCATAGTAGGATAATAATTATAAGGCAGGTTGTATTCCTTGCATTTTTGCTGTACTATTTTACTGATAGCAGGATAATGAATATGACTCACTTTGGGAAACAGATGGTGTTCTACCTGAAAATTTAATCCGCCCACAAACCACGACACCAGTTTACTGTCCATTGCAAAATTCGAGGTCGTTTTCAATTCATGTATAGCCCATGCTTCATCAATATGCTTAGTTTCATCTAATGCCACATTTTCAAATTCAGTATTTTCCACCACATGTGCCAACTGAAATACAATTGACAAGGTTAAACCCATGGCCACATGAGCCAGAAAAAATCCGGCCAGCCATGGAAAGAAACTCCATTTCATTATAGGTAAAACTATATAAAAAATCAGGTACCCAAGTTTAGTAGCCCAAAAAATGACTTTATTTTTGGTGGTCATCGTCCAGGCTTCTGTAGTATAAATTTTACCCGTAAAATATTTGGCAAAATCCATAAAAAAAATCCAGAAAATTGAGGACAGGGCATATATGGGTAATAAATACAAATGTTGCACTTTATGAGCAGGTACCCATTTCTGTGATTCGCACTGCCGAATAATAGGGCTCTTGGCAATATCATCATCCAACCCATCTACATTTGTATAAGTATGATGCAGGATATTGTGTTTTTGTTTCCAAAAAAATGCGCTGGCACCCAATGCATTTGCACTAAGTCCAATCAAATCATTCAATATTGGTTTGGTACAATAACTGCCATGATTGGCATCATGCATTACATTAAAACCAAGGCAGGCAAATAGGTATCCCATTACTGCACATATCAACAATGCCGGCAAAGCAGACAGGTTAAAAAACATCAACAGTACATAGCCTGTAATAGCAGCACTCACTAAAATAATTGTCTTGCTGAACAATCTCCAATCCCCTGTTTTTTTTATGTGCCTTTTTTCAAAATATTCATCTACTGCAAGCTTAAGACTTTGATAGAATTCATTATTTCGGTTAGAGAAAGTGATTTTAGGCATAGCAAGATGTTATTGTGATACTTATAATAGATCACGCTGGTTTTATTAGAGATTAAAATTACATTGGAATAGTTACTGGCTACTGTTTTAAAGATACATTTAAATTAAATAAAACTGTGCTTTAGTTTAATTTAAAAGGTGTGGTCATCTGAAAAGAAGGAACAGTTGCAATAAATGTTTTTTTATTATTGATATTTTCTATAAGATATGTGCCATGCATTTTCCCCATTTCGCTGCGCAAATTACAGCCACTGATATACTGATACTGATCACCGGGATTAATTTGAGGCTGAACACCCACCACACCTTCGCCTTCCACTTCCCGTACACTACCATTGCTATCGTAAATATGCCAGTGACGGCTTAATAATTTTACTGGAAAATTATTATGGTTTTCTAGTGTGATTTTATAGGCAAACATAAACTCATTGTTTACAGGATTGCTGTAATCCGGCTGATAGTATGTTTCCACACTGATCTTTATTCCTTCGGATATTTTTGAAACCATGAGTGCTGTTTGTTGTAAAATTAAAGATAATTATCCTGCTTTTGTGTAAATTAGTTGTTACAAAAGTTAACCTGTATATGCCTTTAAAAACACATAAATACACAAATGGTTCAGTAACCATCATTTGGAAACCAGATACCTGTATCCACTCCGGTATTTGTGCCCGCGGATTAATACAAGTATTTGATCCTAAAAGAAAACCCTGGATCGACACTAGTCAGGCAGATACTGAAAGCATTATTGAACAGGTTAAACAATGTCCGAGTGGGGCATTAAGTTTCATAATGAATAATGAAAACAGTCAGGATGCCATACTAAAATAACCCCCGCAGGATTTAAATAAAGCTGCACATAATAATACAACCAGCATCAGGATTATCGGAACAAGTATCCGCTTTTTCATAATAAGTACCTAAATCTTTTTCGCTGCCATATACCCATTTTTTAATAACCATTGCAGCACTTTATCCCTGTTATCGCCCTGTACAATTATTTCACCGTCTTTTACCGAGCCACCGGTACCACAGAAAGTTTTTAGTTTTTTTCCAATCTCCTCCCTGTCGGCTTCTTTGCCAATAAAACCTTCCACCAGAGTAACCATCTTGCCAGCCCGATGCTTTTTATCGAGCCTGACTTTTAATTTTTGTTGCGCAGGTAAAAGCGTTTCCTCGTTATCGGTTTGCTCCTCTTCTATTTTAAAATTTGGATCGGTGCTGTATACCAACCCGCTTAAAGAATTAAATTTTTTTGCTGCCATTTCAGAGTTATTTTTTATTTGATCATTACTGCTTTTAAACTAAGATCCTTACTTTTTGCCTGATGAATAACTGCTCCGCTGCTGATATAATCCACCCCTGTTGCAGCATAGTCTTCTAAATTATCTAAATTAATGCCTCCGCTGGCTTCTGTTTCGTATTGGCCATCAATTAATGCCAATGCCTCTATAATCATTGCAGGGGTAAAATTATCCAGCATTATGCGGTTGACTTTTCCGGTGAGAAGTACATTTTTTACATCCTCAATAGTTCTGGTTTCCACTTCTATTTTTAGTCCCGGCTTTTTCGTTTGCACATACTCATAGGCTTTGTTGATGGCCTTTTCTATCCCTCCGCAATAATCAATATGGTTATCCTTCAGCATAATCATATCATACAGCCCAAAACGATGGTTTACTCCTCCCCCAATTTTTACGGCTTCTTTTTCCAGCAGCCTGAAATTGGGCGTTGTTTTACGCGTATCCAGCAATTTAGTTTTGTATCCCTTTAGTTTTTCGGTGTACACATGCGTTAATGTGGCAATGCCACTCATTCTTTGCATGCTATTCAGCACCAACCTCTCGCATTGTAAAATGGTATGCACTTTTGCTTCCACATCAAATGCAATTTCTCCATATTTCATGGCATCACCGTCGTTTTTATATGCCGTAAATACAATGTCCGGTTGCATGTGCCGGAATATTTTTTCCGCAACCGCCAATCCTGCCAGTATTCCATCCTGCTTAATTTTTAAAACTGCCTTCCCCTTGGCATCAGGCTCAATACTGGACAAGGTGGAATGGTCTCCATCTCCAATATCTTCCAGCAGAGCATTTTTAATCAGTTGCTCTAATTGTGTATTAAAATCCATATTGCAAAGCTAAGAAAGATGACAAAAGAAAACCCCCGGTTATTTCGGAGGTTTATATATCTATGGGGATTGGAGATTTAACGGTTTTCAAATCTTATTTCCTGCAATAACTGTTTGTCGCCTTTTTGTTTCATAAAAACTGTGGTGCGAAATGAGCCATTTTTGGTAACCAGGGTGCCAATACAATACTGCGATCCGGCATTTTCTCCTTTATGGTTCACTTCAAAGCTTTTTACACCATTGGTACTAAAAAAATCTTTCAATACCACTTCTGCCTGATTTTTACTGTAACTGTTACTTTTATCAGGCATGGTAATTTCAACCGTATTATCAAAGTATTTGGCTATTTGGGCTGCATCACCATTTTTTAAAGCAGCCACCACTTCATCAATGCTTATTAAAGCACTAAAAGAAGATAAAATAACCGTGGTGGCAATAAGGGTAAAAAATCTTTTCATTTCAGATAATTTGTTCAGTATTGTATTTTACTAAAACTATGCCAAGCTGTGTTAAAAACCGCTGTCTGCGGGCTTTTTTTAAACATATTTATCAACTATTAACAGCTAATTGTCGCAAATATTTTAGTTTTACCAAATGAAAGATAAGAAAGTTATACTAATCATCATGGACGGATGGGGCCTTGGTAAAGTAAAAATCAGCGACGCTATACAACATGCTAAAACACCTTTTGTTAGTTCTTTATACAGCAAATACCCAAACAGTACTTTAATAACCTGCGGAGAAGATGTAGGACTGCCCGAAGGCCAGATGGGCAATAGTGAGGTAGGGCACCTTAATTTAGGTGCAGGCAGGATTGTATATCAGGAATTACAGCGCATTAATGTAACTATTAAAACCGGCGAACTGGTAAATAATGCCACGCTGCTTGCAGCCATAGATTATGCCAAACAAAATAACAAACCATTGCATTTAATGGGATTGGTAAGTGATGGTGGCGTACACTCTCACATTAATCATGTAAAAGCACTCACTTCACTTTGCCAATCAAAAGGCCTTAGTAATGTGCTGATACATGCATTTACCGATGGCCGTGATACAGACCCAAAAAGTGGTTTTGGTTTTTTGACTGAATTACAAAATCACCTGAATCAGTCCACCGGAAGCATTGCAACTATTACCGGCCGTTATTATGCCATGGACCGCGATAAAAGATGGGAAAGAGTGAAACTGGCCTATGACGCATTAGTAAACGGACTTGGAGAACAAACAACAGATATGTTGGGGGCTGTAAAAAAATCTTATACAGATGGCGTTACAGATGAATTCATTAAGCCCATCATCAACAGCAGTATTCCTTCTGCAACAATTAAAGACGGCGATGCAGTGATCTGTTTTAATTTCCGTACCGACCGTTGCAGAGAGATTACACAAGTATTAACACAGGCAGATTTTTCTGATTTTGGTATGCACAAACTGAATCTGCACTATACCACCATGACTCAATACGACAACACCTACAAAAATGTGCATGTTGTATTTGAGAATGATGATCTAAAAAATACATTAGGCGAAATTTTAGAACAGCAGCATAAAACTCAAATTCGTATAGCCGAAACCGAAAAGTATCCGCATGTAAGCTTCTTTTTCAGTGGGGGAAGAGAAAAAGAATTTTCGGGCGAAAGGCGCATTATGGTACAATCTCCCAAAGTAGCCACCTACGATCTGCAACCGGAAATGAGTGCCTTTGAAGTAGCCGATGCTATTGTAAAAGAAATTGAAACTAATCCAGCTGATTTTATTTGTCTGAACTTTGCCAATGCGGATATGGTGGGCCATACCGGTGTTTGGGATGCAGTGATAAAAGCCGTTGAAACAGTGGACTCCTGTGTTGAAAAAGTGGTGACTGCCGCATTAAAACAGGATTATGCAGTATTTATTTTAGCTGATCATGGCAATGCCGATTATGAGATAAATGAGGATGGTACACCTAATACTGCACATACATTGAATCTGGTGCCATTTTTTATTGTTGACAATAACTGGAAAGGCAGCGTTAAAAATGGTAAATTGGGAGATATTGCGCCCACCATTTTAACGATGATGCAATTGCCCATTCCAAAAGAAATGAGTGGCAATGTTTTAATTTAACCTTTAATACCATCAACAATGAAAAAGTTTTTAAAAAGATTATTCCTTGTACTGCTGTTAGCATTTATTGTGATCCAGTTTTTCAGACCTGAGAAAAATATATCTACTGTTACCAGCGCTAACGATATTACCACAAAATATGCAGTACCGGCTGATGTACAAACCATTCTTAAAACCAGTTGTTATGATTGTCACAGTAATAACACCGCCTACCCCTGGTACAATAATATTCAGCCGGTAGCCTGGTGGTTAAAGAATCATGTTGATGAAGGAAAAAAAGAGTTGAATTTCTCTGAGTTTGCATCTTACCGTATTGGAAGACAATACCGTAAGCTGGATGAGGTGAATAAACAAATTAAAGAAGGCGAAATGCCGCTTGAATCTTATACCATTATACATGGTAATGCTAAATTAAGTGAGCAGCAAAAACTTGTTGTTGCCAGTTGGGTTAACGCCATAAGGGATAGTATAAAAGCGCAATATCCCGAAGACAGTCTGAAAAGGCCTCAAAAACCACAGGCACCGCCATCTAAATAAATTCCCTATTTTTGTTAAAATGACTGTTTTACCAAAAAAGATATTAACCATCGCACTGCTGCTGATTGTGGCAGTGCCTTTGTTGTTTTCGGTAGCATTTGTAATTAAACAAAAACTAATTCAGGATAAGATGAGGGAGAAACTGGAGCTGGCTTCAGTTCAAACTATTACTATTCCGCTGGCAGAAATAACCTGGGCTAAAAAAGATAAAGAAGCTATCATTAATGGAAAACTTTTTGATGTAAAAGAACTTAGTATTTCCGGTAATGCTATTACTCTTAAAGGCTTATTCGATAATGAGGAAGACCAGCTGGTCGTAAAAATAAAAGACATCGTTAAAGACAAAAAAAGCAACGGAACAATGTCTGATCAGCTTCGATGTATCTTTCTTCCATTCTATTCCGAAACAAGTTCCATTTCTTTACAAAGCCAATGGACGATTATTGCTGTAAACTTCTACTCCTATACAAAATGTACTACCGAAGGGCATTATGCTGTTGTGGCCCCTCCTCCTAAAGATTGTTAATTTTTTCTGCTTTTAAATGGCTTTATTCAGAATACTCTTTTAGAGAGATTTTGTAATGCCATCTGTATTTTTCAGCATCTATCTATCATTTAAACTGTAATATTATTTTGGCTGTTATTGCAACAGTTAAAATATTATACGCAGTATCTTTTTTAAACAGAGAATAACTAAACTAACATTTATGAAACGTGTATTTATATCAATTTTGTTTACCTCATTTTTTACAGTGCTAACTACTGCTGTATTCGCTCAAAAATCTTTACATGGCAAAGTTATGGATACCAAAACCAACAGTATCCTTACCAATGCTACCATCACCTTTGCAGGCAAAGGTGGAACTACTACTGATAAGGATGGCAGCTTTACTGTCGATTGCAGTAAAACAGCATTTATCGTAGTATCTCATGTAGGCTATGAATCAAAAAGAGTGTCTATAAAAAATTGTGACGAAAGTATTATTGTAAGCCTTTCTCCTGTTGCCGGTACTTTAGGCGAAGTGGAAGTAACTGCAACATCTAATCAAAATAAATCTTTATTATATCAGCCGGCTGCTATCACAAAACTTACTCCGCTTGAATTAAAAAGAGGAACCGGGTTATTTTTAGATGATGCCATAAATGCCAATGTGCCCGGTGTTACTATGAACAGAAGAAGTGTTTCGGGCGGACAGCAATTAAATATCAGGGGGTACGGTAATGGTTCAAGAGGTACACGCGGCATAAGCAGCAACTTTGATGGACAGGGGTATAAAGTTTATTTGAATGGCATTCCGGTGACCGATGCAGAAGGTATTACCACATTAGATGATATTGATTTTGGTTCAATAGGTAATGTAGAAGTTACCAAAGGACCGGCCGGTGCTTTATATGGACTTGCCATTGCAGGTGCTGTAAATTTAAAAACTGTAAAAGCAGAAAAAGGAAAAACTTCTATTGGTCAGGAAGTAATGTTAGGTAATTACGGATTACAACGTTACACTACATCTATTCAAATGGGAACAGACAGGTCTTCTATTTTGGTAAACTACGGACATCAAAAATCGAATGGTTTTTCTTTACATAATAAATCGCATAAGGATTTTGTAAACTTTGCCGGCGATTTTCAACCTAACGAAAAACAGGTCATTAATACATATGCAGGTTACAGCAACAGCTATGATGAAAGATTAGGAGAATTAACTATTGCACAATACGATGCCAACGATTATTCTGGAAATCCTGAATACATAAAAAGAAACGGACACAGTAATGTAATTACTTTCCGAACAGGTGTTGGACATACCTATAGTTTTAGTAAGGCTGTATCTAATACCACTTCTGTTTTTGGCACAGGTTTTACAAGTAATGCAAGCAGTGCTGGCGGCTGGACAGATAAGAGCACCATTAACTATGGGCTGCGTTCAGTATTCAATACCAAATTTGATTTAGGCGGCGGCACTAACCTAAGTGGAATAACAGGTGTGGAAACACAAAGGCAGGATGCACAGGTTATAGGATATAGCATGAAGACTGACCCCAATGATCCAACGCCTGCAACATACACTTATGGTGTTAGTCCTTACTGGGTAATCAACGCAGCTACATCTAATCTGGCTTCAGTAAGCAAAACCACTTCTTTATTTTCAGAATGGACAGTAGGATTAGCACATGATTTTTCTGTAACTGCTGGTATTGGGGTTAGCAATATGAATATTTACCTGAACGACCGGTTCAATAGCCCGTTAACCACCAGGCCTTCTTCATTTGAAAAAAAATATACCGGAATGGTTGCTCCGCATTTAGCTATCAACAAAGTATTCAACAAAGAATTTTCTGTTTATGCTTCTTACAGCAAAGGATACAAAGCCCCTGTGAGTTCCTATTTTTATATTACAACTCCGGCAGTTACAGTACCTGCAACTCCTGCAACCGGACGTTTAAACGATGTGTTAAAACCAGAAATCGGTAATCAGTTTGAAATCGGCACCAAGGGGCAACTATTTATGGATAAACTGACCTATGAACTGGCTTATTTTAATGCAGTATTTTCAAATAAAATGACTTCAATTCCGGTTGCTTCACCGGCAAATCCCTCAACTACTTTGTATTCATATGTTGTAAATGGCGGTAAGCAAATTGATAATGGCGTGGAAGTTTTAGTAAAATACACAGTACTGCAGTCTGAAAAAGGATTTTTTCAAACAATTCGTCCTTTTGCAAACCTTACCTATTCTGACTTTAAATATGGCGACAATTTTGATTATAGAAAAGGTTTAGCTGCCGGAGATACTTTGCATTATGGCAATAGTGCAGTTGCAGGTGTAGCTAAAGTTGTAGCCAATATTGGTATAGATGTAATGATGAAACATGGCTTATATGCCAATGTAAATTATAACTACAAAGACAAAATGCCAATTGCATCTGATGGTTTGGCTAATAACGTTCCATACCATGTTTCAAGCTATAATTTATTAAATGCTAAAATGGGTATCAGACAAAGTTTGGGTGCACATTTTGATCTTGATTTTTATATTGGTGCAACAAATCTTACCAATACAAAATATTATTTGATGGCATTTGTAAATCAAATTCCTGATGCATATATTCCTGCACCAAATACTGCCAACTTTTTCACCGGTGTTAATTTAAAATATAATTTTTAAAATAATTAAAGAGGCAGTTAAAATAACTGCCTCCTTTCTTTTCAATATGACAGACATGAAAAAAACAGCTTTTCTTTTACTGGCAACAATCATACTATTTTCCTGTGGCCGTTTTGGTAATAGAGAGATAGATGGCAAAAAAGATATGCGTATCGTTTGCCTCTCTAAGCAATTAACTGAATATGTATTTGCTTTGGGTAAAGGACACAATATAGTTGCCGTTGACCTGAGCAGTACTTATCCCGACAGTGCCAAACTATTAAAAACAGTGGGCTACCACAGGGCACTTGCAGCAGAGCCAATTATTTCGATGAACCCCGACCTGGTAATCCACAGTAACGATATTGGTCCTGAAAATGTATTACCACAAATCACAAAAGCCGGATTAAATATCAAAGCTTTTGGCGGAGCCAATACTATCGACAGCGCAAAATTCTTACTGAAAGAACTGGGTGCTTTTTTTGGAGTTGAAAAAAAGGCTGATTCCGTCATAGCTTCAATGGAAGCAGGAATTACAAGAGCTGCAGATTCATTAAAAGCACTGGGTGTAAAAGACTCTTTAAAAGTAATGATCATTCACTTCGGCCTTCGTAACAACAATTATTTTGTAATGAGCGGCAGAAACGGCGTGGGTGATAAAATGATCAGAATGGCAGGTTGCACTCCCGCTACTTACAATGGAAAAGGAGCAAGAGAAATGAGTCCTGAAGCAGTAGCCATGGCTAACCCTGATATTATTATTGCAACAGATTTTGGTTTCGACAGAATGGGTAGTATGGATAAATTCATTGCATCTGTACCGGGTTTGGCATTAACTAATGCCGGAAAGAATAAACGTATTGTACGTTTTGAAGAGCATGACATTGTTTATTTTGGCCCACGTTCCGGTGATAATATCATCAAACTAATCAACTTACTTCATACATCAGCAGGTGCTACGACAAAATAAATTTTTCTTTCCTGTATTAATCATACTGTTACTCACAGTACTGATTTGTGCTATTGCATTCGGGGCAGTGGAGATACTGCCTTCCGAAATGTATTGGGCTGTAGTGCATTTTTTTCAAGGTAAAGATCCTGCAAATATTTATGAAGGAGTATTTATTCAATTACGCTTACCCAGGGTTTTATTGTGTGCCATAACAGGCGCCATATTATCTGTGAGCGGAGTACTGATGCAGGGCTTATTCCGCAATCCGATTGTTGAACCCGGATTAGTTGGCACCAGTTCAGGAGCGGCGTTAGGCGCTTCCATTGTATTTGTACTCGCAGGTACTTTCAGCCCGGCTTTTAAAAGTTATATTGGGCCGTTCTTACTTCCCTTATTTGCATTTTTGGGTGCACTTGCAGCTACCTATACCGTATACTCGCTGGCAAAAAATGCAAAACAGGTTTCTATCATGTCTTTATTGCTGGTAGGCATAGCAGTAAATGCAGTTTGCTTAAGCGGAACAGGTTTTATGAGTTATATAGCCCGGGATCCGCAGGCAAGAAGTATTACCTTTTGGAATTTGGGCACTTTTTCTGGGGCATCCTGGTTGCAGGTTTTAATTGTTGGTACTGTAGCTGCAATTATTTTTTTGCTTTCGCTCAGGTATTCCAAACAGTTAAATGCATTATTACTGGGAGAAGAAGAAGCTACTTATTTAGGTATCGACCCAGACAAGCTAAAAAGAAAAATCATGTTACTGAATACGGCAATGGTATCTGTTGCCACTGCTTTTGTAGGCGTAATCAGTTTTATGGGATTAATTGTACCGCATGTGTTGCGTTTATTGATTGGAAGCGATAATAAAAAGCTTTTACCTGCTTCCATGCTTTTGGGTGCCACACTACTTACTCTCGCAGATATGTGTGCAAGATTAATTTTAGCGCCCGCTGAAGTACCTATTGGTATCATTACTTCTTTGATTGGAGCACCGGTATTTATCATTCTTTTAAAGAAGTTTAATATACTTCAGCAGAAAGGAGGTGGCAATGCTTAAAACAATCAATATCAATTATACTATTGCCAAAAAACAAATATTAAAAAATATATCGGTAGATTTTATGCCCGGCGAATTTGCTATGATATTAGGGCCTAACGGTTCAGGCAAATCCAGTTTTTTAAAAATATTCAGTGGAGAAACAAGCCATTTTAGTGGCGGAGTTTTGTATAACAATATCCCTCTTAAAAATATTTCAAAAGAAGCACTGGCAAAATACAGGGCTGTAATGAGTCAGCAACCTGAATTAAGTTTTCCACTAACTGTAGAAGAAGTAGTGATGATGGGCAGGTATCCGCATTTTACTTTTAGTCCAAACAAAAAAGATTTTTCCGTTTGTGAAGAGGTTATCGACCTGATGAACCTTCATGCTTTTAAAGATAGAAATTACATGACCCTGAGCGGAGGAGAAAAACAAAGGGTACAATATGCAAGGGTTTTGGCTCAGATATGGGAAAAGCCTTCTGAAGGCTGCCGTTATCTTTTTTTAGATGAACCTTTAAATAATTTAGATATTAATTACCAGCAGGAATTTTTACAAATTGCAAAAAAATTAAAGGATGACAATACCGTTTTAGTTGCTGTAATGCACGATATCAACCTCGCTATTCAGCATGCTGACACACTGATTTTTTTAAAAGAAGGAGAGTTGGCAGCCAAAGGAAAGCCCAAAGAAATTTTAACGGCATCACTAATAGAAAAAGTATTTGGAGTACGTACGACTATTATCAACAACCCTGTCACTAATGCCCCATTACTAATCTATACGTAGTCTTTAAATAATTTCTGATAATATCTTTAACCAGCAATGTTTAGTTTTAGAATGAAGCCAGATGTGATCATCTGGCTATTTTTATTAATATACCTGTCTAAAAATATAATTAAATACTGAATATCAATACTTTGCAAGTATAAAACAATCAATTCCCTTCTCTGGTAAATTTTATTTTTTAAACATCGATGCAGCAATAGTTTACAATAAAATGTCTTAAATTTATAGGGTAAACTAGCACAAACATGACGGAAGAGCTTCTATTAGCCGGATGTCTTAAAAATAATGCTGTAGCGCAAGAGGCTTTATACAGCCGCTTTAGCCCGCGAATGCTGGGTGTTTGCTACCGCTTTGCCAAAAACCGGGAAGACGCAGAAGATATGCTTCAGGAAGGATTTATTAAAGTATTTACCCAGATTCATCAATACAGAAATGAAGGTGCTTTAGAAGGCTGGATCAGAAGGATTATTGTACATACCTGTATCAACCACTTGAAAAAAAATAAAAAATTTGCGGACAGTTTAGATATTATTCATGCCCACAGTATTCATGTGAACCACGAAATGATTCCTTCTATCATGCAGGCCAAGCAGGTAGTGGAATGCATAAGGATGTTGCCTTTGGGATACCGAACTGTACTCAATCTTTATGCCATTGAAGGATTTCCGCATAAAGAGATTGCAGCCATGCTGGATATTGAAGAAAGTACAAGCCGTAGTCAGTATACAAGGGCAAAAGCCATGCTGGAAGAAATATTAATAAGAAAAAAGATAATGCAAAAACCAAGGGAAAGATCGGGGCTGTTTGCTTCGGGCGCTCAGGGTTAATAATAAGTACCAATTACTAATAGCTTTTGTGAAAGATGGAAAAAAAATATTACACGGATGATTTTGAGCGACTGTTGAAGGAGAGATCGGATGAATTCAGGATGTATCCTTCCAAACGGGTTTGGCACAGTATTTATAACGATTTGCACCCAGGCCGTAAATGGCCCTCTGTTGCTGTAAGTTTGTTATTAATTACTGCACTACTTATTACCGGTTACTGGAACAGTAATAATCATACTACTCAAACATTAATTACTGCATCAAATAAATTGCCAGCAGGCAGTGTAACAGTTGATAATAGCACTTACAGTGGCTCATTGCAGCAATACTCCCTTTTAAATAATAATAAC
>JBAXET010000032.1:0-24954 GCA_037140275.1 Ferruginibacter sp. | reverse complement strand
ATATTATAAATATATATAATATGTCTGAATTTATTATTAAAAAAAAGAAACCTGCAAGTAATAGCAGTAGTTATAAAATTGATGATTATATAAATAATTTACAATTATAATAATACCGGCCATAAGAATACTTTTGCTTTAGAAGCTAGCCCTATTAATACAGACAGCCTTGCTATTATTGTATCATGTGTTGGGTATACAGATGTAGTAATGTACTGCGCCCCTAATACAAAATCTATTTTTTTGAATATTGTAATGCATGTAAAATACCATACGTTAAATGGTATTGTTATAAAAAGCACACCTGTTTGGCAAAGAGGCGATACTACTTTTTTCAATGTTAATTCTTTTGCCGAAGGCAATGAGAGAAAGCTGAAAGATATCCTTGAAAAAATTCCAGGATTTGAAATCACTTCTGACGGACAGTTACGTTACAAAAGAAAAGCGATCAATAAAATAATGATAGATGGGGAAGAATTATTTTCGGACAAAATTTCACTACTTATAAATAATTTTCCGGCACACGTACTTAAAAACATTCAGGCAATTGAAAACCAAAGCGATAGTAAGTTATTAAAAGGGCTAACAGGTGATGGAAATCTGGTTTTAAATCTCGGATTGAAAAAGGATGACCAGAAAGCAATATTTGGTGATGGTGAGGTAGGAATTGGCTCAGCTAAAAAATACACTCTAAACCCAGTGCTATTTTCTTTCATTGGAAAAATGAAGTCTGGCTTTATTGGTAACTATAATAATATTGGCAATGGTATTGACTGGAGGCAACTGTATGAACTAAAAAACGAACCGGAAAGGCTTGCTGAAAATTGGTTACAAAATAATATTTCTGCTCAAATAATCCCTGTATTCGAAAACAAGTGGTACATCAATAACGCACAATGGGATAATCGCCTTCAAATTAATACACCAATAAGTAAGCGATTAAAAAGCAAAACTGAGGTCAATTACTTTAAGGACAGGCAATATCAAAATAGTTATGCTGCCAGTTCTTTTTACAACGGAAATAATTTTTATTCCCGAAAAGACAGCAACGAAACAAGTTACCAACCGAGCCTTTTAAAATTAAAAGAAACATTAATCTGGTCTGTTGATAGTATGAGAGAATTCAAATTTATTTCGGAATATTTTACAGACAATACAAAGAGCTATCAAAATACAGCATACGATCAAAATGGCATCAATAGTTATCTGAGTAACTCAATTGTCAATAATTGGCATAGTATTACTTCAAGAATTGAATATACGCATCGCATATCTGTTTCAAAAGCGATCCAAAGTTTTGTTGAATTTAATAATCAAAACCAATTCCAGACAACAGAGGGCTTCTCATCTAATTGGGCTGCTATTTACAATCTTACAAACAATGAGTATAACGTTCTGTATCAAATTGTAAAAAATAAAATGAGCATGCTTAAAGCAGGGATTGTGCATTTTAAAAGTGCTAATAAAAGCAATACAGAAGTAGGATTAAATTATACCCGGCTAACTGCAATATTGCAAGATTCAGTATTTGTAAATAATATAAAAAAAACTTTGCCGGATGCATTGCCATCTGAATTAAATAATTACGGAAACTATATAACTAATAAAATAAGTGGTTTCGTAAAAAGAAAGTATACTTTTCATAATAAAAATTCTCTATCCTTAAATGCAACATCAGGCTATTCAGGTGTATTAGTAAAAGAAAAAAACATTAATACTTTCTTTATTACCCCCGAACTAGATTTACGAATTAATTACAGCATTCATTATCGAAAGATGCAACCTTTTTTTATTTTTTCTATTTCTCAATCTCAGGCGGCTCTCTATGAATTATCTACTTACTTAAGGCCGTTGTCTAATACGATTTACAGCAGGCATAAAAACATACAACAGCCTTTAAAACTTGCTAAATTAGATTACTTTCAATCCTGGTATTGGGCAACTAATATTTATAGCAGTCTTCAATTATCTTTTTATAAAAATTTTTCTTCATTTGCCACAATAACTAATATAAATAATTTTGTAAATTCTGAAACCGATAGTATAGTAAACATACCAACGTACAATTTTAATATTTCAAGTTCTCAACAAATACCTTCCCTATTTTTAAAAGCTTTAATACGCATAACCACAGGCTTTACGCAAAACACTATTCTTTTATCAAACAATAGTAAAATTTTATTTGGACTAAACCGCAACTGCTTTTTTAATTTATCAATTCGAAAAAACTGGCATCGTAAATACTACATTGACCTTCGCTCAGAGATTAACTTTAACAACTTTAAATTACCAGAAAATTTGTCTGGCAGAATATCCCCCAACGTATTAAATTTAAAAAATGCGCTGGTACAACGCATAGCATTTAACAAAAAAATGTACTTATCAGCCAGTGCCAGTATTTTTAGCAATAACTTGTTTACTAATAATAAAACTACATTTCCTTTTGTTGATGCGGAATATAATATAAAGTTGTCAAAGTCACCAGTTACTCTTACATTTCGGGGAGAAAATTTAACCAATACAAAAAGATTTTACAATAATTTTAATACTCCGGATTCTCAATCATTTTCCAATGTACCGTTGGTAAAAAGAAGGATTTTTGTTAGCTGTAAATATAATTTATAGCAATTAAAAAGGAGTAATAATTTTACAATAGATTCACTGGATACACATTATTGACAGATTCAATTACTACAAAAGGCATCGTTGTTTGATGGCCGTAGCCAGTAGGAGAAACCATTGAAGTTGTGAATGCAATATCTTTAATGCGTTACAGGAAAAATAAGCGATACGCTTAAAACAACGAATCCGTCTTTGACGGATTCGTTTAATTGTAACACAAAAATATTTTATTAAATAACGAAGCAGTTTGATTAATGGTATGCCGCTGAAGTGAGTGACACAACGATGTTCAGCAACGGTACAAAAGCCTGGAAAAAGACAATCAATATTCAATGCTCAACTATTAATATTCAATGATAAAATGCATATCACTACAACTTTGCCCTCATTTTGCTGTTCAACTTTATTTTACAGTGCATTTTATTGAACATTGAAAATTGAATATTGCGTATTGAATATTCTCCAACTAAACTTCTAAACCCCTAAACCTCCCCATCAATCATTCAGCTTCAGCACCGCCAAAAACGCTTCCTGCGGCACTTCCACATTACCAATCTGCTTCATACGCTTTTTACCTTCTTTCTGCTTTTCTAACAGCTTACGTTTACGGCTGATATCACCACCATAACATTTTGCAGTAACATCTTTACGCATGGCGCTGATATTTTCCCTGGCTACCACTTTAGCACCAATGGCTGCCTGTATGGCGATCTGGAATTGTTGCTTGGGTAACAGTTCTTTTAATTTTTCGCAGAGTTTGCGGCCAAATTCGTGTGCCCTTCCCCGGTGAATCAAAGCACTCAATGCATCCACTTTTTCGTTGTTCAATAATATATCCATCTTAACAATATCACTCGGGCGATACTCTAACGGATGATAATCAAAAGACGCATACCCTCTTGTGATACTTTTAAGTTTATCGTAAAAATCAAACACAATTTCTGTAAGCGGCATCTCAAAACTCAATTCAACTCTGGTAGTAGTTAAATAACTCTGATGAGTAAGAATACCCCGTTTAGTAATACACAAAGTCATGATGTTGCCAATATATTCCGGCTTGGTAATAATTTGTGCTTTTATGAACGGCTCATCAATATGATCGATCCTGGTAGGGTCAGGCATTTCGGTAGGATTGTTCACTTTTATTACTTCACCTTTATTGGTGGTGGCAATAAAGCTTACATTGGGAACAGTTGTAATTACAGTTTGGTTAAACTCCCGTTCCAAACGCTCCTGTATAATTTCCATGTGCAGCATACCAAGGAATCCGCAACGGAAACCAAAGCCCAATGCCTGCGATGTTTCTAATTCAAAAGTGAGAGAGGCATCATTCAATTGCAGTTTGTCCATACAATCCCGCAACTCTTCAAATGCATCTGTTTCTACCGGAAAAATACCTGCAAATACCATCGGTTTCACATCTTCAAAACCATCAATGCTTTCCAGACAAGGATTTACCATCGTAGTAATGGTATCGCCCACTTTAACCTCTTTGGCATTTTTTATTCCTGTAATAATGTAGCCCACATCTCCTGCCCTCACTTCGCTCTTGGCTTCCATACCGAGTTTTAAAATCCCCACTTCATCGGCTCCATATTCCAGGCCGGTATTGCTGAATTTAATTTTATCGTTCTTTTTTAAAGTGCCGTTAAATACACGGTAGTATACAATAATACCTCTGAAGGAATTGTACACACTATCAAATATCAATGCCTGCAATGGTGCATCCACATCTCCAGTGGGAGCTGGAATACGATCAATAATAGCTGTTAGGATTTCCTCAATACCAATACCGCTTTTACCGCTGGCAAGCAAAATATCTTCGGGTTTGCAACCAATTAATTCTACAATCTGATCGGTAACTTCCGGAATCATGGCACCTTCCATATCAATTTTATTGATCACAGGAATGATCTCCAGATTATTATCAATTGCCAGATACAAGTTGCTGATTGTCTGCGCCTGAATACCTTGTGAAGCATCTACTAATAACAGTGCACCTTCGCATGCTGCAAGGGCACGGCTCACTTCATAACTAAAGTCCACATGGCCTGGAGTATCTATCAGGTTGAACACATAATCCACCCCCTTCCATTTGTAATTGATCTGTATGGCATGACTTTTAATGGTGATGCCCTTTTCCCTTTCCAGGTCCATATCATCCAGCACCTGTGCCTGCATATCGCGTTCGCCAATGGTATGGGTAAATTCCAATAAACGATCTGCAAGGGTACTTTTACCGTGATCAATATGGGCAATAATGCAAAAATTTCTGATATTCTTCATGTTCGATGTCCTCGATTTTTAGAACGGCAAAAGTAGCTTAAAATAGTGGATTTTGAGCGGTGCTAAACAGATTGGTTTTAAGCATTGATTTGGAAGGAGATTGCAATAAATTGATGCCTCAAATAGCGTTACATTTGAATATCTAACACCCCAAATAATGAAATTGACGTTTTTGCTTTCCCTCCTGCTCTTATGCGGCCTATGCAGCAATGCACAAAATAAATCTCAAATGGTATATCTAAGCGGTACCATTAAGCAGTACCATAATGAAATGCCGGTGGAAGATATGTCGGAGCTGAAAGACCTTATGCTGCCCGATGGCGCAAGAACATTTTTGCCCGACAGCAATGGTAAATTTGCCCTTCAGTTTAAACTTGCCGCTCCCAATTATTTCAGGATAGGAAGGAATATTTTGTATTTAAGTCCGGGCGACAAACTCACTGTAACCCTCAATTATAACCGTGCCGATAGTGCCAGTTTTACCGGCACACATAGTGCGGAAAATAAGTACCTGCGCAATACGCCTTTTCCTAAAGGTGGCTCATTTTTAGAAGGTGGCAGCAATATTAAAACTTCTGTTACGGAAACCATTAACGCTATTATGAATGCTTCTGCTAGCAGGAGTTCACAACTCGCCGGTATCACTAAAGCAGTTCCCCGGGAATTCAGGCTAATGGAAACCGCTAGGATTAATGCAGACATCATCAACAGCCTTCAAATGATAGCCAGTTATTATCCTTATATACACCATTTAAAAGGCGATTCTCTTAGCAGATTTAAAAATGAAAAGGATTCACTGGTAGCTCCGCTAATAGCCCGTTATGCCACCAATTTTGTTGACCCAGGCTTTTTAAAACTGGTAGTCTACCGCGACATTCTTGATATTGTTGTTGCGCATAACGCAACAGGAAATATCAATATAAAAAAGATACAGGATTTCATGGGCGCTGAAGCAATTGTTTCAGCAGTGAAATACATGAATCAAAAAAATGAGATAAAGGCTTATACCGATTCAGTTGCAATAATTACGAACCCGCTATATAAAAAAGCCGTTACCCGAGTACTGGATCAATTGCTGATTTTTGGTAATGGAGATATGGCGAAAGATTTTGCTTATACCAATACCACCAATGAAACCATTCATTTAAATGCGTACAAAAGCAAGGTGATTTATATTGATCTTTGGGCTACCTGGTGTGGGCCTTGCATTGAAGAAATGCCTGCTATGGAAAAACTGAAAGCCAAATACAGCAGTAATGCAGACATTGTTTTTTTAACCCTCTCAATAGATGAGGATGTAGCTTTATGGAAACGGTATATCAGCAATAAATCAATGTCGGGTAAATTGGGTATTATTGACCGTAATAAACTGAACGATTATAAAATTACCGGTGTACCCAGGATCATTGTGATTGATAAAAACTTTACCATTGCTGCCATGAACGGCTCTTTGCCATCTGCTAAAAGCACGACGGTATTACTGGATAAATTATTGAAATAATCATCGGATGAAATTTACCGATTCTAATACCATTTTTTTCTTGTTGGCGGAACACCGCCCAGGGAAAAATACCTTTCCGGTTAAGAAGATATGTTACATTTGAAATCCAAAACACTTCCTTCTCATGAAAAAGATCATGCTCCTCGGCTCGGGCGAATTAGGTAAAGAATTTGTAATTGCGTTAAAGCGTTTAGGCCAGTACGTAATTGCGGTTGACAGTTATAACGATGCCCCTGCACAACAGGTGGCCGATACCAGAGAAGTGATCAATATGCTGGATGGCGCTGCACTGGATGCTATTGTAGCCAAACACCAACCTGATATTATTGTACCTGAAATTGAAGCCATTCGCACAGAACGTTTTTATGATTATGAGCAACAGTGTATTACTGTAGTGCCGAGTGCCAAAGCTGCTAACTTCACCATGAACAGAAAAGCCATTCGGGATCTGGCCGCAAAAGAACTGGGTTTAAAAACTGCCCGATACGAATATGCCAACAGTTTTGAAGAATTGAAAGCTGCAGTACAAATTGTGGGCATTCCTTGTGTGGTAAAACCTTTGATGAGTTCTTCAGGTAAGGGACAAAGTGTACTTAAAACAGAAGCTGATATTGAAAAAGCCTGGGCCTATGCACAACATGGCAAGCGGGGTGATTATACTGAAGTGATTGCAGAAGCATTTGTACAATTTAATTCAGAAATTACTTTACTCACCGTTACACAAAAAAATGGTCCTACCCTTTTTTGTCCGCCCATTGGCCACCGGCAAGAAAGAGGCGATTATCAGGAAAGCTGGCAACCTGCAGTGATTGATCCTGCTCTTTTACAAACCGCACAGCAAATGGCAGCAAAAGTTACGCAGGCATTAACGGGTGCAGGTATTTGGGGTGTGGAATTCTTTTTAGCGGATGACGGCGTATATTTTTCTGAACTCTCTCCGCGGCCACATGATACGGGTATGGTTACACTGGCAGGCACACAAAATTTTTCGGAATTTGAATTGCATGCAAGGGCAATATTAGGATTACCCATTCCCGAAATTACTTTAGAACGTGCAGGGGCAAGTGCTGTTATTTTAGCTCATGAAGAAGGAACTGATCCGCAATATTCGGGTTTGGAAAAAGCAATGGCCTATCCCCAATCTGATATCCGCATTTTTGGTAAGCCTGTAACAAGGCCTTACAGAAGAATGGCAGTAGCACTGGCGTATGATGCTTTGGGCAGTGATGTAAATCTGATTAAAGAAAAAGCAATTGCGATGGCAAAAGAAATTACAGTAAGCGCCGGTTGATATTCAATATGACTACAGTATAAAAATCAAACCTGATTTACAATCCAATCTGAACATAGGATCATTTTCTTTAAATTGATTTGCAGTTTATATTATTAAATATTATTTTTATTTATCTGCAAGAAACTGCAGTACACAAATCAACCAGCCTTTTCTATGCCATCAATACAACTTGTATTTGTTCATGGATGGAGTGTAACTCATCTGAATACCTATGGTAATTTACCGGCACGTTTACAGCAGGAAGGTAAAATGAATGGTATTGATATTACAGTTGAAGAAATCTTTTTAGGTAGGTATATCAGCTTTCATGATGAAGTAAGGTTACCGGATGTGTCAAGAGCATTTAAAACAGCAGTTGCAGAACAACTAAATGGCATTACAGAATTTGTTTGCATTACCCATTCTACCGGAGCGCCTGTAATACGAGACTGGTGGAACAGGTATTGTAAGGGACAGATATTAAAAACCAGGATGACCCAACTGATCATGCTGGCACCTGCTAATTTTGGTTCGGCATTGGCTCAATTGGGCAAAGGCACATTAAGCCGAATGAGATCATGGTTTAATGGTGTGGAACCAGGACAGGGTATTTTAGACTGGCTGGAATTAGGCAGCAGTGAAGCATGGGAAATCAATAAAAACTGGATATTGGGTAATGCTATCTCCGACTTTTCTGCAGGCTATTATCCATTTGTATTAACCGGACAAACTATCGACAGAAAATTATACGATTCCCTCAATTCATATACCGGTGAAACCGGATCGGATGGTGTGGTAAGAGTGGCTGCAGCTAATTTAAATGCTTCGTATATTAAATTGGCACAAGCTCGGCCTGCAAACGGAACATCAAAAGGTCCGGCGATGGAAATTGTACAATATGTTACAGCTCCGCCAATACCTTTACAGGTACTCGCAGGAAAATCTCATACAGGAAATGCAAAAGGTATTATGCAAAGTGTGAGTGATGATGATGCGGAAAGTATGAATACTGTTTCGGCGATATTTGATTGTATCGGCGTAAACAATACAAATGCATACACTTCACTGTTCCAAAAATTCAGCAATCAAACAGCAGCAGTGCAGCAACTGGAACAGGTGGAAACAGTGGTGAGCAAAATTTTACTTACCGAAAGGCATTTCATACACGACCGTTATACCATGATCATTTTCAGGGTAACCGATACCGAAGGGTATGTGGTAAATGATTTTGATTTGCTGCTGACAGCAGGTGATAAAGACGACCCCAATCATTTACCGGAAGGTTTTTTTATTGACCGGCAGCAAAATAAAAAAAACCGGAATACAGTATCCTATTATTTGAACTACGATATCCTTAACGGCAGTGCTGCAATTAAAACACCCAATGGCAAATTATTAAGAGAAGCAGTAAAGGGCATCGCCAAGCTGGGAATAATACTAAGGCCAAGGCCTGATGCTGGTTTTGTAAAATATGTGGAATGCCATTATGAAGCTTCCGCCGAATTATTTACAAAAGCCTTACAACCCAACTCCACCACACTTATAGATATTGTGTTGCAACGCGTGGTGGATAAAGAAATATTCCGGCTGGAACACAATTCCGGCATGGGCAGTTTTAAAACCACCAAACCTTCGGGTGATTTAGCAGAATAATTTACTCACTAAAAAAATATACCAATGCAAGATTCAATGTATGCTCCATCAAAGATTTTTTCGTTAAATGAAAGACTATTCAACAATTGCCTGGCAGGCGTAACAGATGCTATGGCTGCAGAACGAATCAGTGATCACAACAACCCATTGATTTGGCTGGCGGTTCATACCACATGGGCAAGGTATAATATTGCTGCGTTATTAGGCCAACCTGTTGTTAACCCATATAATGGCTTGTTCGAAAATTTTAAACCTTTCGACAGCAGCATGGTATTTGATCCGATTGAAAAAATAAAAGCAGAATGGGTATTAGCCAGTGCCTTGTTAAAAGAAGGTATGGCTACTGTTACAGCAGAACATCTTACTAACCCTGCTCCCTTTAAAAATCCGCTGGGAGATTTAAGTATGCTGGGCGCTATTATTTTTTTAGCACAGCATGAAAGTTATGATATTGGTCAAATGGCTTTACTGAAAAAATACCTGACTAAGGAAGCGATGAGTTACAGCTAGAAAAAATTTATTTAAGGATAATAAGTAGTGTGGCTGTAACTTGTGAAGGAATGGCAACCGCTTTACATCAACACCCTTTTACCACCTGCATTGTGGGCATTGGTAATCCGCTGCGCTCAGATGATGGCGTTGGTGCATTTGTATGCGAACAGATCAATGCTAAACAATTTCCCGGCGTACATACCATAACCACGCAACAGCTAGATACTGCCATGATTGAAGAACTTACCGGATTTAACGAAGTGATTTTTGTAGATGCCGCAGTTAATACAGTTAAAATTAGTTTTGCACCTATTACTGAAAGCAGTACTGTTACACAGCCTTTGTCACACCATATCAATACTGTATTATTTGCTAAACTGGCACAGCGATTATATGCGGGCACCACACAATTTTATATCTGTGCTGTACCGGCAAGCAATTTTGAACTGGGCAAAAAAATCAGTGTAAAGGCAATAAGTAATGCCACTAAAGCGGCGGCATTACTTATTGCAAGGATAACCAGCAATCATTAGTTCCTTTCAATATGTTTGATACTGTTGCCGTAAGCATCCAGTACTTCTATCATCATAGGCATTTTACCAATGGCATGGGTGGAACAGGATAAACAGGGATCGTAACAACGGATGGTACTCTCTACCCTGTTCAGCATACCTTCTTCAATATTTTTTCCATGCACATATTGCCGGGCCACTTCTAATACAGAGCGGTTCATAGAAGGATTATTTTGTCCGGTGGCGATCAGCAAATTCACATTCACTAATTTTCCGGTTTCATCAGTTTTGTAGTGATGGAATAAAGTACCTCTTGGTGCTTCTGAACTTCCAATACCTTCTGTATAATTCCATCTGCCGTGGTGCTGTATATGCAATGAAGTCACTTCCGGATCATTTAAAATACGTTCTGCATCTTCCACATCGCTCAATGCTTCTATCAGACGGGTATAATGATAATAAAAAGTACCATGTACCGGTTTGCCATCATTCAGCAAACGGAACAATTCAAATTCTTCCTGTGCCAATGGCGTACGCATTTTAGAACATACATTCAGTCTTGCCAATGGACCCACCCGGTAAAAGCCTTTATCAAAACCGAATGGTTTGTAATAAGGATATTTCAGGTATGACCAGTGGACAGAACGTTCTGCTATATAGTCAACATATTTTGTTGGGCTCAACTGATCCTGTAAAATAACTCCATGCTCATCAATAAAGCGCAGGTTACCATCATACAATTCGTGTTCGCCATTTGGCCCCACCGTACCTAAATACAATGTGGGAGAAGTTGCAAAAGAATCCACCATGGCTTCATTTTCATCATGAAATTTTTTGATGATGCTGAGTCCTAGTTGAACTGTTTCAATGGCTTCAGGTATCCATGCCAGTAAGGCTTTACGGTTTTCTTCTGTTAAAGGAAAAGCCATACCACCGGGTACAATACCCATGATATGAATTTTTTTACCAGTGATGCGTTCACTCAGCTCCTGACCAAACTTGCGCAGGCGAATGCCTTTGAGTGCGATCTCAGGATATTTTTCTGCAATACCTAAAATATTTCTTTTGGCAGGATCACTGTCGTATCCCAATAAAAAATCAGGAGAAGACAAATGAAAGAATGACAGCGCATGTGAACTCAGGTTTTGTCCGATATGCATTAACCTACGCAACAGATTTGCCGTATAAGTGGGTTGTATACCCTGAATCATTTCGCAGGCTTTTACACTTGCCAGTGTATGGCTGGTTGGACAAATACCACAAATCCTTGGAGTAATGGTGGGCATTTCGGTATACATCCTGCCTTCGCAGAATTTTTCGAAGCCCCTGAATTCATTTACGTGAAACTGTGCATCGGCTACTTCGCCCTGCTCATCTAATTGTAAAGTTATTTTAGCATGTCCTTCAATACGGGTGACAGGCGATATTAAAATTTTTCTTTTATCCTGATTATCCATATTTCAATTTTTTGGTACCACTTAAATCGGGCACACGTTCATTTAAAAATTCGAAGAGTACATAGAAAATAGTATCGGCATCAGGCGGGCAACCGGGTAAAACAAAATCTACCTTTACCACTTCCTGCAGGGGCACTACTTTATCATTCAGTTTTAACAATGCAGGATGATTGGGCAACTCTCCTGCTGTATCATTACTTACCGCATTTACATAAGCTGCATCAAATACTTCTTTTAAAGGAAAATAATTGCGCATACCCGTTACATTGGTCATCACGGCACAGTCGCCAAAAGCGATCAATATTTTTGCTCTTTTGCGTATCAGTTTAATTTCGTGCAGGTGTTCATCACTGGTAACTGATCCTTCCACAAGCGCAATATCACATTCGGGGAATTCTTTCCCATCCACTATCGGGCATTTAACAATATCTGCCAGCTTAGCTACATCCAGTATTCTTTCATCTATATCAAGCAGCGACATATGGCAACCCGAACATCCCCCAAGCCAAACCGTTGCTAATTTTTTCTTGCTCATTTTTATTTTTTTGATTCTTGATTCTTGATTCTTGATTCTTGATTCTTGATTCTTGATTCTTGATTCTTGAACAGTATAATAGTTTATCACAGTGCCCAGCATCCAGTATCTAATATCCAGCTTCCAGTATCCAGCATCCTTCCTACAACCCCATCTTCCTTTTTTCAATCAGTTCAGTGATCATTCCCGGATTTTTGTTTAACTGTCCCTGTACAATAGCTTTGGGCCAAATAGCACCTGTAGGACAAGCATGTAAACATTTACCACATGAAGTACAGGTTTCTGATTCGCCCCAGGGAGTATTGAAATCAGAAATTACCCTCACCTGATTTCCTCTATTCATCACATCCCAGTTATATGCGCCTTCCACTTCACCACAAACTCTTACGCAACGGGTACACATTATGCATCGGTTGTGATCGATCACATACCATGCATGAGAAGTATCTACATTGCATTGTGGAAAAAGGAACGGATAGCGGATATGATCCAGCCCTGTTTTATACCCCAACTGCTGCAATTCGCATTTACCATTAGCCACACATACAGAGCAAACATGATTTCGTTCGGCAAACAACAATTCGGTTGTAATTCGCTGGTATTTTTTAATGCGGTCTGTGTTAGTGCGGATTACCATATTCTCTGCAACTTTTGTAGTACAGGCAGATAATAATTTAGCAAAGCCTTCTATCTCAACCAGGCATAAACGGCATGCTCCAATATCTGTGATACCCTTTAAGTGGCACATGGTGAGAATTTCAATATTATTTTCCCTGCAAACTTCTAAAATATTTTTACCGGGTTCCACCTCCAGTTTTTTATCATCAATATAAATTACAATCTTAGACATAACAGTTTTTTTATTACACTAATTTTTACGAATCCCACGAATTGAAAAACCCCTTGCTGCGTCTCTTTTAATTTGCGAATTAATTGTTAATTGTTCATTATTCATTACTAATCCGGTTTTCATATTCATGCCTGAAGTGCCTCAATGTACTCAGTAATGGATTGGGTGCCGATGCGCCTAACCCACACAGGCTTGTTTCTTTTACATAAACCGCAAGTTCTTCAAGTCTTTCCAGGTCAATTAATGTTCCCTTATCCTCACAAATTTTTTGCAACAGGTCATGCATCATTTTTGTACCCACCCTGCAAGGCACACATTTACCACAACTTTCATCCATACAAAATTCCATAAAATAACGGGCCACATCCACCATATCTGAGCTCTTATCCATTACTATCAATCCTCCAGATCCCATAATTGAGCCAAGGCTGATTAATGAATCGTAATCCATTTTTACGTCGAGATGTGAAGCTGGGATGCAACCTCCGGAAGGGCCTCCTGTTTGAGCGGCTTTAAAATCTTCGCCATTTTGTATTCCACCCCCGATATCATAAATAATTTCTCTTAAACTGGTACCCATCGGCACTTCAATCAACCCTGAGAAATTAATTTTTCCTGCCAGGGCAAACACTTTTGTGCCGGCGCTTTTAGGTGTGCCAATATCACTATACCATTCGCCCCCATTATTAATAATGGGGGCAATACCTGCAAAAGTTTCTACATTATTGATTAAAGTAGGTTTGCCCCATAAGCCCGACTCTGCAGGAAATGGCGGCCTTGGTTTAGGTGTACCTCTTTTACCTTCGATGGATGCGATCAAAGCAGTTTCTTCGCCACAAACAAATGCACCTGCACCAATACGAACATCAACATCAAATGAAAAAGTAGTGCCTAAAATATTGTTTCCCAAGATGCCCAATTTTTTTGCCTGCTTAATTGCCAATTCAAAGCGTTTGATAGCTAATGGATATTCTCCACGGATATATGCATAGCCTTTACTGGCACCTACTGCATAAGCGGCTATGATCATCCCTTCCAATACACGATGCGGATTTCCTTCCAAAACACTTCTGTCCATAAAAGCTCCGGGATCGCCTTCATCACCATTACAAATCACATATTTTTGCTGGCTCACATATTTATACACCGTCTCCCATTTTAACCCTGTTGGATAACCTGCACCACCACGGCCTCGCATCCGGCTTTGTTTGATCTCTGCAATCACTTCTTCCGGTGTTAACTGGAACAATATTTTATCCAGTGCTTTATATCCGTCATTAACCAAATAATCTTCAATTTTTTCAGGATTGATATCGCCGCAATTTTTTAAAGCAATTTTGAGTTGTTTTTTAAAGTAGGGATCTTCCTTTGCGTTAATAAAAGGAGTAGTGCGGAAATCGGAAAATAAGAGCAGGTCTTCAATTGGTTTTTTATCTATCAGCTGACTTTGAACAATTGTGCCAATATTGGAGCAATCTACTTTTTGATAGATGGTATATTCAGGCATGCATTTCATCAATGGCCCCTGATTACAGGGACCCATGCAACCGGTTGGAATAACTTCCACTTCATTTTCCATGCCCCGGGATTTTATTTCTTCCTGTAATTTTCTAAATACTTCCTCCGATCCTGAAGAGATGCAGCCTGCGCCGCAGCAAACGCATATTTTATGTTTATACTTATTGTTCTGCTCTTTTGCTTTTTCTGCGTAGATGATCGTTTGCAGATCCTGCCTGTTCATGATACTAATAATTTAGCGTTGATTTTATTTACAATTTCCTCTACTTCCACTTTTGCCTGTACTTCGTCATCCAGCACTACTGCAGGCGCTAATCCACAGGCACCAATACAACGGGCCACCTGCACACCCAATTTATTATCAGCACTAACATGCCCTGGCTGTAAGCCAAACTGTTTTTTAATTTCATTTAAAATCAGCTGTGCGCCTTTAACATAGCAAGCAGTTCCTGTACATACCAAACAGGTATGATCGCCTTTTGATTTTAAAGAAAAGAAATGATAAAATGTTACTGTAGAAAATACTCTGGAAGGCGGCAGGTGTAATGCTTTAGTAATGTACTTCAATACATTGATGGGTAAATAACCGTAAGCATTTTGTGCGGTGTGCAGAATTTCAATTAATGCATCTGCCTTGTAATTTTCTTTTTTGATTTTTGCTGCTATCAGCTTCAGTCTTGGATCCGTTTTGGAGGGTTCAAGATTGGTCTTTTGGGACTCCATTCTTGTGCAAATTCTTATTTAAAAAAATCTGAACAGCGTTAACCAATACCTTTAACTTACATTTAAACAGTGCAGCATCAGCCAACCCTGTTCCTGTCATACTGCAAAGCTATTTATATACTACATGCAAAAACATGATAGTAATCAGCATTACAAAAAAATAAAATGATGTTAGCAATAACAACAAAAAAACGCTGCCCTTTTGTGGCAGCGTTTCAAAAATATAACTGATACTTATTTTACTTTAAACTGTACTTTATTATCGCCCCATAATAAAATCACGTTGCCTTTGGCATCTATGTTAAATGTCAGGGTTTCAGCAAAAGGATCTGCTTTACCAGCTTTAACGGTAACCCTTAAGGCATCATCAGCATCTTTGTAATTAAATGCACCCCATTGATCCGATGTTTTATTAAAGATGATGGTCCAGTTATTTCCATCAACCAAAGTAAACAACCCATATTTACCTGCAGGTAATGCTTTGCCTTCCACTTTAACATCTTTGTTTACTTCAAATACAGTGGCTTTATTGGCACCGGTTCTCCAAACCTGTCCGGCTTTAGGTTCAAGATCTTTACCAATAGTACGACCTTTAACAGAAGGCTGACTGTAATCAATTTTAATGGTAAGGTCGCCAATAGTTTGTGTGGCAGTTGCCGGAGGACTTGCAGGTTTTGGTTTATCACCACCCTGTGCATTTGATGTTGCTGCTGTTAATACAAACAGGCTCATCAGGCTCAATACAAATAAACGTTTCATTGTAAATAGTTTTTGTTCTAAAAAATAATTTAAGCTTGGTAAAAGCAGTTAACTAAGTTACTGCAAAGCAACGATACCAATACAGAAATGTGATAAGTGGAACAGTTGTTACAACAGGGTTGATAATCAATTGGGGTAAATGGTTTAAATTAATGTGAAATGAACCGTTTACATTACAAAAATGCCACTGCCGCAGATCTTCAGCTGTAAATGTGCTATCTGTAAGGCGGTTTAATAATTCAGTGAATACATATTGCAGGCGGATTGCTTAAAATTTGTTAAAGTATTGATTACACTTGTCCAACGATTTTATCTTCGTAAAAATTATTGAAATAATGAACAAAGTAAAAATCATCAGTAAAGAAGTTTTATCCAGCAATTGGTATACGCTCCGTAAAATAACTTATGAATACCTTAAAAATAATGGAGTGTGGCAAATGCAGAGCCGTGAAGCCTATGATCGCGGAAACGGTGCAGCAATCTTACTATACAATAAAACAGCGCAGACGGTAATTCTAACCAAGCAATTCCGGATGGCTACTTTTATCAATGGCAATGAATCGGGCATGATGATAGAAGCATGCGCAGGACTGCTGGATAAAGACAATGCAGAAGATTGCATTAAAAGAGAAACAGAAGAAGAAACCGGCTATAAAATCACTGAGGTAAAAAAAATATTTGAAGCCTATATGTCGCCCGGCTCTGTTACAGAAATTCTGTATTTTTTTATTGCTGAATATACAAAAGACATGAAAGTAACTGATGGCGGTGGTATTGAACAGGAACAGGAAGATATTGAAGTGCTTGAAATACCCTTTAAAAAAGCAATTGAGATGATGCAGTGCGGTGAAATTAAAGATGCCAAAACCATCATGCTGTTGCAGTATCTACAATTACATGTTATTTTATAACGACGGCTTTTAAATGGCTATTTAAATGAAAAAATATACACCCCATTCTTAACTGTACTACATTCAAATATATTGCCCTGAGCAATAGATGCCATCTTCTTTAACCCGATTTTAGTTATGGGTAATGTATTTCCCTGCACCTGTATTTTACAAACCCCACCATTTAAAGAATGAATTTTCAATACTGTTAGTTTTCCTGCTGCCCAATCCATATCAATTACAAATCCTCCCCTTGCACAAATACCTTTAATGCTGCCATTGGCCCATGCTGTTGGTAATGCAGGCAATAATTGAATAAAGTCCATTTGGCTTTGCAGCAGCATTTCCGCAACACCAGCTGTGGCACCAAAATTTCCATCTATCTGAAAAGGAGGATGGGTATCAAACAAATTATTCATGGTGGAGTTCTTCAGCAGTTCCTGATACATTTTATACGCATGATTACCATCCAGTAATCTTGCCCAGAAATTAATTTTCCATGCTTTACTCCAGCCTGTACCCCCATCACCTCTTACCTCCAGTGTCTTGCGGCAGGCATTGGCATAAGTAGTGTCTAATAATGGAGAAATTTCTCTTCCCGGATGCAATGCAAATAATTGTGAAACATGGCGATGCTGGGGATCTTCATCATCCCAATCGGCATACCATTCTATCAAATTCCCTTTCTTCCCAATTTTTAAAGGACTTAATAATGCCCTTTTTTGTTTTATTAAAGTGGCAAATTCTTTGTCAGTATTGAGTACCTCTGCTGCTTCAATAATATTGGTAAAGAGATCCCATATGATTTCCATATCCATTGCAGAGGCAATGGTTACGGCAGCTTTAAAACCATTAGGATGCAGGTACACATTCTCCGGTGAGGTAGAAGGCACAGTAATTAATTTACCGTCTTTTTCCACCAACCAATCTATACAAAATAAAGCTGCAGATTTCATTAAGGGGTAAGCGGTATCCTGTAAATACTTTTTATTTCCGGTAAAGCGGTAATGCTCATAAAGGTGTTGCGATAACCATGGGCTGCCTAATGCCCAGTTAGCCCATTTGGGATCGCCGCCACCTTCTCCTACCGGATTGGTTTGCGCCCATGCATCGCTGTTATGATGCACCACCCAACCTTTCATATGGTAGTAGTTAGTGGCAGTAGCAGTGCCGTTTTTTGCCAGCCGTTGTATATGAGCGGTTAACGGTTGTGTAAGATCAGATAAATTACAAGGCTCTGCCAGCCAGTAATTCATTTGCAGATTAATATTTGTAGTATAGTTACTTCGCCAGCTTGGACGAATTTCTTTATTCCAGATACCCTGCAAATTGGCGGGCAAACCTCCCGGCCTTGAGCAGGAAATCAGCAAGTACCTTCCAAACTGAAAATACAATTGCTCCAGTGCAGGATCGGTGGCTCCTTTTTTATACTCCTCTAACCTTTTATCAACCGGTAATTGAGGATCAACTGCTCCTGTTAAGTTTAGGCTAAGGCGGTTGAAATACTTTTGATAGTCTTTAATATGTGCTGACAAAATTTGGGTATAGTTTTTTTGCAACGCAGTATTTAAATACCCGCTGGCAATTTTCACTTCATCTTTCCCATCTTTATCTGGACATTTATCGTACCCGTTAAAACTGGTAGCCGCAGCTATATACAATACCACTTCGCTGGCATTGTTTATGACTAATGATGAATCAGTGTGCGATACTTCCCCGTCTTTATTAACTGCTTTAACCCTAAATTGAAAGCGCATACCATAACAAGCTTCTGGCTCTTCATAAATTAACGTTTTCATATTCCTTCTTTCGTCACTGGTAATTCTTGCTTTACCTTTTAATACCAGCTCATTAGTAGTGGTAACCAATTTTTCGTATTTCAGTTCATTGTTAACATCTACCGTAAAATTCAATGCATGGGCTTTTGAAGAGCGTATTCTGATGATGAGTATTTTATCCGGTGCAGATGAAAATATTTCTCTGGTATATTCCACCCCATCAACAGTAAATTTTGTAGTGGAAGTGGCATTGCTGATATTCAGGTCGCGGTAATAATTCACAGGTTCGCTACTGAATGTTTGTTTAATAATAATGTTGCCCATCGGCTGGTACATTTGGGTATTAGGTCCCTGTATTTTTTTCAACAATTTTACCGCCTGATTAATACTGTCTATTAAAATAGCATCCCTTGCAGTTTGTAAATATTGAAAAGCTGTTAGATTTGGGTTTAAATTTGCAGGACCTCCTGTCCACAAAGTTTGTTCATTAAGCTGAATCAGTTCCACACCTGTACGTCCAAATATCATAGCACCTATAGTACCATTACCCACAGGCAATGCTTCGTTCCAGTCTTTGGCAGGTTTATCGTACCATAACGTTAATGGATTTTGACAAACAGCTTTGAGCTGAATACAAATAATAATAATCAGAGTGAGTTTGTATTTCATCAAATGTATATTTTTCACGAATTACTACCAATTACACTAATTGCCTATAATTGCAGATAGCTTATTATAATATACAGTTAAAACTAAACTGTATAATTAAGTCAGATAATAGTAATCTCCTTTCAGTCAATAAGTGTAATTCGTTTAAATTCGTGTAATTAGTTTTATCAATTCTTATTTCAATCTTTCCTGATTTTCTATGCCGTTTACTTTAGTAGGTGGCGCCGTTTTATCAATACTTAAACTAAAATTATTGTATTTCCAACCTTCAATAAATTCCATTGTACCCAGTACTTCAGCGGTAACAACACTGTTACTGAATACAAAATTTTTAAGGGTAGATTGTTTATAGCCTACTGCATCAAAAGCCTGTTTGGCATTGGTGGCCTTAATATTACTGATGTAAAAATTCTTTGCAGAAGGAATCCCTTTTTCGGGTGGTGTTACTTTTTGTAACATTTTTTTCCAGTGTGCAGGTATAGAATCATAATTGTATCCTTTAGGTAATTCAGAATAGCTGTAGGCTGGATACCAGTTCAGGTTAAACTGAAATACATTGCGAACAGAATCCAGTACGGAATTTTGAAAATAGATATCTTCCACCACACCGCCACGGTTATTGGCAGATTTCACTCTTAACCCATTGTCGGTATGTTTGGCATATAAATCAGTGGCTAAAATATGATGAATCCCTCCTGAAGTTTCGCTGCCCAGTGTTACCAGCCCTGCTCCCCTGCGGGCCACACATTTACGTATGACCACATAAGCTGTTGGTTTGTTCACCCTTAATCCATCCCAGTCGCGGCCGGCTTTTAAACAAAAATTATCATCATTACAGTCAATATCGCAGTTCTGTATCAATACCCAGGTAGAAGAATCAATATCAACGCCGTCGGTACTGGGGCCACTGCCATCTTCATTATTTTTAATTACGATACCGTCAACGGTTACCTGCTTGCTGTATAATAATTGCACCGTCCAGAAACCGGCATTTTTAAACGTGAGGTCTTTTACTGTAATATCCTGCGAGTTTTGTACTAGCAGGGTTCTTACTCTTTTAACATCATAATCCACAATCCAGCGCAGGCCTTTGGCATCATATTCTTTGCGCATTTTCCAGTATTTATCCCAGCAAAATTTACCTCTTGCATTAATAATGCCTTTTCCGGTTACGGCTGCATTTTTGGCGTCAATAACATTAATTAATGCTGCAGGCCAAATCATTTCCATTCCGGCAACACGGGTATCAATATCGGGATAGTCATCAAAATTTTGAGATCCCAGAATCAGCACCCCTTTATCAATCTGCAATACCACATTGCTTTTTACAAAGATGCTGCCGCTGACATAAGTGCCTGGTTTAAACGTAACTATGCCGCCTCCTTTGGCAGCACATTCATCAATAGCTTTTTGAATGGATTTTGTGTTTACAGTTACAGTATCACTTACTGCACCATAATCATTTACACTGTATATTTTTTTGGAAACGGGGTAAAACTTAGCCCCTGTTTTGACTGCCCAGGATAAATCGGGAGTTTGTGCTTTTACAGTTATCCATAAAGCAGACATTAATACCAGCAGGCATACCATTCTTTTATTCATCATAGCAATAATTGTTAATGTTGTAAAGTAACACATTAACTGCCAGATGGTATCCTGTTGTATCCTGCTATAATCAGTTTACGGTGATCGTCATTTCTTTAGTAGTAGTATTGCCATCCAAATCATTCCCTTCCACTTCTACTTTGTATATGGCTTTTACATTATCGGCTATGCCATATACACTGCTGAAATTATAGAGTCGCAGGTTTCCTGCACTAAAATGGTTGTGAAAGAATTCCACATTTGTAGTAGTATTGGTCATATGAACAGCCACTTCCAGAATATCAGCTGAATGGGTTACTGTTCCGGTAATACGGATGGTATCGCCTTTTACATAATGCTGATTTTCTGTTGGAGTATTGATAACAACATTCGGACTGGGAGGTACCACTCCTTTTTTGCTGCAGCTTAATAAAAAACAAATTCCGGTAACTAAATACAATTTGTTCATATACTTTTACTTTTCCATCCAATCGTACCGAACAAATCAATGGTTGCTTTATAATATGCCAAATTGCAAAGTTATTTCTTCATAATTCTTTTCAGGTATTGTATTTGTCTTCAAGCCTTATATACACTAATTTTAGTCCATATATTTTACATTGTCATTACAGCCCGGCACCATATTAATTAGTAGTCCTGTTTTGGAAGACCCCAACTTCGACAAGGTGGTAATTGCTATTTGCGAATTAAACACTAAAGGTGCCATGGGCTTTGTAATTAATAAGCCTTATACCCGCAGCTTTAATGAACTGGTTGAATTCAGGAATTGTAAAACCTTTCCTTTATATGAAGGCGGCCCGGTTGAAAATGAAAGTCTGTATTTTATTCATCGCGGACCGGATATTATTGAGCACTGCTCATTAATTGCAGATGGTATTTATTTATGCGGCGATTTTAAACAAGCTGTTGCTCACATCAATACTGTTATTCATCCTGAAGATGATATCAAGTTATTTATTGGCTATTGCGGCTGGGATCCCGGTCAATTAGAAGCGGAAATTGCTGAAGGCAGCTGGATGGTTACTAATGCTATACTTACCCTTGTGTTTGAAAAAAATGCAAACACCATTTGGGACGATCTATATGCCGGTCAATAATTAATTGCGCTCCTTTTTCCCGAATAGCATTGTAAAATATTGATACAACCGTATCGTTTCGGCATCAATTTTAAATTATCTTAGTGTCATATTAAAACTAATTGACAGCAACTATTACCATACCTCCGCATTACAGCAAATTACAGGTGCGCATTGCAGTATCAGTATTCTTTTTTTGTCTGGGCATTTGCTTTATGAGTTGGGCAAGCCGTATACCTGATTTTAAAGAATCCCTGCATATGAGCAAAGCAGCACTGTCTAATGTATTATGGGCATTGCCTGCTGATGACCATGTTTTTCAGCGGCCGTGCAGTAACCAGATTTGGCAGTAAATATGTGTTGCGGGTTGCCATAGTATTTTATGCCATTGCCTTAACCAATATTGGTTTGGTGCAGCATCCCTGGCAGCTGGCCCTATGTTTATTCATTCTGGGTATATGCGGTAATATGAGTAATATATCAGTAAACACACAGGGCATCAATGCAGAGGCTTTATTTGGCAGACCAATCATGTCTTCCTTTCATGGCGTATGGAGTTTGTCGGGTTTTATAGGTGCAACAATTGGATCACAGATGGTAAAGTTTCATATTGTACCTTATCTGCACTTTTGCATCATTGCATCGCTGGTCATCATTATGATGTTTATATTTAACCGTTATCTGATTATTACACCTACCAGCAAAGTTTCAGCATCTTTTAAAGGTATAAAAAAGCCCGAACGCATATTGGTAAAACTGGGGGTAATCGGTTTTTGTTGCATGAGCTGCGAAGGTTGTATGTTCGACTGGAGCGGCGTATATTTTAAAGAAGTGGTAAAGGCCGAAGGCTCACTAGTTCCATTGGGGTTGATGTCTTTTATGATTATGATGGCCACTGGAAGATTTGTGGGCGACCATTTAGCAGCCAAATTTGGCCGTAAAAAAATGGTACAACTGGCAGGTATTTTAATTTTCAGCGGCATGCTGTTTGCCGTAATCTTTCCTTATATCATAACCGCCACTATTGGTTTCTTAATGGTGGGTTTTGGTACCAGCACCATCATTCCTTTATTATACAGTACTGTTGGTCGTGTTCAATTAAAGACTGCAAAAGGAATCGCCATTGCAACAGTAAGCAGTATTAGTTTCTTAGGCTTTTTTGTTGGACCTCCCCTTATCGGCTACATTGCACAGTTAGCAGGACTGCAATATTCATTTGCTGTAATGGCATGTTTGGGATTGGGCGTGAGTATTTTGATCAGTAAGGTGGAGGAAATAGAATAATTACCCCTCCGTCCCCTAAAGGGGGAACTTTAGACCACTCCTCTTTGTGCTCCATTCACTATTGACCATTAGCAATTCACCCTTCACTATTCACCATTCACTATTCACCATTCACCATTCACATCCCCTTCAACAATTGCTGCAACTCTTTTATGGTAATGGTAAAAATACTTCCATGACGAATGCCTTTGGGCAATGCAATTTTATCGGATACATCAACCCAGGTTTTTAAATCAGCGGATTGAACAGCTCCATATTTATGATCGCGGTATTTATCAAAATATACAATCCAGTTATTTCCAAGCTTTAATGTAGTAGGTCCTTCTGCCCAATAATTACCAGTGATAGGTGCCGATGCAAGTGTATAACCTTTATTCAGTTTTTTACTGGTGGTTATTTTAATGTTTTTTTGTGGAGGAATCCTGGTCTCATCTTTTACAAACATTACAAATTGTTTTCCATCAGGCACTATAGTGGCATCAATAACATTAAAGCCTTTATCGTACAATAATTTGGTGCTGCTGAAACGCTTAAAATCTTTTGTGGTTACATAATACAAACGATGGTTGTAACGACTCTCCACAAGCGTATCCATTTTATATTTACCGGCAATTGTTGTAGCCCAGTAGATCATGTACTGCTTTTTATTTGCGTCATAAGTAATTTCGGGTGCCCAGCAATTTCTGGCACTGTCTTCCTTCGCCATTACTGGAATAAACTGCTGCTCACTCCAATGAATTAAATCAGTACTACTGGCATATCCAATGCCTTTATCATTCCAGCTAACGGTCCATACCATATGAAACAAATGATCTGCGCCCCGAATGATACAGGGGTCACGCATTAATTTATCCTTTGCCACAGTGGGCTTTAAAACTGAACTGTCGCCATGTAGCGCCGTCCATTTATATCCATCTGTACTGTAAGCAAGATGCAAGCCGTCTTTTCCGTTATTGTTGAAATAGGAGAATATATACACCGAAGGGGTATCTGTTTGTGCTTTCAACTGTGCAGCACTTATTAAAAAAATAATAATCAGAAAATATTTATTTTTCATTTGTTGTATATAATTTATTATTCAGAAAGATTTCGTGCCGAACGGTATCGGTACTGTACACTTTATCCCATAACAAACTGACTGAATTTTCAGCCAATGTAACTGGTGCAATAAGCAAATTGCAAGGATTATTTAAAGCTACAACAGCATTTACAGCAAACAACAACAGGAAAGCACTAATGGCTCCTATTTTTTTCATACAGCAATAATTTATGTGATGGTAAATATATTTTATTACAGCATTTGTATTGTCCTGTGCTGTTACGACAAAAAACAGCAATTCATTAAAAAGCACCGGCCGTTCCTACGGAACGGATAAAATGAAACGAAATATCGTTTCTACCAACGGGATGTTCCTGACGGAACAATGAAAAGATTGCTATAAGCACCTATATTATTTTTAACAAATCTAAT